>NZ_JAUORR010000020.1:0-90671 GCF_030547945.1 Photobacterium sp. 1_MG-2023 | reverse complement strand
TTCACTGATAAAATCTTTTGACTGTATCATTGTCGAGTGCCCACACAGATTGCATGGTCAAATTGTTAAAGAACGTTTTGTTATCTCGCTAACCGTTCGGTTTATCGTGACAACGGAGGCGCATTATAGAGAGATGTTCTCAGAGCGCAATAGTTTTTTTTCGAATTTACCCTCACCTGAACACTTATTAAACAAAAAGAAATCTAAGACCTCTTTTTGTTTATTTTTTACTCTGATTTAAAGGAGTTTGTATCACCAGAAGACTTTAAGCCTGTCGCTGATTCGGGTGAGTAATTGGAATGGCAGATAATAACTTCCGGGTGTAATCAGCCTGAGGGGCTGTATAGATCGCTTCCGCGGTTTCCTGTTCAACAATTTTACCAAAGTACATCACAGCAACCCGATCCGAAACATGCTTCACAACCGATAAATCATGGGAAATAAATATCACCGCTAAATCCATCTCTTTTTGCAGAGACAACAGCAGATTCAGAATCTGCGCCTGAACCGAAACATCCAGTGCCGAAACCGACTCGTCACAGATGAGGAGCTTCGGTTTCAGAGCGATTGCCCGGGCAATACCGATACGTTGCCGCTGTCCCCCGGAAAACTCATGCGGATATCTGTCGACAGAAGAAGCAGGTAAATCGACTTTATTCAGCAATTCCAGCACCCACTGCTTGCGTTCAGCCGGGGTGCCAATGTGATGAATAATGAAAGGCTCTTCCAGAATCATGCCAATGGTATGGCGCTGATTGAGTGATTCAAGCGGATCCTGAAAGACAATCTGCATGTCTTTTCTTAGAGGCCGCATTTGTCTGGCAGACAAATGGGTAATGTCTTGCCCCTCAAAAATGATCTTGCCGTCAGTTGGCTCAAACAACTTTAAAATGGTCCGGCCAAGGGTACTTTTGCCACAACCGGATTCACCGACCAGGCCGAGCGTTTCCCCGCGGTTTAAAGAAAAAGACACACCATCAACTGCTTTAATGACATAACCCTTCTTTAAAATCCCTTTCCCTGAAACGAAATGTTGTTTCAGGTTTTCAATACGTAAAATTTCGTCCATGACATCACTCTGACTGCAAACAACAAAATAACCGATCAGCTTTCTTTGAATTCAGGAAACTGGCTCGGGTCAATGGGCTCAAATGGAATCAGTTGCTTTCCGGGCCTGTCCAGACCCGGCATCAATCCCATCAATCGTTTGGTGTAAGGATGCTGTGGGCTGTCAAACAGTTCAAACACATCGGCTGTTTCCAGCACTTTGCCGCCATACATCACCGCAACATCATCACAGATTTCAGCCACGACCCCTAAATCATGGGTGATGAAGATCATCGCCATGCCCGTTTCAGCCTGAAGTGACTTCATTAATTTTAGGATTTCAGCCTGAATCGTGACGTCCAGTGCGGTCGTAGGCTCATCACATATCAGAACATCCGGCTTACAGGCCAGCGCCATTGCAATCATGACACGCTGACGCATCCCGCCAGACAGATTATGCGGATACTCATACAAGCGCTTTTCCGCCAGAGGAATCTGCACTTTCTTCAGCATCTCCAAAGAGTACTGACTGCGTTCTTTCTTGCTGAGCTCCGGACGATGCAACGCCAGAACTTCATTCAACTGCTTGCCAATCGTCTGAACCGGATTCAGTGCCGTCATCGGATCCTGGAAAATCATGGAAATACGATTGCCGCGCATGGCATACATTTCTTTGGGAGACAGTCCCAGTAAATCTGTATCCCGATAGAGCACTTTACCTTGAGTGACCCGCCCATAGGGCTGCGGAAGCAGCCCTAGGATCGACATGGCAGTCACACTCTTACCTGAACCGGACTCCCCCACCAGCCCGAGCGTCCTTCCTTTTTTCACATCGAATGACACACCGTGGAGCACTTTGACTTTGCCATCATCGGTGCTGAATTCAGTTTCCAGATCCTGCACACGCAGGATGATTTCATGATGATTCATACAACACTCCAGCCCGGATCAAAGCTTATATTCCTCTTCCAGAATGGTCACAGGCGCGAAGCTTTTACCTGATTTCATCGCAGCCTTAGTTTCTTTTTTAAGGCTTTCATCAATCCAGTAAGTGCCCAGATCACGGAATGTGCCGGACGGAAACAAAAACTCAGTTGATTTTGTCATGGCTGGCTGCGGGATCTGTAACCAACGCCAAAAAGCTTCCCTTGCGTAAGGACGCATATAACCGGGCACAATCACGCCAGCGTCAGCAACAATGGCTTGAATCTGCTTGGCATGGACTTTCTTCTTCTCCAGATCAAACTCTGTCCGGTATGCCATGATCAGGCGATCCAGTTCAGGGGTACTGAAGTTCGTGAAGTTGTTGTTCTGTGGCTTGTTCGCATTGGTGGAATGGAAGTATTCCCAGTAAGCCGGAATTTCAGCGGTCCCCATCGAATGGAACGACAATTCATGCTTTTTCTCCAGCACATACTTAAAGGCTGAAGATCCATCAATCAGGTTCAGGGTAAACTCCAGGCCAGCCAGCTTCGCCTGCTCTTTCAGGTAAGCAATTTGCGGCGTTAAATAGCCATAGCTATAAGTAATCCCGAACGACAGGCGTTGCCCTTGTTCATTCACACGAATCCCGTCCGGCCCGATCTGGCTAAAGCCGGCCTTTTCAAAGTGTGCAATGGCCTTCGCCGGATCAAATGACGGCGCTTTGATGTCTGCATTGGTGTAGTCACCATGACCAATGCCCATCGGATTCGGCTTACGCACGACATCGCCGCGTAACACTTTCTCGATCAGACCATCGAAATCCGTCGCCAATGCGATGCCCTTACGCACTTCCAACTGATCCAGCAGAGGTTTTGCGGTGTTGAGCCAGAGCCCCCCCGCTCCAATAGGCACTTGGTTATATCCCCAGAATTTATGGATGTAGCCTTGCTCAAAGTTCGCGGTTTCGGTTTTCTCCCGCCACAGCTCCGGGGTATCGAGCCAGAATGAATCCAGATTGCCTTTCTCAAAATGCTGGCGGGCAATGTCTTTGTCACGAATCACTTTGATTCGGATTTTCTCGACATTATACCGATGCAGATAATATGGGTTGCTGTACCCCCACCAATCTTTACCGACATGTTTGAAGGTAATGGACTTCCCTTTCTTCATGTCATCAACATAATAAGGTCCTGCAGATGGCTCAGGCTTAAAGTTATAAAAGCGGACAAAGTTATCCTGAATGCCGTCGTGATTTTCATCTTTTTTCGGGCGGTAGAAATGCGCCGGAATCGGTCGCATGTTGGTATACAACATCAGCTCTTCAGCGTTACGCTTTTCTCCGGAGACAACAGCAAATGTGCGTTCATCGTACTGAATCACGTCTTCAATCTGCTGGGTATAAAAGGTGTTATACCAGGGCGCAACAATGTCTTTGGAACGCATGAAGGTCAGCACAAATGTAAAATCTTCAGACGTGATCGGCTCACCATCAGACCATTTCGCATTTGGGTTAATCCGGAAATACACCGTTTTATTGTCGTCGCCATAGGCCCATTCCGAAGCAATATCCGGGATCCAGGCTTTGGTGTCAGGATGGCGGGTCACCGCAGACGGACGACTGTCTAATAACCAGGGGCGGAAACGACCATTCGAATCCGGGCCCACCACCCGAAAAGTTTGCGGAAAGCTTTCAATATAAGTATGAAAGGTGCCACCAAATTTCGCCTGTGGTGACGCAAATCGAGGTTCGTGCAGATTCGATTGCCAGTTCAGATCCGCCGGTAAGTCGGCTGCCATCAGCAGTGAGCTGCCAAACGTCATCGCCAGAAGGGCGGATAGGCTCATTGTCTTCTTCATCATACGTCCTTGTTGTATGGCTACTCTCTTAACTATAACGGGTAAATTTCTTAGGGTCGAAAGCCGCCCGGACACTTTCGCCAATAAAGGTCACCATCACAAGTACGGCAACTATCGCGGTGACCACAGTGATCACAATCCACGGGGAATCCAGATTCGATTTCCCTTGCTGCAGCAAGTCACCCCAGCTGGGTGTTGGCGGCATCAGGCCCAGTCCCAGATAATCCAGAGCCGTCAGAGCCGTGATATTTGCTGCAATCGTGAAAGGTGCCAGCGTCACAATCATGACCATCACATTCGGTAAAATATGTGCATACAGGATCCGCCAGTTCGAGGCTCCGATAGCTTTCGCAGCCATCACATAATCTCTGGCCACTTCTTTATAGGTCATGGTCCGCATGTACCAGGTCATCCCCATCCAGCCAAACAGCACATTGATGGCGACGAATAAGGTAAATGTGGGTTGTGTGATCGAGACCAGAATCATAATGACGTATAAAAAGGGCACCATGGACCAGATCTCAATGAATCGCTGGACCAGCAAATCGAACTTGCCGCCCCAAAATCCCATCGCACAGCCAACGGCCGTCCCGATGGCATAAGAAATGGCCATCGTCAGTAGCGCAAATCCCATGGTGATCCGAAAACCATAGACCAGCCGGGCCAGAATATCCCGGCCAATGGTGTCTGTTCCCAGGTAATGCTGAGCGTCCGCATCCGGGGCTGTCGGAGGGAAATCACCACTGAAATCCTGCTCCAGCGGGTTCCAGGGCACCAGTGGCATCACCACAAAATCGCCCTGGTTCTGCTGAGCAAACCATTGCTTTAATTCACGGTATTGCGTTTCACTTTGATAGTCCTGACCGAATTGGGTGCCGGGTAGCACATCACTGACAACCGGAAAATAATATTCCCCCTGATATTTCACCATCAAAGCTTTGCTGTTGATGAAAAATTCAGCAAAAAAAGAAAAAATCAGCAAGGTTGTTAAAATCAGTAAAGACCAATAACCACGTTTAATTTCTTTGAAACGGAGGATCTTTTTCTTCGTTAACGGGCTTAGTGATAACATTTTATTCTCCGAACTTCACACGCGGGTCAACCAAAGCAACACAAATATCGGAAATAATATTTCCCAGCATCAATAACACCGCATTAATGGCAACAATACCCATCACAACCGGATAATCCCGCTCCATAATGGATTCATAACCCAGCAACCCAATGCCATCGATATTAAAAATCACTTCTATCAGGAAAGAGCCTGTCATGAAAAACAGTAATGAATTTCCAAAATGACTGGCAACCGGGATCAGGCTGTTTCTTAATGCATGACGGAGAACAGCGGTCGGAAACGGTAAACCTTTGGCAATCGCTGTCCGGATATAATCAGCCGACAGGGTTTCCATCATATTATTTTTCATGGTCATCGTGAGTGTTGCGAAATCACCAATCAAATAACAAATGAGCGGTAAACAGGCATGCCAGAGAATATCTTTCACTTTCAGCCACAGGCTGTCATAGTCATCAAAGTCATCCCCGACAAATCCCCCCATCGGAAACCACTCCAGCTGGTAACTGAAGAGCGTAATCAATAACACCCCGACCACATAACCGGGTAAGGCGTAGCCGATAAAAATGAGGATGGAAGAGGCCGAATCGAAATGGCTGCCATGTTTCAGGGCTTTATAATACCCCAATGGAATGGAGATAAAATAACTGAGGAAAAAGGTGACGCCACCATAGAACAGGGAGACCGGCAATCGCTCCATGATCATATCCCAGACCGGTTCGTAATAACGCGTCGACAAACCAAAGTCCAGATGAATCAGCTTTGACAGCCAGTCGGTGTAGGCTTCAAACACAGGTTTATCCAACCCGTAGAATGCATTCAGCTCTGCGAGCTGTTCTTCTGATAATGCGTTGCTTTGACCCGACATGGAAGGCGACATCGACATCCCCTGCTGGGCCTGAATGCTGGACAGCATCCGCTCTACCGGTCCACCTGGGACAAAGCGCGTTAACGCAAAAATCAGGACAGTAATACCAATAAAAGTTGGGATCACAAGCGCCAAACGGCGCAAAAAATACGACAACATCCCTGTTTATGACTCCCTGTCATCAAATTCCTTTCAATCTTCAGCAGTATAGCAGTTGTTTCACTGGCTTATTCAACCTGAAATTCAGCGCAAACTTACTATAGACACGACGCAGCCCAATTTAACTCAATCACGATGACAATCAATAGACCGGGTTCAAAACTAGCTCATACATGAATGAAGAAAAGGGTCACATTCAACCCCGAGCACAAAAATGCATCCATCGGCATTCCCAGGCGCAGTTCAAACAATCCCACCAACATTTACACATCTGGCAGCATAAAAAATTAACTCTAATGAACCCCACACCTGAGAAGTCTGGGAAAATCCATAAATAACAAACTTATCATCAAAAAATGTAATTTGAAGAAATTTTGGAATCAATATATCTAATTCAGCCATTCAAACAAGTAGGTTCAACGACCTGCAGATTTATTTGGTGAGACAAGGAAAGTCTTTATGCATCCCACTACAAAAAAGCATTGTTATTGTTATTTCGGTATACCCGCCCTGATGTTTTCAATATTCAGCTCAAGCCAATCCTTTGCGGAAACGCCTCAATTTCAATTGGGTGGAAAAATCACGCTCTCACATCTCACCAATGGTTATGAAAAAACAAGTTATAAGAGTGAGCGATCGAACCACTGGACAGGTACCTTGAGTGCTCGTGTTTCAGAGGATCATCTGTTTTACCTGTCCGGGGGCGGTTATCAACAGCTGGAAGATAAAACAGGCACCTACCTGACGGATACTGTGCTCGGTTACACCCAGCCTGAGCTATTCAATATCGGAGACAACACCGCTTCCAGCCTGAATCTGCAGTTCACAGTGCCAACATCTGAAACATCACAAAAACAGGAACTGATCACGGCATTGCGCCTGACGGTACCGCTGAGTTACCGCGATGGAAACTGGTCGGCCAGTGTTGCGCCCAGGCTCAGAAAAAACCTGCACCAATACACCACCGCTGGCGGCAAAGCACTCACCAGTTGGATCAGTTCGCTGCACCTGAGCAGCAGTTATTCATTCTATGACTTCACGCTGAGTGGCTCATTACTTGGCGGCACCAGCTGGTCGTATGAAGGCACCCGGCGCAACTGGGACTACGGTGGCTCCGCAGCCCTCAGCTATCAGGCCATGAAAAATCTGGCTGCTTCCCTCTCTGTTTCCACTTCCGGTGTCTACTACGATGCCGAAAGAGGAACTCTGGGCAACATTGATCTCTTTGACGAGCGTAAGGCGACTTACACCATGTCATTGATTTTTTCGTTTTAACAAAAGGAGTTGAAATGAAAACTCGTTTTATGCTTTCTGCACTGAACACGGTCTTGCTGGCCGGGTGCGGTGCTGATGACAACGACTACAAACTTGTCGACAAAAAACCGGAACAAATCACCCGGAATGCGCTGAAAACCGATCAAATGTATTTATATATGCCCTCGATGGGGAAAGCACCTCGCTATGCCGCGAGTATGGCGCCTTTCGTACAAGGGCAGGAAAAACTGGTTCGGGTGATCTATACCGAAACCGGACTTGAGGTGCGAGAGATCAGCCCGGATGCCATTGCTCAGGCACAGCTTGCACAGCCAGACAGCATTCGCTGGAATGATGTCGAGAGTCACCTGAGCCCGGTGTTAACCATTCCCGGCACCTATCAGGTCTATCAGTGTAAAGAAGATGCTTACGGGGATACATGTTTCTCAAAATACCGACTGCAACCGTCATGATGAAGGCCGGATAAAATTGCCGCCATGGCGACTCTGGTTGAACGTCAGGGCTTCCGTCGGACCACCCAGCGTGCAGATCTGTCTTTAGCTGATTTACAGACACTCTATCTGGATGGCACCACAGTCCGCAGTGCGGACGGCATAAAAGAACTGCTGGATGACATCCTCTTCGGTACTGCAACCAGCTATCAGAAATACCATGCTGAACTATTTACCGATCGCGATGGAAATCCGGTGAAACCGCAAGGTGAATTCACATGGTTTGAAACCAGCAGCATGATTGAAGAGGCGCCGCTGTATGCATCCCGGCTAAAACGTTTATATGATTTACCGGAAAGTGGAAAATATAGCCAGATTGAAGCACGACTCAATATTACTGAGAAGTTCAGGCAGTGTCACGACAACCCATATTCGAATGGAATTAATCTGGTGCGTTATATTTCCGTCAGAGAACATAAAAACAACCAGAAAGACGCATTGGAATATAAGCGCAAAATAGGTGAGATCTTATATGCGAACAGAGATAATGTCGCCGCATATAAGATGATTTCATCCATTCATGAATATGCAGATTTGATTAACGAACCCATTGACAATACAACAATCTCTTTGAAATATCTGAGTATCGAGGATGTCAATGATTCAGAGCGCCGGGCTATCATGGATAAAATAATGACCCGTTATCATGCTGTATTAGAAGTACTACCAACACTCAACCGCTCACCCAGCGCGATTCAGCGATAAGAGCCCCCCAAAAGCCAGTCAGAATTTGACTGGCTTTTTCTTAATTTAACATTAAATTTAAAATAACCTGCCTAAGTTCAACAAATATAATCAATACAAAAACCATTCGGGTTAAAACTATCTCAATTCGAGAAAGTCACACTTGTTATCAATACAGACAAAAATATTAACCTCGCATCATATTAAAACAAAAAATCGACAAAAATACGCCCCTATAGTATCAGACATATCAAATTCACTAATGATTATCATATTTATAGCTTTTATCAATGATTCATTATTTCAGAAATGAAGTGTATGAAAATATAATCTATTCGATGTTCTATCGCCAAAACCATCTGGTTTCAGGAATGAACATTGATAATCATCTGGCATAACATCATCAATTGATTGTTTTCAATAACTTTCAACCAATGCTTGCTATTCTTTTTCAAACATAAGGATTTGTCATGAAATCGGGAAGATTTTTTCTCTCTCTGATCACGACCGCGATATTATCGGGTTGTGGTGCAGACGACAAAGCATACCAAACAGAAGATAAACCTCTTGAACAATTTCATCGCAGTGCGCTGAAAACCGATCAACTTTATTTATACCTGCCCTCCATAGGTAAAGTTCCCCGCTATGCCGTCAGTATGGCCCCGTTTAAACAAGGTGAAGAGAAAGTCGTTCGCCTATTCTATGGCGAGGAGGGCGTGGAAGTCCGGGAGGTCAGCGCTGATCTCATTGCCCAGCATCAAACTGAACAGGAAGACAGTATCCGCTGGGACAAGCTGCGCCACGAATTGCCGCCAGTCATTCTGATGAAAGGCAAGTACCAATCGTACCGCTGTAAAGAAGACAGCTATGGCGACTGTACAAATCAGGAAGAATTGAATACCGACGTCGATCTCAGTTGGACCGAGAAACCCTTTTTTACCCCGGACTTCAATCAGTTTCAGGTCATCGAGCGCGACCGAACCGACTATTTTGTTTTCTCCAAAGGCTGTATCACGCCGATTGGCACGCCCCGGTTGCCTGATCCCAGCGACTGGCAGGGTTATGAACTCAACGAAGATGGTTCACTCAATGTCGAACTGGAGCAGGATTTTCAGGTCACCAACAGCCGTCGCTGCCTGATTAACGCCCTGCTCAAAGGCCATAACCAGTTCGATTACAGCAACCTGAGCTTCACCGTCTCTCACTTCTATTCACTGGTCCCGCTGGATAATATCCGCAGCCCGGATTATGAGCCCGTGTTGTACCCTAAGGGTGATGAAGACACCTTCGGCTTTTTTGCCAACACCATCTCCAGACCCGATCAACTGGGCAATGCGCAACTTGACGGAAACGATATCAAGTACTTGCAGCGGTTCAATCCGAACCTAGCCACGATCGACTACCACCTGTCGGACAGCTTCGATCAAAACGAAAAAACACGCTTTTATAAACAAATCACCCAAGAAGTCGTGGCGCGGATCAACCCGCAACTGAAGAGAGTCGGTGTGCCGGAAATTCGCCTGATCGAACCCTCGGGCAAGCACTCTGGCGATCTGCGTTATAACGTGATTAACCTGATTGACGATCCTCTGGAAAATGGTCTGGCTGGTTATGGTCCGTCGGCTGCAAACCCGCTCACGGGTGAAATCGTCCATGCACATGTCAATCAGTATGCCGGGGTTCTGGAGGGACTCTCCCACTACTTCTGGGAAAAGCTGGTGACGCAGTATAACCGGGGCGGAATTGTCCCGATGAGCACACCGGAAAAGCCCGCCGGCGATGTCACGACAGCGGCAGATACGGTGCACGCGAGAGCGATTGCGGAGACAGCCACACTGGAAGTCCATGCACACACGGCACATGAACTGACGGCACAGCCCTATGAGGATGAAGCCAGTCAGCAGCCCGCAATCCCACTTGACGATCTGTTTCAGGAATTGGCCACTTATCATGACATCCATGATGAGGAACTGGATTTACCAACGCTGACCCGCTTGCAGGACCTTGAGCAGCAGTTCTGGTCGGAAAACAATATGTACTCCGTGGATAATCTTTGGGTGAGTGCGACGTCCAAGCAATTGCCGACAGCCACAGTGGCCGGTCGTGCCATTCAGTTCCAGGATCCCAGCCTCTGGCAGAACGGTGCCGTCGGCCAGCATCTGAAACACTGGCAGGATCTGACACTGACGCAGCAAAAGGACATTGGTGAGATCCTGACCGGAATTTACTATGCCAAAACACTGGTCCATGAGCTGGGCCACAACCTTGGGCTACGCCACAACTTCAAAGGCAGTATTGATGAGCCCAATTACTTTACGCCGGCAGAAGCGCATCAGCACGGCCTGACCCATGTGCCGTCTTACAGCTCGATTATGGATTACAACGCATCGATCATGGACGCCTTGTCGGTCTTTGGCATGTACGATCTGGCAGCCCTGCGGTTCGCATACAAGCGTGAAGTCGAAGCCCGTACGTATTCTCAGGATACAAACGCCCCCCAAACTGCCAGTTATATCTCGCTGGAAAAATACGATCGCCAGTTGTTTGAGGGCTTTTTTCATCCCAAAGCACATTATCTGGATCCGTCACTCAGCAACGGTACAATCCGGGCAGCGCTGAACGCTGGTGAGCTGGATAATCGCTGGAGCGATAAAACGGAAGGCGATCAAGTCATTCGCGAATTTGAATACTGCACCGACGGTCATGTCCGGCTGAACAGCGACTGCAACAAACACGATGAAGGACGCAATGTTGCCGAAATGCTGGCTTATCGGTGGCAGCGATATGACGATCAGCTGGATTACCGCACCAACCGCAATCATCGGCTGAACTTCAAGGAAAGCACGTTAGAAAGTTATGCTATTGGCCGACTCAAGCACTTTATGTCTTGGCGCGAGGTACTCCAGACTTTTGCGGATCATGGCAAGTTTAGCAGTTGGTCTGATCAATACCGGATCAACCATATTTACTTCAAAAATGATCCGGGAGAAGACTGCTCCGGGACTTCGACCAAAGCCAGCTATCAGCCAACCCAGTATCTGTATGAAAAATACTGCGCCGTGCCACGAGCGGTCGATCTGCATCGTCATCAGCTGATTCAGGTGATTCTTCAGCCGGATCATCTCTGTGAGCTTGAAGATACAGCAGGGGAAATCACCTATCGTCCACTCGAAGACATCATGTCGGTCTATAGCGACCGCGAGCTGTATCGTCAGGGAGATGTGCCGAGAAGCTGTTTCCACCCGGTGATCAAATCAGTCCTGGCGCAGCAGGGATTCACGGTAACCGCCGAAGCAGGACGATTCCTGAACAGCGGAAAAGCGCCGAATGCCAATCCGAAGTTTAACTATGTGGGTTACTATGACTATCTGGGTTACTGGCCAGACAAATTTGCCGCCATGGCCACACTGATGGAGCGCAATGGTGAGCGCCGGAGTACCAATCGCGCGGAACTGTCACTGGCTGATTTCCGGGGGGTGTATTACAAAAACGGCAACAAAGTTTACACCAGCCCCATCATGAAATGGCTGTTGCAAGACATCGTGCTGGGCACCCAGCGAACCATCGGGACTTACTATCCACAATTCTTTCAGGATGCTCAAGGCAACCCGGTGACGGCGCGAGGTGAATTCCCGTTATTTCGTCCGGACACCATGGTTGAACCCGCGCCATACTATGCCCGCCAGTTGAAGCGGTACTATGACCTGCCGGAAAAAGGGGAATACAGCGAAATTTCAGCCCTGCTGAACATCGTGGTGAAATTCAGTGGCAGTGATACCGGTAACACCTCCCCTGGAACTGAGCTGGCGCAATATGTCTCTGTACAGGACTACCGCCACGATGTCGCAGGCGCACGTACCTATACGCTGCTTACCGGAGAAAAGCTCTATGCCTACAAAGAAAATGTGCTGGCCTATGAGATGATTGGCAGCATCATCGATTACACCAAGCTCAAAAATGCGGCGCAAGGGGAAACGCCATCATTATTCTACCTGACCCAGAAAGCGTTTAATGACCCGGAAAAGCGTCAGAAAATGGATGCACTCATCCAGCGTTATCGCGACGTTCTGCCGCTGCTCCCTAAGTTCCACCTGTAATCCCCCCAAAAAACAAACAGGTCGCTCAGCGACCTGTTTTTTTATTGGCTTTGGTGGGCGTATCTTTACTGCCGTTGTAGCCATACCGGTACATCGGCAATACTGTCGAGCACCACAGACGCCAGCGCTTCACCTTCACCGGTCACCGGTTTACCGGTACGAACCAGAATTCGGGTGGCCACTTCTGCCGCTTCCGCAGCTTTCATATCATCCGTTTTATCTCCGATCATCACGGAGCGCGCCATATCGATCTTCAGGAAATCACGGGCCGAAAGGAACATGCCCGGCTTAGGTTTGCGGCAATTGCAGTCCTGCAGATAATCTCCCTGGCCTTCAGTCGGGTGATGCGGACAATAATAGATCCCGTCAAATTCCACACCGTTATCGACAAAATTCCAGTCCATCCATTCGGTCAGCGTCAGGAATTCATCTTCGGTATACATTCCCCGGGCAATCCCAGCCTGATTGGTGACCAGCACCAGCAGATAGCCCATTGCTTTGAGCTTCTTACAGGCGTCAAACACACCCTCGACATATTCGAAATCATCTACGGTATGAACATAACCATGATCAACGTTAATCACGCCGTCACGATCGATAAACACTGCGGGCTTAGCCAAGCGATCACCTAACACAATCAAAAACGAAATTGGCTAAATTATGGCATGGCTGTGTAGTGGTTTCATCTGTTAATCCAGTTCACCTGAAGGCTTTGTGTGGCGATCTGGCGTGGCAGAATCTCTAAAAACCAAGTTTTGGACGTCTAGACGTAAAAATATCTATTGACTTGGCCATCTAGACACCCTAGCATCAGGCAACAGATGACAC
The DNA here is from genome assembly GCF_030547945.1 of Photobacterium sp. 1_MG-2023. Taxonomy (NCBI): domain Bacteria; kingdom Pseudomonadati; phylum Pseudomonadota; class Gammaproteobacteria; order Vibrionales; family Vibrionaceae; genus Photobacterium; species Photobacterium sp. 1_MG-2023. The sequence continues at coordinate 77,369 of NZ_JAUORR010000020.1, read as the reverse complement.
GGAAAAATTCCGTGTATACAAGTAAATGATAAGGTCATACGCCTGTTCGGCATACAAAATCACTATTCTGGGCGAATAAATGACCACAACGCTATGCTGATTGACACATGGCAGTAAGCAGACAAGTAGTAGCAGGATACAGCATGATAGAGATTAACCGGGTCAATAAAGTCTTCCAGGTCGGGGATAAACACATCCACGCCCTGCGCGATATCAACCTCAGTATTGCTGAAGGAACCATTTTTGGCGTGATCGGCGCTTCCGGTGCAGGAAAAAGCACGCTGATCCGCTGCGTCAACCTGCTAGAAAAACCGACTTCCGGTCACCTGATTGTTGACGGCGTTGATTTGACGCAGTTGTCCAGTCAGGAGCTGACGCTGGCCCGCCGTAAAATCGGCATGATTTTCCAGCATTTTAATCTGTTGTCCTCCCGGACTGTCTTTGAAAACGTCGCTTTGCCACTGGAGCTGGCCGGCACCGATAAATCTGAACTCAACCGCAAAGTCACCGAGCTGTTACAACTGGTTGGGCTGTCCGACAAACACCATGCCTATCCGTCAAACCTCAGTGGTGGCCAGAAACAACGAGTCGCCATCGCCCGTGCCCTGGCATCCGATCCGAAAGTCCTGCTCTGTGATGAAGCCACCAGCGCACTGGATCCGGCCACCACGCAGTCTATTCTTGAGCTGTTGCGCGAAATTAACAGCAAGCTGAACCTGACCATTCTGCTAATCACCCACGAAATGGATGTGGTGAAAAGCATTTGCTCTGAAGTGGCTATCATCGGTAACGGTGAACTGGTCGAGAAGGGTCCGGTTGGTGATATTTTTGCTCATCCGAAAACAGAACTGGCCCGCGAATTTATCCGTTCAACGCTGGATCTGTCGATTCCTGAAGATTATCAGGCTCGCTTGGAAACTACCCGGAACGAACATAACTATCCGCTGATTCGGCTGGAGTTTACCGGCGCATCCGTCGATGCCCCGCTGCTCAGCCAGGCATCACGTCAGTTTGGGATTGACGCCAATATCCTGAGCGCTGATATGGATTATGCCGGCGGTGTAAAGTTTGGCCTGATGCTGGCCGAGTTTTTTGGAACAGAAGAAGCGACTCAACAAGCCATCGCTTTCCTTCGTGAACACAAAGTGAATGTAGAGGTGCTGGGTTATGTTGCTTGATTCTATCGCCACCTGGTGGCAAACCAATGAACGTCTGGTCGGACTGCTGACGGAGGCACTGGGTGAAACCCTGGTGATGGTCTTCGCTTCTGGGGTCATTGGCTTTGCTGTCGGCATCCCGCTGGGCGTAGCGCTGCACCTGACAAAACCTAAAGGCCTGATCGCAAACCCGGGTCTGAATAAAACACTGGGTGCTGTCGTCAACATCGGCCGTTCGATCCCGTTCATCATTTTGCTGGTTGCGATTATTCCGTTTACCCGCTTCGTTGTGGGCAGTTCTATCGGAACTGCGGCAGCCATTGTTCCGCTTACCGTCGGTGCGATTCCTTTCATTGCCCGTCTGGTTGAAGGAGCACTGCTGGAAGTTCCGGGCGGGCTGGTTGAAGCCGCACAAGCCATGGGCGCAACCCCGGCTCAGATCATCCGGAAAGTTCTGCTGCCGGAAGCACTGCCAGGCATCATTAATGCCGCGACCATTACCCTGGTGACTCTGGTCAGCTATTCTGCCATGGCTGGTACTGTTGGCGGCGGCGGCCTGGGTGATGTCGGGATTCGTTACGGCTACCAGCGCTTTGACGGGACCGTGATGATGATTACCGTGGTCATGCTGGTTGTTCTGGTGCAACTGATTCAGTCCGCAGGGGACCACCTGGTTCGCCGGGTCGACCACAGATAAGCTTGACAAAAAGACAACACAAAGCTCACATTCGCCGGACATCATCTTCAGGCGATAACGATAAGTTAGTGAAATACAACGACAACAAGTACAGGGATTCCCTGAATATAGGAGATGTACAATGGCACTGAATATCAAACATTTCTTCGCAGTGGCGGGATTGGCTTCAGCACTGGCTCTGACTGGCTGCGGCGAGAAAGAAGCGGCAGTCGACAACAGCAAAATCAAAGTCGGCGTGATGGCGGGCTCTGAAGCTCAGGTTGCAGAAATTGCAGCCAAAGAAGCCAAAGACAAGTACGGTCTGGATGTAGAACTGATCACTTTCACTGACTATGTATCACCAAACGCCGCTCTGGAAGAAGGTTCAATTGATTTGAATGCATTCCAGCACAAGCCATATCTGGATCAGCAAGTGAAAGACCGTGGCTATAAATTTGCTGTTGCCGGCAACACATTCGTTTACCCGATTGCAGCTTACTCACACAAGATCACCTCCATTGACGAATTGCAGGAAGGCGACCAGATTGCAGTACCAAACGATCCAACCAACCTGGGCCGTTCACTGATGCTGCTTGAATCTCAGGGCCTGCTGAAACTGAAAGAAGGTGCAGGTCTGACTGCAACCGTACTGGATGTGGTCGAGAACCCGAAAAACCTGCAGATTGTTGAACTGGAAGCACCACAGCTGCCACGTTCACTGGATGATGTAAAACTGGCGATCATCAACAACACCTATGCCAGTTCCATCAATCTGTCACCGGATCAGGATGGCATCTTTGTTGAAGGTAAAGAGTCACCTTACGTGAACCTGATTGTTGCCCGTGAAGACAACGTGAATGCAGAAAATGTGAAGACGTTTGTGAAAGCGTATCAGTCTGATGCCGTCAACGATGCTGCCATGGAAATCTTCAAAGGTGGCGTGGTGAAAGGCTGGTAATCTCGACCGCCTCCCCATTTTCCAAGCCAATAAAAAAGCCCCGTATCGGGGCTTTTTGTCGTTCTGGATGGGAACCATCAAGTCGCCAGAGAAGTCTGGCAAAGGTTTATTTCTTTTTCTTCACACCGCCCTGAACGGCTTTGAAGCGTGGATTCGTTTTACAAATCACGTAAATTCGGCCACGACGCTTCACCACCTGACAATCCCGGTGACGCTGCTTGGCACTTTTCAATGAACTTAAAACCTGCATGAAAACCCCTTACTTACTGAATGCCGCAAAACGGCGGTTAAAGTTTGCCATCCGGCCTTCAGACTTAATCACACGCTGCTTACCGGTATAGAACGGGTGAGACTCAGAAGAAACATCCAGTAAAAAATACGGATACTCTTTACCGTCTTCCCAAGTGATCGTTTTGTCGGTTTTCAACGTTGAGCCGACCACGAAGTATTTGTCCACACTGGTGTCGTGAAACACCACTTTGCGATATTCGGGATGAATGCCTGCTTTCATAAACACCTCTCAATTAACGTTATAATATAACATAACACTTGATAGTTATTCTCAACAAGCGGTTTTTATCAGGCACGCATACAGACTCTTGTGGTATGGTCTGCAAATCTCTGATTCAGCCTGAAAAGATCATGACATCCCAACAACAATTTCAGATTGAGCCCGTCGGCTTTATCCGCTCGCCCTACAAAGAAAAGTTCGCTGTTCCCCGTCAGCCTGGCCTTGTCCCCAGCGCAAAAGCAACCCTGGTCTTACAGGGCGAAGCCAACACGCCGGAATCGGTTCGCGGCATTGAACAATTCAGTCACCTGTGGCTGTTGTTTTTGTTTGATCAGAACTTATCTGCTGGTTGGCGTCCGACAGTTCGACCGCCCCGGCTGGGCGGCAATGACCGGATTGGGGTGTTTGCCAGTCGGGCGACATTTCGGCCGAATGGCATTGGGATGTCGGCCATTCAGTTACTTGGCGTGCGTCAGGCACAGGGACAAATTCAGCTGGATCTCGCTGGCGTGGATCTGGTCGACGGGACACCCGTGATTGATATCAAGCCTTATATCCCCTACTCCGATAGCCTGCCGCAGGCAACAGGCGGGTTTGCTGCAGAATCTCCGGCACTGCTGCCAGTCGAATTCACGGCACATGCGCAAAATCAGCTCAACCACCAGGAAGCGGACTACCACAAAGCGGTCATCACAGAGGTGCTGGCACAGGACCCACGCCCGGCCTACAAAAAAGGCAAGCCGGACGACAAGGAATATGGCGTACTGCTCTTTGACTACAATGTCCGTTTTCAGTTTGAAGAAGACCGGGTTGTGGTCAAAAATTTAGAGTCAGCCTGAAAAAATGAAGGCTTTTCCGGTGATTGAACGCACCGATAAGCGCTTCCAGAACGGCTGACCGAACAGTTTCCTGAAGGGTTCTCTTTGGCGAAAGGCGGATACGCTGCTAAGATAGCCCTTTCCAAATTCATCCTCATTATTACCAACGGATACCATCAATGCGTACCAGTAAATATCTTCTTTCTACCCTGAAGGAGACTCCAAACGACGCAGAAGTCATCAGTCACCAGCTGATGCTCCGTGCAGGCATGATCCGTAAGCTGGCTTCAGGTTTATACACCTGGCTGCCTACAGGTCTGCGTGTGCTGCGTAAGGTCGAAACGATTGTTCGCGAAGAAATGAACAAAGCCGGTGCAGTGGAAACCCTGATGCCTGTCGTTCAGCCGTCTGAGCTGTGGCAGGAAACAGGCCGCTGGGACAAATTCGGTCCCGAACTGCTGCGAATTGCCGACCGTCACGACCGACCGTTTGTACTGGGCCCGACGCACGAAGAAGTGATCACCGACATGGTGCGTAACGAGGTGAAATCATACAAACAGCTGCCGCTGAATCTGTATCAGATCCAAACCAAGTTCCGCGACGAAGTTCGCCCTCGTTTTGGTGTCATGCGTTCTCGTGAGTTCATCATGAAAGATGCTTACTCGTTCCATCTGGACAAAAAGAGCCTACAGGACACTTATAACGACATGTACCGCGCGTACAGCAACGTGTTCAGCCGCATGGGTCTGGATTTCCGTGCTGTACTGGCAGATACCGGTTCTATCGGTGGCAGCGGCTCGCATGAATTCCACGTCCTTGCAGAAAGTGGTGAAGACCTGATCGCGTTCTCAACTGAGTCTGATTACGCAGCAAACATCGAAAAAGCGGAAGCGCTGGCACCAACCACAGCGCGTGCTGAACCCGCTGAAGACATGAAGCTGGTCGATACGCCGAATGCGAAAACCATTGCAGAACTGGTAGAGCAATTTGGCCTGCCTGTCGAGAAAACCGTGAAGACGCTGTTTGTCAAAGCGTCTGAAGAAGCCGACGCAGCACTGATTGCACTGATTGTGCGTGGCGATCACGAACTGAACGAAGTGAAAGCTGAAAATCTGGACTGTGTCGCGAAACCACTGGAATTCGCAACAGAAGAAGAAATCCGTACCGTCGTGAATGCGGGTCCTGGTTCTCTGGGTCCTGTCGGCCTGCCTGTTGAATTCATTGTCGACCGCAGCGTTGCTGTCATGAGCGACTTTGGTGCGGGTGCCAACGTCGACGGCAAACACTACTTTGGCATCAACTGGGGTCGTGACGTAGCACTGGGCCGTGTCGAAGATCTGCGAAATGTGATGGAAGGCGACCCAAGCCCATGCGGAAAAGGTACCATCCTGCTCAAGCGTGGTATTGAAGTCGGTCATATCTTCCAGCTGGGAACCAACTACTCAGCATCCATGAACGCAACAGTCCTGGATGCCAACGGCAAACAGGCCGTCATGGAAATGGGCTGCTACGGCATTGGCTGTACCCGTGTGGTTGCGGCGGCGATTGAGCAGAACAATGACGACAACGGCATTATCTGGCCAGACGCAATTGCGCCATTCCAGGTTGCGATTGTTCCAATGAACATGCACAAGTCTGAGGAAGTCCAGCAAGCCGCAGAAACCCTTTACGCAGACCTGACCGCAGCAGGAATCGAAGTCTTGTTTGATGACCGTAAAGAGCGTCCGGGCGTGATGTTTGCCGACATGGAGCTGATTGGTGTCCCGCATACCGTTGTGATCGGCGACCGTAGCCTGAAAAACGGCGAAGTCGAGTACAAGGATCGCCGGACCGGCACCAAAGCACCGGTTGCTGCCGACAGTATTGCTGACTTCATCAAGCAAAAACTGGCTTAAGGGTGAGGTTGGGCTCCCGAATCAGAGCCCGACTAAGTGGCTCAAAATAAATCATAAAAGCCTCCGCTGTGAGGCTTTTTTCATATCTGTGCCACAGAAATACAGACTAAGATAGGAATAAACTGAGTCGAACGCATCACTGCGACGCCATTGACATCTGAATTTTCTGTTTCTTTCCGGGGTAAAACACTGCATGGGCAAGGAAAAGCCAAAAATCAGTTTACTGTTATCTGGTGGCGGAGCCCGTGCTGCGTATCAGGTCGGCGTGCTCAAAGCCATGTCCGAATGGTATCCCAGAAACCATCACAGTCCGTTCAGCATTTACTGCGGCACTTCCGCAGGGGCCATCAATGCAACCGCCATTGCCAGCTATGCCTCCTGCTTCCGGCTCGGGGTCAAGAAACTTGAATGGATTTGGGCGCGCCTGCACAGTCGCAGCGTATTCCGGGCAAGCAGTTGGGGAATCACCAAACACCTGTCTCATCAGTTACTGGCCCGTCTGCAGGCTGTGCATCATCCCAGACCTCCCTTCGGGCTACTGGATAACCGTCCGCTCAGGCAACTGCTCAATCAGGTCAACAATTATGATCGTCTCGAACAGCAGATTCTGGCGGGCAATCTTCATGGTATTTCTGTCACAGCGTCCAGCTATAAAAGCGGAAAAACGGTCAGCTTTTTTCAGGGACAGCAGAATATCGCTCCCTGGACCTTTTCCAAGTCCAAAGGCCGACGCTCTCTGATTACGACTGAGCATTTGCTGGCTTCGTCCGCCATTCCTTTTGTCTTTCCTGCCAGCCGCATTGGGCAGGCTTACTATGGCGATGGCTCTATCCACCAGCTGACGCCTTTACGGCCATCCATGAAGATGGGCGCGGATAAAATTCTGATCATCGACCTGATTAACCAGCGACTGACCCCAAGAGATCCCACACAAGCCCCCGGGCTGGGGATGCTGACCGGCCATTTGATGGACACCATTTTCAGCGACACCATGGCCGCCGAGCTGGAACATTTGGCCTACACCAATAACCTGCTGAAAAAATTACCCGATGCTGAACGGCAGCAAATGGCAGTCAAGACAGTGGATACGATGCACCTCTATCCAAGTCAGTCCTTCGAGCCGCTGGCTCAGGCCTTCTACCATCATATGCCCCTGGCCGCGAAAGGCTTGATGCGCATGTTGGGGATCAGCCCGAAAGACGATGCCGCCCTGACCAGTTATATCCTTTTTGAACCAAATTACATTCACGCACTCATTAATTTAGGCTATATCGATGCCCTAGAGCGAGAAAGTGAGCTACGTTCGTTTTTAGAATAAAACCAAGGGGAGATTTTCATTTTGTTCCATTTTCTATTGATCTGGCTTCAAAATCTCCTATATTAAAACCCTTACTTATCAATGACATTAACCATGGATCCGATTTTCTGGCAAAAATCTCAGGCTGATGCTGTCCCGACTCGCACCAAGCCTTTGGGTGCGGATCAGCGTCTGTTGATCCTGCAAAAGTTGCAGGGGAAGCCAGAACTGTCCACGCTCCTAGAAGTCTTTGCGATGGAAGTGGAAAAGCAGGTTGATGTCAGCCGGATGCTTTGGCGTCAGGATACAACAACCACATTAATCCGCCACGGGCCCGCCACAGAGAACCGTCAATGCTTCTTACTGCGTTATTCAGATCAACCGTTGGGTGAACTGCAGTACGACACACCCTACGCGTTAGATCAGGATGAGATCAACCTGCTCCATACCTATCACAGGCTGCTGGCTGGTCCGCTATTCAGCGCAATGGAATACCGCCGGGTTAAAGAAATGGCCATGCGCGATCACCTGTCTGGCCTGCGCAACCGTAGTTGTCTGGATCAGGATATTCTCCATGCAATTGCCATGAGTGAGCGCCGGCAAGTCGGTTTGGTTCTGTTGCTGTTTGATTTGGATAACTTCAAGCAAGTCAATGACAAATTCGGCCACCTGGACGGTGATAACGTCATTCGCCGATTTGCCGCGATTTTAAAGCAATCAGTTCGTACATCCGATCGCTGCTATCGGCTTGGCGGGGATGAGTTTGTCCTGCTGCTGCAGCCCGCATCAGAGCAATCCGCCCGCAAAGTCATCCACCGGGTCCTCACCCGCATGGAGCAGGATCATACCTTACGCACGCTGGAAATCGGGACCTCGATTGGCGCCAGCCAATACAGCCGGGGCGATTCTCCCACCAGTCTGCTGGAAAGAGCAGACCGACAACTCTATCAACACAAGCGTTCGAAATAGCTGGTCACTGCTCGATCTTCATTCCTGATAGCGGTAAGCTCTGAATCAGTTCACTTTCCGATTGAATTTTTATCAAACCCCAGGAGCTTCCATGAAAGTCGCTGACTGTTGTGAACGTGTACGCCAGAGTTACAGCCAGATTGGCAGCGGTGAGCAGGGCTATATTCCTGCCGCGATTGCCTGTGCTGTCCGTGCCCTCAACGAGATTGCCGCCAATACTGCCTTACCCGATGCTGTCAGAGATCAGGCTGCCTTTGCCGCAGCAAACCTGCTCATCAGTGATCACGAGGATACCCAATGAATCTGAAGCAATTTGAAACCATGGATCCTGTGATGCTGATGAGCATCGTGAACATGAAGATTCGGGATGAGTTTGGCGATTTGGACAGCCTGATCCGGTTTTATGAAATCGATAAAGATCAGCTGGTCGCAAAACTGGCCGGTGCCGGATTTGATTACCTGCCGGACGCCAGACAATTCCGCTGAAACCTTCCGGCGCGCAAAGTAAAACGGAAAGCCTGAGCTTTCCGTTTTTGTATTCAGATGAAGGTTGAAACCAGGACTGCGGTCACCAGTAGCGGACAGACAAACTTCACATAGACAGGCCAGATTTTCCAGAACAGCGACTGTTCCAGTGCCGGGCTGCCAGCCGACAACTCCTTGAGTTTACTGTGACGCGACCAGACCCAGCCACCAAACAACGTGAACAGCAGGGCAGCAACTGGCTGGAAGTATTGCGTGGCAATGGTGGCAACCAGACCAAACAGCTGACCAAAGTTAAAAATAATGACAGCACTGAATACTGCAATCACACATCCCAGCACCCAACTGGTTGGTTTACGGCCTGTCTTCAGCCGCTCACTCACCAGTGCCACCGGACATTCCAGCATTGAAATTGAAGACGTCAGTGCCGCAATGGTCATCAGCACAAAGAACACCAACGCAATCAGCTGACCTGCAAATCCCAGGCTGTCGAACAGCAGCGGCAAAACGGTAAAGACCAGCGTATCAGAACTGAGCAGCGATCCGTCTTCCGCATAAATTGCGACGCCTTTTTGCATCGCGACAAACATGGCTGGCAACACGACCAGACCCGCGATAAACGCAACAGCCGAGTCAACCAGCGTGACGCTGAGTGCCATCTTCGGCAGGCTTTCTTTTTTGCTCAGATAAGAACCATAGATCAGCATTGAACAGCCGCCGATCGTCAGCGAGAAAAAGCCTTGCCCCATCGCCGCCAGCAGTAATTTCGGCTCGAGCACCTTACTGAAATCCGGGATCAGATAATGTTTCAGACCATCCATCGCCCCATCCTGCGTCATGATGTAAACGAACATCAGCAGGAAAAGCGCAAACAAAGCGGGCATCAGTCGCGTGGACCACTTTTCAATGCCCTGCTTCACGCCACTTTGCACGATCAGAATGGTCAGCAGATAAAAAATTGCCGCGCCAAAGAGGTTACGGGAAACAGAAAAGCCTTTCAGCCAGGCCGTCAGGTCGGTCATGCCAAGAATATTGGTGATTGCAGCCAGAAGGAAAGTCACCAACCAGCCAGCGACAATGCTGTAAAAGGCCAGCACTAAACAAGGCACCATCAGGCCAATCCAGCCGACCATCGCACCGGTGCGCTTGGCCGTCGCGTTGGCACTCAGGCTGCGCATACTGTCGACCGGGTTCGCCTGGCCGTGACGTCCAATCGCCATTTCGACAATCAGCATCGGAAAAGCGACGACCAGAATCATGAATAAATAGACCAGCAGAAATGCCCCGCCACCATTACTGGCAGCCTGAGTCGGGAAGCCCCAGATATTGCCTAACCCAACTGCAGCCCCTGCCGCAGCAAGGATAAAGCCCATCCGTGAGCCGAAATGTTCGCGTGTTCCTGCCATGTTACCCAGCCTCAATGTATCAGTGAACTAGTACAATATATTGATTGGGGATTCCGATCAATGGCAGCGAATCTAACTGATTAAAAACAAAGCAACAAGAAGATAATTCAAACATGGTTACTCTGATAACAAATCATCCGCCTCAGAAGCGGATGATTTGATCGGGCTATCACATTTGTGCGAAATAAGCCGCCAGGTTTTCCATGTCCGTATCGCTGAGCATGGCAGCCTGGGGTTGCATCACGGCTGCATTGCCACCGTTCCGGTCTTTGTTCTTGTAAGCTTTAAGTGAGTTCACAATATATTGTTCATTCTGGCCTTTTAAATTGGGATAACCCGGAATGACTGCCACGCCATCTGCGCCATGACAGGCAGCGCAAATTGCGGCTTTCGCTTCACCGGCTTGGGCATCCCCGGCGGCCATTGCTGGCAATGAAAACAAAGTGGCAGCCAGTGTTGTCAGCGTCAGTGCTTTTTTCATAAGATCCTCGTTTTTCTATTTTTATCGACATTCAAACACTGACTGACTATCTATATTCCTGACTCCGGTGTCAGTGTAGGTGATCACATTTCCAGACCAACTGACACCCATTTCCTTCAAAACCTTTGACCACAAAAAGCCCGGCAACGGCAGCCAGCTGATCACCATAAAATATCAGTGGCATCTGTCGACGGCGCCAACTGGGCACCTGAGATTCCTGAAACAGTTTTTTCAGTTTCCTGCGACCGGCACGGCCCACTGGCTGTGCACTCAAGCCGCTGGGGTCAAAAGTGATCCGAACAGGCTCATCCGCAGCCGGCAGCCTTAGCAGCAGACCCGACTGCGTCCCGGCTTCCAACCTGCCCAGTCTGAGTTGGCCTAAATCAGCTGGTAAATCGCACCACACATCCAGCGCCATCTCTGCTTGCCATTGCGTCAGATCCGGCAAAGGCCGAACCACATACAATTGGTGACGGAAGCGGCGAATATCATATCCGGCCAGCGAAACGCAGGGGTTCGCATCCACACGGGCCTGACAGATACTGAGCCAGATTTGCTCCATCTGCGCTTTCGAAGGCAACGCGAGTTGCTGCTGCTGTAACCACAACCGAATCAACGCCTTTCCCTGAGCAGCATCCTGTATGGCAGCGATATTCAGACTGCCGTCTGGCTGGCTCAGTAAACTGAGTTTCTCGGATAACAGCGCAGCTAACAGCGCTTCCTGTTCGCCGCACAGCACCGCACTGCGTGCGACAGAGTGACGTAACCCCGGCCAGCGCTCATTCAGTGCTGGCAATACAGTCTGACGCAGAAAATTCCGATCATACCGAGTGTCCTGATTACTTTCGTCCTCTACCCACTGCAACTGGTGTGTTTCAGCATAAGCTTCCAGCGCTGCACGGCTGACATGCAGTAAGGGGCGAACATGACGTCCTCCGGCAAAGGGTTTCATTTCCGGCATCGCCGCCAGTCCGGCAGGCCCACTGCCGCGTTTCAGCGCAAGCAGCACGGTTTCAAGCTGGTCATCCGCGTGCTGAGCCGTAAGTAAACATTCACCTTTCCGCACATATCCCGCGAGGGCCTGATACCTTGCATCGCGTGCAGACTGCTCGAGACTTAAGCGGCTGCCTTGTTGCACCTCAACCCGGACGGTTTCGAACGGGATACCGTCCTGAGCAGCCCACACCGCGCACTGTTTCTGCCAGTGATCAGCATTCGGGCTCAACCCGTGGTGCACATAGACAGCCTGAACGGAATAATCCGGAAATTCTCTGATAAAACGGCTCAGTAAATGCAGCAATACCCGGGAATCCAGACCGCCACTGAAGGCCAGCACCAAAGGAACCGGGACTGGACACAAGCGGCGGAGCGTAAGAGAGAATTGATGAAACAGCATGATTGCGGGCCGTACCTGAAGTAACTCACGGAAAGAAAGGGGTATCTTATCGCACCACCTGTCAGATTGTCAGCCAGCGAATCGCTGCTGACAAAAACGACAACGGGCCGCATAAAGCGACCCGTTAAGAACTGAAAGCTGTTCAGGTATCAGCAGTAGCCGTAGCTCAGCAGACGCTGGTAGCGACGCTCCAGCAAGCTTTCTTCATCCAGCCCATCCAGTTCATCCAGCACGTTCAGCAGTTGCTGCTTGATGTTGGCAGCCATCGCCGGAACATCACGATGGGCACCGCCCAGAGGCTCAGAGATAATGTTATCAATCAGACCCAGCTCTTTCAGACGATCGGCTGTCATTCCCATGGCTTCTGCTGCCTGAGGTGCTTTGTCTGAATCACGCCACAGAATCGATGCACAGCCTTCCGGAGAAATCACAGAGTAAGTTGAGTATTGCAGCATGTTCACGCAATCACCCACACCGATCGCCAGTGCGCCGCCGGAACCACCTTCACCCACCACGTTACAGATCACTGGCACAGTCAAACCCGCCATCACTTTCAGGTTCATCGCGATCGCTTCAGACTGGCCACGCTCTTCTGCACCAACACCAGGATAAGCACCAGCGGTGTCAATGAAAGTAATGATAGGCATGCGGAAACGTTCCGCCATACGCATCAGACGCAAGGCTTTGCGGTAACCTTCCGGTCTTGGCATACCGAAATTACGCAGAACCTTTTCACGGGTTTCACGGCCTTTCTGGTGACCAATCACCATCACCGGACGCCCTTCCAGACGGGCAATACCACCCACCAGCGCTTTGTCATCGGCGTAAGCACGATCACCCGCCAGCTCATCAAACTCAGTGAAGATCTGGTCAATGTAATCCAGCGTATACGGCCGCTGCGGGTGACGGGCCAGTTGCGCAACCTGCCATGCACCAAGATCACCGAAGATCTTCTTGGTCAGTTCCAAGCTCTTCTGCTCAAGCTGGGAAATTTCTTTATCGAGATCAACCGAGGCCGATTTGTCACGATGCGACACATCGCGCAGTGCTTCAATTTTGGCTTCTAGCTCGGCAATCGGTTGTTCAAAATCAAGGAAGTTCAGGCTCATACCACTTGTAATCCTTTGTCCATGTTTAGCATCCTGTCAGCCCAGGTGCCGGACACATTAATTAAACTCAAATTCGACTTGCTGCTCGCCCAAAAGCACTTTGAGATCAGTGATTAACTCATCATTTGGCGTAATTCGCCATTCTGTGCCCAGGGTAAGTTTAGCGCGAGCATTCGAACGCTGATAATAAATATTCACCGGGACAGTGCCTGCCCGGTACGGTTCCAGCGCTTTGCTGAAACGCTCAAAAAATGTTTTATCAATTTGCCTTTCGGTCAGCGAGATAGCAAGACCACGCAGATGCTTTTCTCGAGCGTCTGAGATATCAAGGACTTCACGTGCAGACATTTTAAGGCCGCCGTTAAAATCATCAAAGCTGACCTGTCCGGAAACGACCAGAATCCGGTCTTTTTCAACCAAATCGAGATATCGATCCAAAGCATCAGAGAACAGCATGACTTCCATCCGCCCGGATCGGTCATCCAGCGTCAGAATCCCGATGCGGGTTCCGCGTTTGGTCGTCATCACCCGGGCCGCAATCACCAGTCCAGCGACCGTAACCACCTTATCCCGGCCTGTCGGATGTGCATCTTTCAACCGCCAGGTCACATAATGTTTCAATTCACGTACATAGCTGTTAATCGGGTGCCCGGTCAGATAGAGACCTAAGGTATCCCGCTCCCCTTCCAGCCAGACTTTTTCCGGCCATTCAGGGATATTGGCGTAAGCACGCTCAACCGCTTCCGGTTCATCCGTCAGCACGCCGAACATATCTGCCTGACCAAAAGCTTCGGCCTGGTGGTGCTGACCAGCGGCTTTCAGCGCATCATCCAGTGTTGCCATCATGGCTGCACGATTCGGCCCCAGCCGGTCCATCGCACCCGCTTTGATCAAACGCTCCAGCACGCGTTTATTGACTTTCTTGGTGTCTATTCTGGCACAGAAATCAAACAGATCCTTAAAATATCCGCCTTTTTCCCGCGCAGCGATCAGATTTTCAATCGGCCCTTCACCGACGCCTTTAATCGCGCCGATGCCATAAACAATGGCCCCCTCATCATCAACAGTGAAACGATACAGGCCTTTGTTCACATCCGGCGGCAGCATTTTCAGATTCATGCGCTGACATTCTTCGACCAGCCCGACCACTTTATCGGTGTTGTCCATATCCGCAGTCATGACTGCTGCCATGAACTCAGCCGGATAATGTGCTTTCAGCCACAGGGTCTGGTAAGAAACCAGTGCATACGCAGCGGAGTGCGATTTGTTGAAGCCGTAACCTGCGAATTTCTCTACCAGGTCGAAGATTTTCATCGCCAGTTCGCCGTCGACGCCGTTGTCCACGGCGCCACTTTCAAACGTCGCACGCTGCTTGGCCATCTCTTCCGGCTTTTTCTTACCCATGGCACGACGGAGCAAGTCCGCGCCCCCCAGGCTGTAGCCAGCCAGAACCTGCGCAATCTGCATCACCTGCTCCTGATAGAGGATGATGCCGTAGGTCGGTTCCAGAATTTCTTTCAGCGATTCATGCTGATACGTCGCATCCGGATAAGAAATCTCTTCACGACCATGCTTCCGGTCGATGAAGTTATCCACCATGCCCGATTGCAGCGGACCCGGCCGGAACAGGGCTACCAGTGCGATCATGTCTTCAAAGCAGTCCGGTTGCAGACGCTTGATCAGATCTTTCATCCCGCGGGATTCAAGCTGGAAAACCGCGGTCGACTCAGAGCGCTGCAGCATCGCAAAAGATTTGGCATCATCCATCGGAATCGCAGCAATATTGATCGGTGCTTTCCCCTGACTTTCCAGACGCGGATTGATCATGCCCAGCGCCCAGTCAATGATGGTCAGTGTCCGCAGTCCCAGGAAGTCGAATTTGACCAGCCCGGCGGTTTCCACATCGTTCTTGTCAAACTGGGTCACCGGATGATGGCCTTCCGCATCACAGTATAACGGGGCGAAGTCGGTGATCGTCGTCGGTGAAATCACGACACCACCCGCGTGTTTACCTGCGTTTCGGGTCACCCCTTCCAGCACCCGGCACATGTCAATCAGCGCTTTGACTTCTTCGTCCGCTTCGTACACTTCGCCCAGTTGCGGCTCTGCCTCAAAGGCTTTGGCCAGCGTCATTCCCGGCTCGGCCGGAACCAGCTTAGAAATTCGATCCACGAAACCATACGGGTGACCCAGCACCCGACCCACGTCCCGGATCACCGCTTTCGCGGCCATGGTCCCGAAGGTAATGATCTGAGACACCGCATCCCGGCCGTACATTTCTGCAACGTGATCAATCACCTGATCCCGTTTATCCATACAGAAATCGATATCGAAATCGGGCATGGAAACCCGTTCCGGGTTCAGGAAACGTTCGAACAGCAGATCAAATGCCAGCGGATCAAGATCCGTAATGTCCAGCGCATAAGCCACCAGCGATCCTGCACCGGACCCCCGGCCTGGGCCAACCGGCACCCCGTTTTCTTTCGACCACTGGATGAACTCCATGACGATCAGGAAGTAGCCGGGGAACCCCATCTGGTTAATAACTTGTAACTCAATCTCCAGACGTTCGTCGTACTCAGGGCGGCGCTGCCTGCGGACTTCTTCATCCGGAAACAAAAATTCAAGACGTCGCTCCAAACCTTCTCTGGATTTCAGAACCAGAAAGTCTTCCGTGGTCATCTCTCCGGTCGGGAAGTTCGGCAGGAAATATTCCCCCAGACGAACCGTCACATTACAGCGCTTGGCAATTTCAACTGAGTTTTCGAGTGCTTCCGGGATATCGGCAAAGAGCGCGCACATCTCGTCTTCGCTACGCAGATATTGCTGAGGGCTGTAGTTTTTCGGACGGCGGGGATCAACCAGCGTATAGCCGTCATGAATACAGACCCGGATTTCATGGGCATCGAATTGCTCCGGGCTGATAAAGCGCACATCGTTGGTGGCCACCACAGGTAAGCCCACTTCCGCCGCCAGTTCCACGGCAAAGTGCAGATAAGCTTCTTCATCCGGACGACCGGTTCGCACCAGCTCAAGATAATAGCTGTCCGGGAAATGTTCCTGATAGAAGGCAACACAACGCTCAACCGCAGCACTGTTCCCTTTCAGCAGCGCCTGACCCAAATCACCGCTTTTACCGCCGGAGAGCAGGATCAACCCTTGTTTGTGATCGATCAGCCAATCGCGATCAATGACCGGCATATGCTGAATATGCCCCCGCTGGTAAGCGTGAGAGATCAGCAAGGTCAGATTTTTATAGCCATCGTTATCCGCAGCCAGAATCGTCAGATCCGTCAGATCTTCACTGCCTTCATCCGCCCGGACTTTAAAATCTGCACCGATAATGGGTTTCACGCCAGCCCCATGCGCGGCGAAATAAAATTTCACCAGACCGCACAGGTTGTTGAAATCCGTCAGCGCCATGGCGGGCATGTCCAGTTCCGCCACTTTTTTCACCAGCGGCGGTACCTTACTCAGGCCATCGACCATGGAAAAGTCACTGTGAATCCGGAGGTGTATAAAGCGAGGTTCTGCCATGATGATGTCGTTATTCAGCCGTTAAAATGCGAGGTCGTATTCTGCTGTCGCGCTCAGTGAGCGTCGCAATTCAGCACATGAATCCCAGAGTCTAAAATGATTTCCCGGCAACGCAAGTGCCGGGATACTGTTACTTCAAATTTTGTGCAATTCGCTCTCGAACTGGCTTGAAGCTTTTCCGGTGTTCATCAATGGCACCGAACTGCTCCAGCGCAGCAAAATGCGCCTTGGTCGGATACCCTTTATGCTGGGCAAAGCCGTATTCCGGATGTTGGGCATCCAATGCTTCCATCTCGCGATCCCGGGTGACTTTTGCCAGAATCGAAGCGGCACTGATTTCGGCAACCCGTAAATCGCCTTTCACAACCGCCTGAGCTGTCATGGGCAACTGAGGCACTTTGTTGCCATCAATCAGCACATAATCAGGCTGAATGGACAAACCCGCCACGGCGCGTTGCATGGCAACCATCGTGGCCTGCAGAATATTCAGTTCATCAATTTCAACTGGCTCACAACGACCAAGCGACCAACTCAATGCTTTGGCTTTGATTTCGTCAAACAGCGCCAGGCGTTTTTTCTCGCTCAGCTTTTTGGAGTCGGTTAACCCTTCAATCGGATTCGCCGGATCCAGAATCACCGCAGCGGTCACCACAGCGCCAACCAGCGGACCGCGACCGACTTCATCCACGCCAGCAATCAGGTTAGCTTCAGGGTAAACAAATGGTTCGTATTGCATTTTGGAATTCACTCAGGCCGACCGTTCTGCCGGCCATGATGGGGTTATTTTCCGATCAGCTTCAGGACCGCATCAGCGGCCTGTCTGTCAGCATCACACCGAATCAGCTGATGCAGGCGGGTAAATTCAGTCAGCAAGGCACTGTTGTCTGAAGACAAGGCTTGCTCGACTGCTGCGGCCAGTTTCTCCGGCACACAGTCTTCCTGTAACAACTCAGGCACCAATTCACGGTCAGCCAGAATATTGGGCAGAGATACATACTTGGTTTTCAGCATTCGTTTCGCCAGCCAGGCCGTCAGCGGTTTGACCTTATAGCCAACCACCATCGGACGTTTCACCAGCATACATTCAAGTGCCACCGTACCGGACGCCAGCAGGACGGCATCAGAGGCTGTCATCACATCCCTCGCGGTGTCGTCGACCAGAACAAAGTTCAGATCCGGCGCTGTATTTTTCCAGGCTGCCTCAAACTGCTCCCGGCGCTTTGCATTGACCAACGCAACCACAAAACCCAGCTCCGGGTATGTCGCCTTCAGGCGTTGGCATGTTTCGATGAAAGGTTCAGCCAGTAAGCTCATTTCACCGCCACGGCTGCCCGGTAATACCGCCAGCCAGCGTATATTCGGATCCAGACCCAATTTTTCCTGCGCTGCCGCGCGGTCAGTTTCCAGCGGAATCGCATCGGCCATGGTATGACCCACGAACTCACAGGGCACCCTGAACTTGTCGTAAAAGGCTTTTTCAAATGGCAGAAAAGCCAGCACCAGATTGGTGGCCGCTTCAATTTTAAAGATACGCTTTTGCCGCCAGGCCCAGACAGACGGGCTGACGTAGTGGACAGTTTTGATCCCTTTCTGTTTCAGATCGCGCTCCAGGCGCAAGTTGAAGTCCGGGGCATCAATGCCGACGAACACATCCGGTGGATTGTCGGTGAAATACTTCACCAGCTCTCCCTTGATATGGAACAGGCGGGGCAGACGACCGACGACCTCGACGATCCCCATCACGGCCAGCTCTTCCATATCAAATAAGGCTTCACAGCCCAGCGCCTGCATACGCGGACCGGCAACCCCGACGAACGATGCATCCGGATAACGGGCTTTGACAGCTTCAATAAAGCCAGCGCCTAAAATATCGCCGGAGATCTCCCCGGCGACAATTCCGATTCGAAGTGGCTTCGTCATATCAGCGAATAATTCCACGCGTGGTCGTATTCAGCATATCCAGGAACAAGCCAACGGATGGCCAGTCTTTGGCCATTTCTTCCAGAACAGGTTTGACTTCTGCCTGAGTTTTGCCGGAACGGTAAATTTCTTTGTAGGCACGACGCAATGCATGCAGTTCAGGCTTTTCAAACCCGTTACGTTGCAGGCCGACCAGATTCAGACCAAACGGTGTCGCGTGGTTGCCCTGAGCCAGCACATACGGCGGAACATCCTGAACCACGGCAGAACAACCACCCACATAGCTGTACGCACCCACAGTACAGAACGGATGAATCGCGGACAGTGCCATCACGCCGGCATGATTGCCAACCGTCACATGGCCACCCAGAATCGAGTTATTCCCGATGTGGGTGTGATCGCCAATCACAACATCGTGCGCAACGTGTGCGTTCACACAGAGCAGGTTGTCGTTGCCAACAATGGTCACGCCTTTATCCTGAACCGTGCCACGATGGATTTGTACGCTTTCGCGAATCACATTGCGGTCACCGATTTCCAGACGGGTTGGCTCTCCGTTGTATTTCTTGTCCTGACACTCTTCGCCGACGATGGCATAAGGGAAAATCCGGTTGTCCTGACCAATGGTTGTCGGACCTTTGATCACAACATGAGACATGATCTCATTGCCATCACCAATCTCGACATCTTTGCCGATATAAGTAAATGGACCGACCGTCACATTGGCACCGATCTTCACGCCGTCTTCAATGACTGCAGACGGATGGATCTTTGCAGTTTCGTGAATCATGAAAACTCTCGTCTTGCGCATTTCAGCTCAGCCGAACATACGACTTCGCCGTCTACTTTCGCCACGCCATTGAACATTGCAATGCCACGACGTTCTTTCAGGAATTCGACTTCAATCACCAGTTGATCCCCAGGACCTACTGGCTTGCGGAATTTTGCATTATCGATGCTGGCAAAGTAATACAGTTCATTTTCCGCTGGCGCACCAAAGGTTTTAAATGCAAGCAGCCCAGTCGCCTGTGCCATCGCTTCCAGAATCAGTACGCCCGGGAAAACAGGCATTTTCGGAAAGTGGCCGGTGAACTGCGGCTCGTTAACAGAAACGTTTTTAATCGCTGTCAGCGTTTTGCCTTCTTCATAGTTTACAACCTTATCAACCATCAGAAACGGATAACGGTGTGGAAGAAGAGCCTGGATCTCGGTGATATTCAGCGTTTTGTTCTCGCTAGTCAAAACTGCATTCCTGTCTAAAAAGTGAACAAAGCACCGCGGCGATCTGAGAAATTGCGAAACGTCTGTCAACGTCGCCCCCGTCCCACGGCGCAGAAACATTCAAAAACGGTTACTTACCTTCTTCTTCGAGTTTTTTCTCTACAGATTTCAGGCGCTTATTCATATCTTCAATTTTCAGTACCCGTGCGGCTGTTTTACGCCACTCCCGGTTCGTCTGAAGCGGGATGCCGGAAGAATACACACCCGGTTCAGTAATTGGGCGCATGACCATCCCCATCCCGGTGACAGTCACCCCATCCGTGATTTCCATGTGGCCATTGAACACACTGGCCCCGCCGATGAAGCAGTGTTTACCGACTTTCAGGCTGCCAGCCATCACAGTCGCACCTGCAATAGCAGTGTTTTCGCCGATGGTGACGTTATGCGCGATCTGGCACTGATTATCAATAATAACACCATCAGCAATGATGGTATCTTCAAGGGCCCCCCGGTCGATTGTGGTACAAGCCCCGATCTCAACCCGGTCGCCCACGCGAACCGCGCCCAACTGCGGGATTTTCACCCAGCGGCCTTTATCATTGGCATAACCGAAACCATCTGCGCCAATCACGGTACCCGACTGAACCAGACAGTCATCGCCCAGAACCACGTTGTGGTAAATACTGACATTGGCCCACAGTTTGGTACGGTGACCAATCTGAGCATTTTTCCCGATGAAACACCCCGGACCAATCTGAACATTGTCGCCCAACACAACACCCGACTCAATCACGGCGTTGTGGCCCACAGCCACACCCTGGCCAACCACAGCATCAGAAGCAATGTAAGCAGAAGGGGCAATCTCTGTCGCGCTGGCCGGTGTGCTGTCCAGAATCTGTGCAACTTTGGCGTAAGACAGATAAGGGTCTTGAACAATCAAGGCATTACCACCGAAGAACTCAGCGTCTTCGGCTTTCAGCATGACCGCTGTCGCCTGACAATCTTTCAAATGCTGGCGATATTTACTGCTGGAAAGGAAAGTGATCTGACCGGGAGCTGCCTGTCCCAGTCCTGCGATTGCGGTGACTTC
Source organism: Photobacterium sp. 1_MG-2023 (assembly GCF_030547945.1). Taxonomy (NCBI): domain Bacteria; kingdom Pseudomonadati; phylum Pseudomonadota; class Gammaproteobacteria; order Vibrionales; family Vibrionaceae; genus Photobacterium; species Photobacterium sp. 1_MG-2023. The sequence goes on along the minus strand of NZ_JAUORR010000020.1, from coordinate 56,445 downwards.
CGCGTCTGCGTCACCGCGCAGCTCCGCACCTAATTTCTCTGCTAATGCAGCAAGCGTCAATGCAGCCATTGTTTACCTTATTCTTTCGTTTTTATACGTCACTGCACCTTATTATCTGCGGTGGACGAGACAATGCAAAGTGTAAGCGCAGGAACGTTTATAATTTGAACAATGTTCACATAATACTGTCATTTTGGGTCCCGGCAGACCCTACCAGATGCGCCAGCGAGTTTTGGCCCGCTGGCGCAACGATTGAGTCTCACCTGTGACAGTGCGTAGACGGGATTACTTCACCGCAGACAGTACTTTTGTAGACAGATCATCTTTTGGATTGGCAAACAGGATTGCCTGACCATCAACGATCATGTCATATCCTTCGCGTTTTGCCACATCCTGAATCGCTGTACGCAGTTTTTGCGCCAGCTTCTGCTGTTCCTCAGCACCACGACGGGCCTGATCTTCCTGCAATGCCCGTGCTTTTTGTTTGAACTGGCCATCCAGCGTCTGCAGCTCGTTCTGCAGCTTGCCTCTGTCACTGGCGCTCATCAATTCACCGTCGCGCTTGAGTTTATCCAGCTTCGACTTGATGTTCGTTTCCAGTGTGCGCAGTTCAGTGATACGGCCCTGAAACTCGTTCCGCAGCTTGTCTTTCACATTGTAACGCTGAGCCAGTTGCGCCATCGCCTGTGCCGTTGCGACATAGCCAACTTTCTCTGCTGCCGCAGCAGTATGAGCGTACATGGAAGATGACATCACCATCAGGCCAAAGCCGGCTGCTTTAATCCACTGTTTCAAAAGCTCTCTCCTTCAAGGGTTAGAATGTGCGTCCGATGGTAAATGTGAAGAATTCCTCGTCATCGCCATCGTATTTCTTAAGTGGTTTCGCCACCGAGAAGACCAGCGGTCCCATCGGCGACATCCACTGCAGTGCAGCACCATAGGAAGCCCGGATCAGGAAAGGATCGGAGTAATCATACAAAAACTCACCGTCTTCACCGGTCAAATCGTATTCGGTGTCCCACACATTACCAGCATCAATAAACAAGCTGGTTCGAATCTGGTTTCTGGCTTCATCCGAAGCAAATGGGGTCGGTACGATCAGCTCCATACTCGCCAGAGCGACCGCATTACCCCCTGCTGCATCGTCCGATCCGGTCGCACAGCTATTATTACCGCCGATACTACTACCTGTGTCACACCCCCCGACGTACACCGCTTTCGGGCCGACGGTATTCGACCGGAAACCACGCAGGGTCGAAAAACCACCCGCATAGAAATTTTCATAGAACGGCAACAGCTGATCACTGCCGTTATCTGTTGTCCCGTAACCATTACCATAGCCCAGACGACCGCGGAGCAACAAAGTAAAGTCCTGATCCTCAGTCAGCGGGAAGTACTGACGTACGTCATACTGAGCTTTGAAGTATTGGGCATCAGAACCCGGAATCGTCATCCGGAATGTTGCCCGCTGATGATTACCGGCGGTCGGGAAGAAGCCCCGGTTCAGGTTGTTGCGCGTCCAGGAAACCGACCAGTCAAAATCATCCAGTTCGATGGAAGTATTGGCTTCGTCAAAGTCATGAATACGCTTGAATTTTTCAATCTGGTAATACTCTTCGGTATTCGAGATTTTATTGTGGTCGTAACCGACGCCGAATTCAAAGAAGTTCAGTTCGTCATAAGGGAAACCCCAGGTCAGACTGGCGCCGTAACTCTGGTTGGTATAGTCCGAAATGTTCGCGTCTGAAGCTTCGAATTCGTTGTAGTAAACCTTTCCGCCCAGGCTGATGCCATCCAGCGTGAAGTACGGGTCGCGGTATTCGACACTGACGTTCTTCTGGTAATCATTCATCATGGCGCTGATGCCGAACCGGTTCCCGGTCCCCAGGAAGTTATCCTGCTGGATCCCGGCCTGGAAAGACACACCGGATTCCGTACCATAGCCCACACCAAAGTTGATATTACCGGCGTTGGCTTCTTTTACCTTGTACTGAACATCTACCTGATCTTCAGTACCCGGCACACGAACAGTCTGCACATCGACCGTTTCAAAGAATCCGGTCCGGTTCAGACGTTCCTTGCCTCGCTCAATCGATTTCGAGTTCAGCCAGCTGCCTTCCATCTGCCGCATTTCACGACGCAGCACTTCATCTTTCGTCGAGGTATTCCCCGAGAACGAGATATTACGAACATAGATCCGCTTACCCGGTTCGACATTTACCAGCAGAGAAACTTGCTGATTCTCATCATCAAATTCCGGAATCGTGTTGACCTGCGGGTAGGCATAGCCCAGTTCACCCAGACGACGTTTGATCGACTCTTCCAGCGCAGTAACTTTGGCGCCATTGTAAATATCGCCGTCTTTAAAGGTCACCAAACCCGCCAGCTCGCCTTGCTCACCGACCAGATTTCCGCGGAATTTCACCCCTTTGACGGTGTATTGCTGACCTTCGTCAATATTCAACGTGATGTACACGCCTTTCTTGTCGGGTGAGATCGAGACATGCGTTGATTGCAGCTTGTATTTCAGGTAGCCATTATTAAGGTATTGGGAGCGAAGTGTTTCCAGATCCCCGGCCAGAACCTGCTTCTGATACTTCTCATCCGCCAGAAAGTTCCACCAAGGCACATCAGCCTGCAGGTTGAATTTGTCCCGCAGTTCTTCGTTACTGAACACGGTATTGCCAATGAAGTTGATCTGCTGAATTTTTGCAGAAACCCCTTCAGTGAAGACGAACTTCAGGTCAGCACGGTTTCGTGGTAACGGTGTGACGACCGCTTTCACACTGGCATTGTACTTTCCGACACTGTAATAAAAGTCTTCCAGACCTTTTTCAATCTTGCTCAGTGTCGTCCGGTCCAGCGCTTCACCCACACGAATTTTCGACGCGTTCAGGTTCTCCTGAAGCTGCTCGTCTTTAATGGCTTTATTGCCTGAAAACGTAATGCTGGCAATGGTCGGACGTTCAATCACTTTCACGACCAGTGCATTGTTGTCCCGGAAAACCTGAATATCTTCAAAGTTACCCGAAGCGAACAATGCCTGAATCATATCCGCAACATCTCGTTCATCGACAGTGTCGCCAACTCTGACCGGCGTTTTCAGCAACGCCGCACCTAACGCGACGCGCTGTAGTCCCTCAAAGCGGATATCGTCCACCACAAATTCTTCCGCATGTGCCACACTGCTGCCAAGCAAGAGGGATGCGACTAACAGTTTCTTCATCGCCATTACTGTTCTGATTATTCCTTGCTAAATACGCACTTATTAAAGGCGGGTAAAATCATTGAGAAGCGCGACAGCCATCAAAACGACCAAAATCGCAGAACCCAGACGATAGCCAATCTCCTGAATACGCTCCGAAACCGGACGACGGGTCACTGCTTCGATTGCGAAGAACAGCAGATGACCACCATCCAGTACCGGCAGCGGCAACAGGTTCACAATCCCCAGGTTGACGCTGATCAAGGCCAGAAACCCTAAAAAGTACACAATGCCATAGTCAGCCGTTGTACCTGCGCCTTTCGCGATAGAAATCGGCCCGCTCAGGTTTTTCAGTGCCACATCACCGGTCACCAGCTTGGTCACCATGTCGAAGGTCAGTGTCACCAGTTGCCAGGTTTTCTCCGTTGCCTGGCCAATTGCTTCAAAAGGTCCGTACTTCAGCTGAAAACGCTGATCAGCCGGCCAGGCTTCCACAACAGGTGCAAATCCGGCATAGCCCACCAGCTCTCCGCTGGACAGTTCTTTTGTTTTCGGTGTCAGCGACACCTCAATCTGCTCTCCTGCCCGATTGAGCTGAACCTTCAGCGCAACCTCAGGGTTGGAACGAATGATATCAACCACCTGCTCCCAGCTCACAATCGGTTGGTCATTGATGGATACAATCGTGTCACCCACAGCAAAACCAGCCTTCTGGGCTGCACCCTTATCCACCAGTTGGCCTATCTCCAAAGTGATCGGCGGTGAAAACGGCGTGATCCCCAAAGTTGTGAGTATACGCTCACTTTCCGGATCAAACGACCAGTCCCGTAAGTCCAACCGCAAGGTTTCTTCATAGGACTCATCCGGCGGAACAACGGTCAGGGTCATGACATCATCCCCGATATGACCAATCATCGCCATATTGACCGATTCCCAGTCCGGTGTTTTGATACCGGAAACCGACTTAAGTTCCATGCCGGATTCAATCCCTGCCTGTGCGGCGATGGACTGCGGTGCAACTTCGCCAATCATAGGTTTTACAGCAGGGACGCCAATCAGATACACAACCCAGTATGCAAAAATAGCGAACACAAAGTTGGCAATCGGTCCGGCAGCAACAATCGCACTGCGCTGCCAGAGTGCTTTATTATTAAATGCCTGATGACGACGTTCCTCAGGAACGGTATCCACCCGCTCGTCGAGCATTTTCACGTAGCCACCCAGCGGAATCATCGCCAGCGTAAATTCTGTACCCTGCTTATCGACTCGACGCCATAAGGCCTTGCCGAAACCGATGGAAAAACGTTCCACATACACGCCGCAACGGCGCGCAACCCAGAAATGTCCGAATTCATGTACCGCGATCAGAATGCCCAATGCAACCAGAAAGGCACCCAAATTCCACAAAATTCCCATCATTTCGCTACCTTCTGAATCACTTGCTGTGCCAGCTGGCGTGCTGCGGCATCTAATGCGAGCACACAATCCAGGCTATGCGGTTCTGTCATATCGGCCTGGGCCAAAACCTGCTCGTTTACACGGGCAATGTCGGTAAAACGGATTTCTCCTGCCAAAAACGCCGCCACAGCCATTTCGTTTGCGGCATTCAGTGTTGTTGTCGCAGCCTGGCCACTGTAACACGCATCAATCGCCAACTGCAGACATGGGTAACGCGACATATCCGGCTCGATGAATGTAAACTCACCCACCTTGGTAAAGTCAAGCGGCGAGACACGGGTACCCACGCGCTCAGGGTAAGCCATCGCATATGCGATTGGCGTCTGCATATCAGGTAATCCCATCTGAGCCAACACGGAACCATCTTTATACTGCACCATGGAATGAATCACAGACTGCGGGTGAATCAGTACCTCAAGCTGCGAACGAGAAGCATTGAACAACCAGCGCGCCTCAATATATTCCAGCCCCTTATTCATCATAGTGGCCGAATCCACAGAAATCTTCGGTCCCATGGACCAGTTTGGATGAGCAATGGCCATTTCCGGCGTCACCTCATCCAGTTCACGTACATCAGTGTAACGGAAAGGGCCACCTGAACCGGTTAACAAAATCTTACTGACACCGGCTTTCGTCAGATCACACCGGCCCGGTTTTTGCTGCACGTCTAAGGGTAGACACTGAAAAATCGCATTATGTTCACTATCAACCGGTAATATTTCCGCACCATATTTCTCAACGGCATCAATAAACAGCTGGCCCGACATCACCAGCGCTTCTTTATTCGCCAGCAAAATGCGTTTTCCGGCTTTCACTGCCGCCATGGTAGGTAACAGTCCGGCTGCGCCGACGATGGCAGCCATCACAGTATCCACTTCTTCCAATGCCGCAACATGGCACAGCCCGGCTTCACCAGAGAGGACCTGTGTTTTCACACCTTCAGCCGACAGTCGCTGGGTCAGGTCTTTGGCTGCCGACTCACAAGCCATTACTGCATACTTCGGCTGCCACTGGCAGCACAGGGCAAACATTTTCCGACTGTCGCTGCCAGCCGCCAGCGCCACAATGTCAAATTGTTCAGGATTTGTTGCCGCGACAGATAAGGTGCTGGAGCCAATCGACCCTGTCGCTCCCAGAATGGTTAACTTACGCATAGTTTCACTACTTCACGAAGACCGCTCAAATCAGCAGTCATCCAAATATTGCTTGTCTACTTGATGCGACGAATCTCAGACTCTCGAATCAAGTAAACTATCAAAATCAAAACGGGGGAAGTGGTTACCCGCTTCCCCCGAATCAGGCATCAAATCAGCCAGAGATAGAGCAATGCAAACACCGGCAATGCGGCCGTCAGGCTGTCTATTCGGTCAAGAATACCACCATGGCCCGGTAAGATCTGTCCGCTGTCTTTAATTCCTGAAACACGCTTGAACATACTTTCCACTAAATCGCCAAAGACAGAAGCAATCACAGTCAGGACGACGGTCGCCAGCAGCGCACCAGCACCATGGAAAGGAATGCCCAGCACTTCGGCAGCGCCCCAGGCAACAATCACGGCCAGCAACACCCCCCCCGCCAGACCTTCCAGCGTCTTATTCGGGCTGACTTTCGGCGCCATTTTACGACGGCCAAAGCGTTTCCCCGCAAAGTATGCGCCACTGTCAGCCGCCCAAACCATCAGGCACACCAGCATCACTAATTTAGCACCATAAAAAGGCGCTTCAGCATAGTTCACCGCACGCAGCATCAGGACACCCCAGAAGAATGGGATCAGGGTCAGCAGACCAAAACAGTATCGGAGTGGGGTTGAGCGCGTCCAGAAACCGGACTTTTCTGGATAGGTCACCACCAGAAGGCAAGCCAGCAGCCACCAGACGCCTCCCACGGTCAGCATGGTGTGATGGGATGTTGTCAAAGCCCCCAACGCCATGGCATCTGTGGGCAACACAAAACAGGAAGCCAGCAGGATCAATGCCGGTGGTACCATCGCCAACACGCGGGAGCGCGTATTCACAAACTGGGTCCACTCCCAGAAACCGGCCAGTGTAATCCCGGCTAGTGCCAGCATAAATCCCGAAAAAGGTAACAGGAAGATTCCGGCAATCACAATCGGAGCCAGAACCAATGCAGTCAAAATTCGTTGCTTAAGCAAGCTTGTTCCTCTCGTTATAATTTATCTTTGTCGCTTCTCAGCAATATCTTGCTTGGTCGCAATCCAACAAGCTACGAGCTTGTCATCAGAATGGCAGCGGGATTCCAGTTTCCGCCACCTGATTTCCGTTACTGGCGATTCAATAACAGTTTGATTTGTTCGCCTGTACAGCCAAAGCGGCGTTCCCGATCCATAAACCAGGCAATGGCTTCGGAAAATGTATCTTCATCGAAATCCGGCCAGAGCAGCGGGGTAAAGTACAATTCGGCGTAGGCAGTTTGCCACAGCATAAAGTTGCTGATGCGGCATTCACCACTGGTTCGAATGAGCAGGTCGACATCGGGCAGGCCATGGGTCGATAAGCGATCGGCCAGCATGTCTTCAGTGATAGCGTCAGGCGTCAGTCCCTGCTCCGCCACGTCACGGGCGAGCGACTGCGCAGCCTGAATAATGTCCCATTGTCCGCCATAATTGGCAGCCACGTTCAGGACCATTCCGGTATTGTTCGCGGTCAGCGATTCTGCAGCATGGATTTTATCTTGCAGACGCTGGCTAAAACGGCTGGTATCGCCAATGATTTTCAGGCGAATGTTATTCTTGTGCAGACGCTTAACTTCGCGGCCCAGTACCGTCAGAAAAAGCTCCATCAATAAAGAGACTTCATCTTCCGGACGACGCCAGTTTTCGCTACTGAATGCAAACAGGGTCACAACCTGAATGCCAAGACGACTTGCAGCAGAGACAGTTTTACGTACGGCTTCCACACCGGCTTTATGGCCAAACACCCGCGCCTTGCCCTTCGCTTTGGCCCAGCGTCCATTCCCATCCATGATGATGGCAACGTGCTTAGGCAGCTTCTGAGCATACCACTCAGTGTTGGTTGTAGGCTCTGCCATACATTTCCCTCAACAAAAAAGCGCCGTGCTGCACGCACAGCGCTTCAGAGCTTACTTGTTGTTCTGAAGTCAGGCGAACCTTAAACTTCCATCAACTCTTTTTCTTTCGCTTCCAGAATGGCATCGATTTTCTTCACCGCCGCATCCGTCAGCTTCTGGATGTCGTCTTGTGCACGACGGTCATCATCTTCTGAAATTTCTTTATCTTTCAGCAACGCTTTCACGTCTGCGTTCGCATCACGACGGATGTTACGGACAGCAACTCGGCCTTGCTCAGCTTCTGCACGAACAACCTTCACCAGATCTTTACGACGCTCTTCGGTCAGCGGTGGCAGTGGTACACGAATCACAGTACCCGCAGAAGATGGGTTCAGACCCAGGTCAGACATCATGATTGCTTTTTCAATTTTAGGCGTCAGCTCTTTGTCAAAGACAGTGATCGCCAGGGTACGTGCATCTTCAGCAATCACGTTCGCTACCTGACGCAGCGGCGTGTTCGAACCGTAGTATTCCACCTGAATACCGTCCAGCAAACTTGGATGTGCACGACCAGTACGCACTTTTGCCAGTTGAGTTTTCAGTGCTTCAACACTTTTTTCCATGCGCGTTTGCGCATCAGTTTTAATCTCGTTAATCACGTTTGTACCCTTGAATAGTCGGTCTTAGTGGAGAATGTGATTTTCCCCACCCTATCAATCTATTGCAGCCTTATTCGCTGTGTGCGATCAAGGTGCCTTCAACTTCACCCATGACAACTTTACGCAGTGCGCCCGGCTTGTTCATGTTAAAGACACGAATTGGCATGCCGTGGTCACGCGCCAGAGTGAATGCCGCAAGATCCATTACTTTCAGTTCTTTTTCCAGAACGTCTTGATAACTTAGCTTATCATAAAGAACTGCTTCTGGATTTTTTACTGGGTCTTCGCTGTAAACACCGTCGACTTTTGTGGCTTTCAGCACAACATCGGCTTCAATCTCAATGCCACGCAGACAGGCAGCAGAGTCAGTCGTGAAGAAAGGATTCCCGGTACCAGCCGAGAAAATCACAACACGACCCTGACGAAGCTGGCTGATCGCTTCAGCCCAGTTATAGCTGTCACAGACGCCATTCAATGGAATCGCTGACATCACTTTCGCGTTCACATAGGCACGGTGCAGCGAGTCACGCATGGCCAGGCCATTCATCACTGTTGCCAGCATACCCATGTGATCGCCCACAACTCGGTTCATACCCGCAGCAGCCAGACCTGCACCACGGAAAAGGTTACCACCACCGATAACCAGACCCACCTGTACGCCCAGTTCTACCAGTTCTTTGATTTCCTGAGCCATGCGATCCAGAACATGGGCATCAATACCAAAACCTTCGTCACCCTGCAGCGCTTCGCCACTCAGTTTCAGCAGGATCCGTTGATAAATCGGTTTAGGATTCGTGGTCATTTATTGTACCTTCCAGGCTTACGATAGAGAGATGGAGTTGTAAAAAGACCGCAGCCTTGGCCACGGTCTTCTATAAGCAATGTGCGAAAGATTAACCTTTCTGCGCCAGAGCAACTTCTTCAGCGAAGCTCAGGCCTTCTGCTTTCTCGATACCTTCACCAACTTCCAGGCGAATAAAGGTAGAAACAGAAGCACCGCTTTCTTTCAGGAAATCACCAACAGATTTCTTCGGTTCCATGATGAAAGGCTGACCAGTCAGAGACACTTCGCCAGTGAACTTCTTCATGCGGCCTTCAACCATCTTCTCAGCGATTTCTTGAGGCTTGCCTTCGTTCATCGCGATTTCAACCTGAACTTCACGCTCTTTTGCAACAACGTCAGCAGGTACATCTTCTGGGTTCACGTACTCTGGACGTGAAGCCGCAACGTGCATTGCGATGTGCTTCAGGGTTTCGTCTTCGCCGTTACCTGCAACAACAACACCGATGCGGTCGCCATGACGGTAAGAAGCTACTTTGTCGCCTTCGATGTAAGCAACACGACGGATAGAGATGTTCTCACCGATTTTCGCAACCAGTGCAACACGCTTCTCTTCGAACTGAGCTTGCAGCTCAGCGACATCTGCTTTGCTTGCCAGTGCAGCATCTGCAACTTCGTTTGCGAAAGCCAGGAAATTACCGTCTTTAGCAACGAAGTCAGTCTGGCAGTTTACTTCGACCAGAGCAGCGACGCCGTCAGTGTTCTTGATGATGATAGAACCTTCAGCAGCAATGTTACCTGCTTTTTTAGCCGCTTTCGCAGCACCGCTCTTACGCATGTTCTCGATGGCCAGCTCGATGTCTGCATTCGCTTCAACCAGAGCTTTTTTACATTCCATCATGCCTGCGCCAGTACGCTCACGCAGTTCTTTAACCAGGGCAGCTGTAACTGTTGCCATTGTTATATCCTCAGTTTTTAAATCTTGGTGTAAAAATCAGGGGCCTGTGAGCGGCCCCTGTTAACCATACTTAGTTTACACAAGGTAACTTAAGATGCTCAAAGGAGCGGACTGATTACTCAGCTTCTACGAAACCGTCTTGCTCAGCCTGGACAACGATGTCCTGGTTGCGAGCTTCAGTAACAGTCGTTGCAACAGCACCTGTGTACAGCTGGATTGCGCGGATTGCGTCATCGTTACCTGGGATAACGAAATCAACGCCGTCTGGGTTAGAGTTAGTATCTACGATAGAGAATACTGGGATACCCAGGTTGTTCGCTTCTTTGATTGCGATGTGCTCGTGATCAGCATCAATAACGAACATTGCGTCTGGCAGACCGCCCATGTTCTTGATACCGCCCAGAGATTTCTCCAGTTTTTCCATTTCACGAGTACGCATCAGCGCTTCTTTCTTAGTCAGCTTGTCAAAAGTACCGTCAGTAGACTGAGTTTCCAGGTCTTTCAGACGCTTGATTGACTGGCGAACAGTTTTCCAGTTAGTCAGCATACCGCCCAACCAACGGTTGTTCACGTAGTACTGATCACAGCTGATTGCAGCTTCTTTGATAGATTCGCTGGCTGCACGCTTCGTACCAACGAACAGGATTTTACCCTTGCGAGCAGCGATCTTGTTGATCTCAGCCAGCGCGTCGTTGAACATTGGTACAGTTTTCTCAAGGTTGATGATGTGCACACGGTTACGAGCACCGAAGATGAATGGCTTCATCTTAGGGTTCCAGTAACGGGTTTGGTGACCAAAGTGAACACCAGCCTTCAGCATGTCGCGCATTGATACAGTTGCCATTGAATATTCCTCAATTGGGGTTAGGCGTCCACATATCCCATGCTACCGACCCTGGACTGATAACAGTCGGCTTCATCAAAAGCCTTGGGCACCCCGGAGCACGTGTCGATATGTGTGAGTGATTAATAAAATAACGTTTTTTATGCAACCTGACAGACGGGTCGATTTTCATCAACGCACATTCTGGCAAATTACGGCGCGCTTTATACCATATTTTGGCTGTTAAAATCCAGCTTAAATCTCCCCGGAAGCCGAAGCCAGTTTCCATCCGGGGCGTGCGCTGATACCATAGAAAGCATAGAGACTGATAAGGTTGAGAAGTTTGCATGAGCATTAAAATCAAAACGGCTGAAGAAATCGAAAAAATGCGTGTGGCGGGCCGTCTGGCTGCCGAAGTGCTGGAAATGATTGAGCCACATGTCAAACCCGGGGTATCCACAGAAGAACTGGATCGGATTTGTCATCAGTACATTACCGACACTCAGGGCGCGATCCCGGCACCGCTGAACTATCACGGTTTCCCAAAATCCATCTGTACCTCCATTAACCATGTGGTCTGTCATGGCATTCCAAGTGAATCCGACATTCTGAAAGATGGCGATATCATCAATATTGACATCACAGTGATCAAAGATGGTTACCATGGTGATACTTCGAAGATGTTCGAAGTCGGTGAAGTCTCTCTGGAAGACAAACGCCTGTGTCGCGTGGCTCAAGAAAGCCTGTATCAAGCCATGAAGAAAGTGAAGCCAGGCGCTAAACTGGGTGACATCGGCACCACGATTCAGAAGTTCGTGAAGAATGGCAACAGTCGCTTCAGCATTGTCCGCGACTACTGCGGTCACGGCATTGGTGACGAGTTCCACGAAGAGCCGCAGGTTGTTCATTACAAGAACGCAGACCGCACCGTCCTGAAAGCCGGCATGTGCTTCACCATCGAGCCGATGATCAACGCGGGTAAATTCGGTTGTGAGCTGGATGAGAACGACGGCTGGACTGTCTATACCGTCGACGGCAAAAAATCAGCGCAGTGGGAACATACGCTGCTGGTGACTGAGGATGGCTGTGAAGTCCTGACTCTGCGTCAAGAAGAGTCTTTGCCGCGTGTGATGAAAAACGCCTGATTCGCCTCCGTCACTTTCAGCAATGATAAATACCTCAAAGCCAGCATTCTGCTGGCTTTTTTGTTCCTGTGTTTCAAGCTAGAGTAAAAGAAAATCCGACCGAGAGCATGGACTGCAATGACACACGCAAACCCAGAGACCGCCAGCGGCGAAAACATCAACCAACTGCGTTTATCCCTCAAACAAGAGCTGGAGCAGTTGAACGAGCAACAGCAACTGCTGTTCGCCCAGCATGTGCCCGTTACCGAACTGGTGGCCAGCCGTTCCGACTGCATGGACAGACTGTTACGTCATCTGTGGCCGGTGTTTGGTTTGGACCAGCGGGACGATCTGGCACTGGTTGCCGTCGGCGGCTATGGTCGCGGGGAACTGCATCCTTTGTCGGATGTCGACATTCTGCTGCTGAGTGCAACACCACTGGATACCCAGACCGGGAAACAGGTCAGCGAGTTCCTCACCCTGCTCTGGGATCTGAAGCTGGAAGTGGGTCACAGCGTCCGCACCATTGAAGAATGCATCAATATTGGTCTGGAAGATCTGACCGTCGCCACCAACTTGCAGGAAGCCCGCTGGCTGTGCGGCAGCGAAGACAGCTTTCAGCAACTGCAGGAGCAGGTCAACTCCGGCAAGTTCTGGCCCAGCGAAGTGTTTTACCGCGCTAAAGTGGAAGAGCAGCGCGTGCGTCATGCCCGCTATCATGACACCACCTACAATCTGGAGCCCGATATTAAATCCAGCCCGGGCGGATTACGCGATATTCATACGCTGAGCTGGGTGGCGCGCCGCCATTTCGGGGCAACCAACCTGCTGGAGATGAGCCGGTTCGGATTTCTGACCGATGCGGAATACCGGGAGCTCTATGAGTGTCAGGCGTCATTATGGCGGATTCGGTTTGCGCTGCACTGTGAACTGAAACGATACGATAACCGCCTGACCTTTGAACACCAGGCGTCCGTCGCTCAGAAGCTGGGCTATACCGGTGAAGGCAACAAACCGGTCGAAATGATGATGAAAGAGTTCTACCGGACCCTGCGCCGGGTTGCCGAACTCAACAAAATGCTGCTCCAGCTCTTCGATCAGGCCATTCTGAAAAACGGACAGGAACAAGCGACTGTCGATCTCGACGAGGATTTCCGGCTGGCGGGCCATCTGATTGAAGCCCGCAAACCGGCGCTGTTTCAGGCAAGGCCGGAGACCATTCTGGACATGTTCCTGCACATCGCCCGGAATTCAGAAATTGATGGGATTGCAGCCCCCACCCTGCGCCAGCTCCGGACGGCACGGCGTCGTTTGAATCGTTTCCTGGTCGATATCCCGGAAGCCAGAGAAAAATTCATGGAACTGGCCCGCCAGCCCAACGCCCTGAATAAAGCCTTCCGTCTGATGCACCGCCATGGCGTGCTGGCAGCCTATCTGCCGCAATGGAGCCAGATTGTCGGTCAGATGCAGTTCGATCTCTTCCACGTCTATACCGTCGATGAACACAGTGTGCGGCTGCTGAAACATCTGAATAAATTCAGCGATCCAGTCAACCGGGAAGTCCACCCAATCTGCTGCGAGGTCTACCCGAGAATTCAGAAAAAAGAGCTGCTGATCCTGGCGGCAATTTTCCATGATATCGCCAAAGGGCGTGGCGGGGATCATTCCGAACTGGGTGCGGATGACGCCTATCAGTTCTGTATCAATCACGGTTTATCCCGCCCGGAAGCGAATCTGGTGACCTGGCTGGTGAAAAATCACCTGCTGATGTCCGTGACCGCACAGCGTCGCGATATTTATGATCCGGATGTGATCACCGAATTTGCCAAAATTGTTCGGGATGAGGAACGGCTCGATTATCTGATCTGCCTGACCGTCGCAGACATCTGCGCCACCAATCAGGAACTGTGGAACAGCTGGAAACGGACTTTACTGGCAGAGCTTTACTATTCGACCCAAAAAGCACTGCGCCGCGGACTGGAGAATCCACCAGATGTTCGTGAACGCATCCGCCACAATCAGCAAATGGCCTCTGCTGTGTTACGAAGTCAGGGATTTACCCAACGTGAAGTCGAGGTCCTGTGGCAGCGGTTTAAGGCGGATTATTTCCTGCGCCACACCCACCAGCAGATCGCCTGGCATGCAGAAGCCTTGCTGCAACATCACGATCCGGACACCCCGCTGATCCTGATCAGCAAAAAGCCCACCCGCGGGGGAACCGAGGTGTTCGTCTACAGCAAGGATAAAGCCAGGCTGTTTGCGATTGTGGTTGCTGAGCTGGACAAGAAAAATCTCAGTGTGCATGACGCCCAGATCATGACCAGCAAAGACGGCTACACGCTGGACACCTTCATGGTGCTCGATCCCAATGGCGATCCACTGACAGAAAACCGTCATGCCATGGTCCGGGCGGATCTGATCCAGGCGCTGGAAACGATGTCTTCAGAACGACGCAATAAACGGCCTCCCCGTAAACTGCGGCATTTCCATGTCAAAACTCAAGTGGACTTCCTGCCCACCAAAACCGGGAAAAAGACCATGATGGAACTGGTCGCACTGGATATGCCAGGCCTGCTGGCCCGGATCGGATCCGTTTTTGCCGAACAGAATGTCAGTTTGCAGGCCGCCAAAATCACCACCATCGGCGAGCGGGCAGAAGACTTTTTCATTCTGGTGAATGAATTGGGTCAGCAACTGACTGAAGCACAGGAGCAAACCCTGAAATCGGCGCTGATTGAGCGGATTGACGACGCAGCCTGAATTGATAAATGCATCAGCCGTCATCAAAAGGTGACGGTTGTATCTTTTCATTGACGCAGATTCTGCGCTGGATTCAAGACTTCGGCCAGACGAATTGCTAGAGTAGCAAAGTATTGCCTCTATCAACGCGCGGTTGATCTGCCATTAGCCACATTTTGTTGTATCGAGTGCATCCGCTTATCAGACCACCATCTATGAGGCCGCCATGTATCCGAATTTGACCAGTCTGGGGATTGAGCACCCTGAGCGTATTGAGAGCTACAGCCTGCGCCAGGAAGCTGCGAACGATATTCTGAAAATTTACTTCGCCAAACAAAAGGGCGAGCTGTTTGCCAAAAGCATAAAACTGAAATTTCCCCGTCACAAAAAATCTGTGGTGGTGAACAGTGGCAACCGCGAAGCGAAAGAAATTTCCGAAATCAACCGGAATCTGACGTTTGTGACTGAAGAGCTGGATAAGATCACCCGGAAGCGGCATCAGGATGTGGATATCAAGAAAAAGATCCTGTCGGACTTAAGGCATCTGGAGCAAGTGGTCACACACAAGATCGCCGAAATTGAAGCGGATTTGGAAAAGCTGAAATAACCTTGATACAAAAATGCCACTGTTCATACAGCGGCATTTTTGTTAACTCACTTGCTTCATGAAGGTTTTGAGCCAGGGCAACGCTGCTTCAGTGGCATCGAAATTCACACAGGCATCGATGTCCAGTCGCGCAGTCACCGGCTTCGCCTGCAATTCCTGCAACAAGGCATCAAACTGACGGCCGCCCCCGCAATATCTGTCCTCCCCGTAGCTTGAGTCCCCCATTGCAATGACGCCATAGTTCAGCGCAGGCATCAGCGGAAACTGATCATTCAGCGCTGTAAACAGAGGCAGCAGGTTTTCCGGAATCTCACCCTGTCCAGTCGTTGAAGTGACCACCAGCGCAACATCATCCCGGTAAGCCAGAAAGTCATCGAGATTCGGCTCAACAAAGAGTTCAGCCTGATGACCATTGGCTTTGAGTTCGCTGACAATTTCCTCTGCGACTTCTTCTGCTCCGCCAAACACAGAGCCCACAAACACACCAATATTCGCCATCCCAGTCACACCTCACTCCTTGCTTGAGTTTCAATTATCTGCGTTTACTTTGGCGCGAGTCCGGCACAGATGCAAATCGGAAAAACAATTGCGGGATCGGGCTGTCAATTTTCTTCCGGCACTTGTGCAAGCAGTGACAACGGCCAGTCAAATGCGTCCATGACCCGCAGCCAGCTGTCATCAACACGAGCCCGGATCCTCAATGGCTGGCCAGAAACCGGGTGGTTAAATTCCAGTACAGAGGCATGTAACATCAGCCGGTGGCAGTCGTAATGCTCCCGGAACATCCGGTTGTGGCGCCCATCTCCGTGGTTCACATCACCAATGATATGATGGCTGAGGTGGTGCATATGCCGGCGCAACTGATGTTTCCGGCCGGTTTCAGGCTTCATTTCCACCAGCGAGTAACGGCTGGTTGTATAGCGCCCGACGGGGATCTGAGTTTCAACCGTGGCCAGCGGGCAATACGCAGTCACGGCCTCTTGCGGCGCTTTATCCTGATCCGTTCGTTTGTCATCCAGCTTATCCAGCTCTTCTTTCAACGGATAATCCAGCACAGCAGCTTCTTTCACCCAGCCTCGCACCACGGCATGATAGGTTTTCTTCACTTCCCGTCCGGCAAACTTCGGCATCATTTCTGCTGCCATCTCGCTGGAGAGCGCAAACAGCAGCACACCGGACGTGGGCCGATCAAGGCGATGTAAAGGGAAGACATGCTGTCCGCCTAGCTGATCTCTGAGCGTTTGCATGACAAAGCGAGTTTCATGGCGATCCAGCCAGGAGCGATGAACCAGCATGCCCGCCGGTTTGTTCACGGCAACCAGCACGTCATCCTGATACAAAATCTCTAACACAGGGGCTGTTTCTGTCATGCGTTCGCGCCTCCTAACCAATCGTCCAGCGCACTGATTGCCGGTAAAACAGCGTCCAGTCCCGGCTCCTGGCGCGCTGCTTCTTCCACATAAGGATAAATGCAGAATGCCGTCGGCAATGGCAGGCGTTCAGACAAAACATGATACATATTCGGCAGGAAGATCCATTGCAGCCACTCAGCACAAGTCAGCATATCGACCGCAAACGGCATGGTGCTCGACAGCGCTGCTTCACTGGGTGGTTCAGTCTGCCACAGTCCCTGTTCGTGCAGCTGCAGTTCAAGTGCTGCCAGTAAGCCGGCAGTTTTCTCATAAGGATCCAATGCAGTACTCCTGAATCTAGATGGGCGCAAAGCGTGGTCCGTGACCGGACACAGGCGGGCAAGGATACCATCTTCGGCCTCAACTCCCTATAATGCGCCCCAGATGCCGAAAAAATCGAGGAACCTGCTTCATGCCCAAGGATAAATTTCACACCCTGACCCAGTTACTGGATAACGCGGGCTGCCAGTACAGAATTTTTGATCTGGGCCGCCGGGTGTGCGAGATCGACCGCGATACCTTCAAGGCCGTTGAAGATAACCGCCAGCCTTATCCATGGCCGTTACAGCAGCATGCCCATTTATCGATCTCATTCTGGCAGGCGGGGAACCCGCCGTGGATCTGGTTTCTGAAACTACCGCTCGATGAGCGCGGGTTGCTGAAGCAGGCTGCTGTCGGTGATTTCATCAAGTATGTGATTGAAGCCATGGGTGCAACGCTGAATGCCGTCCCCACGGAAGAAGAGCAGCAGAAACTGGCGGCTAACCCGTACACCTTCAAACCCAAAGACGACAAGATGGCGATTTTCCACGCACATCTGCGTCATCAGCTGGCCTTACCTGCCAGCCAGTATTACGAGCATGCGCAGCTCTATCTGAGTGGTCAGTTAGCGTGGGATCAGTGGCAGGGCGTTGGCCTGCAGGGTCTGGCTGATGTCTGTGCCCGGATGAAACAGGAAAATAATGCGACGCTCTTACGCAAAGCCCTGAATCATCTGCCGGTGACCCCGCTCTATGCCCTGCTGGGCTGTCTGGAACACTGCACGCTGCCTGATACGCTGGCTGCTCGACTGGCTGAACGCATTGAGCAGGAGCTGGCCGCTGAAGCAAGTGATATTTTTCTGCTGACGGCTCTGGTTCGCGCTTTGTCCGGTGCTGATGCTGCCATCCTGAACCCGGTGATTCGTGTGATACTGAATCAACCGCAACTCTGCCACCCTGAAATGCTGATCGCCATTGCGGGCCGTTGCTGGACAGGACTGGCCAACACTGACGCAGCCAGCCTGTACCTGCTCCGTCTGGCGCAAACCCAGGATCAGACTCTGTTCAACCAGCTGTTTGCCGATCTGGTGATGCTGCCAGCACTGCGAGGTGTGATGCTGCAAGTCCTGCACAGCCCGGCGAACCCCGAGCTGACAGAAGCCATTACCCGCTTACAGCAGGCCGCACGCGGACAATAACCCGCCGACTCAAAAGGATGATTTCAAAGGATGAATAATTTACTCGGCATTCTGGCAATTGCCATTCTGGGCTGGCTGTTCTGGCAACAACGCCGTCAAAGTGAGATCGCGCAGCAGTACATCGGCCTGCGATGCAAGCAATTGGGTCTTCAGGTGCTGAGTGTGGCCCGGGGTTCACACCGATTCAAAGATGAACAAGGCCGCTGGCGCTGGCAAACGGTGTATCTGTTTGAGTTTTCGGCGAATGGTGCCGATGCTTATCAAGGGTATGCCACCTTTAAAGGAATGCGTCCGGTACAGTTTGACGTCCCACCCCATCACATGCCGGATTAGTCCGGCTTGTAGAGCGAGAACATTTCATCAAGGCAGAAAAAAGAACGGGCGCAACTTTCGTTGCGCCCTTAGGTCTTACTTGCAGCAATCCAGCTACTGAGTGGCTCCCTGCCTCATTCCGTTGATGTGCCGGAATCCGTCGGCGTTCATCCTTTTGGCGTTCTTCCTGAACGTGTCCGTGATCTCCTGATCCGTTACTTCATCCTGAAATAACTCTCTTCGACCTTCCTGGCGGTGTCCTTCCTTTCGTACTGAAAGTGTCCTTCACTCTTCCTGAGCAGCCCCATCCTGGTGACTGCAACCGGCAATCCTGCCTTGTCCTGAACCATCCTTAGCGCAAGAGCTTTCCTCGCTCTCACTATCGTCCCTAACCGACCCTGCTCCCTGGCCGTTATCCTGTTCCAAACTGTCAATTCCTTCGACACTTCTAAGACTACGACAAAAATGAGACGAACACAGCAGGGCAAAGCAACATCAAACGTCCCTCAAAATACCGCACACCCAAAACAAAACTTAACCAACTGTTTTATAGACGTTATTTTGTGTTCCATGCGTTGAAAGATGAATCGTGACACTCATTTTTCTCACGCATTTGTAAGCGATCTCGCACAAGCAGTCTGGTAAATTCCGAAGTTTTTTTATGATTGGTCAATTTACCGGTGGATATTGCCCATGCTCAACATTGAAATCATCTGCGCACACATGAGACAACCCGTGATGTTGCGTGACAAAAGTCACACCAGCTCACGCAGCGAATCAGTGCATTTATCGGGAACATCGAGAAGGAAGGAGATACAAAAAGAATGGGCGCAACTTGCGTTGCGCCCTTAGGTCTTACCTGCAACATCCTGCTGCGACGGTGCTCCCTGCATCATTCCTTTGTAAGCTGAATCCTTCAGCACTTCCCTTATTGAACTTCTTCCTGAAGTGTTCCTTGGTCTCCTGACCCGTGAATCCATCCTGAATTCACTCTCAACAGCCTTCCTGGCGGGGTCCCTGACTTCATCCTGAAGCATCATCCCTGGTCATCCTGACGGCAAACATCCGGTTTGCACTGATTGCTTCCCGCAATCTCCGAACCTTCCCTGAGTATTTTCATCCTGAAAATACAATCTCATCCTGAGACAGCCAACTCCATGGCTCCAGTTCCTGTTCCGTGTCAGCTCCCTGCGACAGAGTTAAGATTACGCGAAATCCTGTTCAGAACAAGCGATTGCCAGCGCCGAAATTTATTATTGCGAACAATGTCAGAAAAGAATAACAAACCTAACCATTTGAATTTCATTGATTTTAATAATGAACTTTCAGTTTCTTCTCTACAATGATTTCTGAATCTCCTACACATTTGTAAGCGATCTCTCACAAAGCCCTCAGACGAATTGACCAGAGTTCCCCACTATACTTAAGACATACACCAATCGGGGGATGCTCATATGGAAACGTTTAACCATGATTTACCAAGCCTTTTCAATCAATTAGGATTGAATTCATCCAAGGATTCAATTGAAGGTTTTATTCGGGAACATCACCTGCAGCAAAATGAAAACATTGCCCAGGCCGATTTCTGGGCGCCGGCACAGCGCCGTTTTCTGAAAGAATCGATCGCAGAAGATGCCGATTGGTGCGAAGTGATTGATCAATTGGATGCCTTGCTACGAAAATAACCCGTCCATTTACTTTAGGAAGAATGATGTCCTCTGCTATCACTGATGCGCTGGAGCGCGCCATCCAATCTCTGATCTCTGAAGGTAAGGAGCCCAGCGTTGCGCTGGTGAAAGCCCGCCTGCGAGAGCCGCTGCCCATACCTGTCATTATTCAGGCGCTAAAAAGCTGGAAACAGCATGCGCAGTTACCTGACATTCCTCAGGCCAAAGCCAAGCCACTCAACGACCAAGCGCGCATTGCTCAGCTGGAATCGCAGGTGGCTGAACTGACTGAGAGACTGGCAGCCTTAGAGCAACGGATAGCGAGCTAATCCGCCTGAGCTGCACGATGTCAAAACGCCTGCGGATGACCGCAGGCGTTTTTTATGAGGACTGATAATCCCAGGACAAATTGGACACCAGACGACAAGGGTCGCACTTAAAATGGAAGATGCCATGTAACGGTTCTTCCTGCCGCCAGGGCTGACCACATTTCGGACAAGGCCGGTGACTTTCTTCTGCCAGACTCGCGCCGCCTACCCGATACTGATAATAGTAAGTCGGGATTTGCGTCAGATACTCAATCCGGCCTCGCAAATCCCAGCCCCGACGGAATAAATCGCTGTCAGCATCCCGAATTTCCCGCAGAGCTGCATGTTCTGCCTGGCACCCTCCGGCCATCTGAATTTCATCGCAGGCCTGCCATTCGGTCTGCCATTTCACCACAGCCTTGTGATCCCCGTTAAAGGTGGCCGGGATTCGATATAAAGGGATCGGCAGCAAGGTCTCACCACTTCGCAGTGGCGAACAGGTATGAACATAAGTGGTATACAGCACCTGCCACGTCGGCGTTTCTGCCGCCGTGGCTTCCGAGTTGATATCCCGGCCAAGTACTTTGACTTTCGGAGCCAGCAGGCTGGCCTGTGTCAGACGACTCATACAACTTTTGACCTGCGGACTGTAAAACTGGCTGTGCAGGCTTTCTTTTTCCGGACACACCGCCCTCACCTTGAACACCGCCTCATCCATCACAATCGGAAATTCGCGCCCCAGTACCTGACCGTTGTAACGAAGCGCATCCATCAGTCCGTTGATGGCCTGTTCCACAGCTGAGATCGTGGTATTGTCAAAACATTCAAATTGCAACTCAATGACATACATGGTTTATCGGACCCTGACCACTGGCTCAAGCTGACGAATGAAACTGGCCACATCTTCCGCCAAGATCTGATGATTCGCCTTGCCCAGCGTTTCCAGCACGACATTCCCACTCAGGTTACAGATTGAAATCACCTGATCTTCTGCATCCATCACGCCGATAAACACCGTCGGCTTCAGCTTTAACCGCCGCTGCGTCACCAGATGCCCCAAAATATTTTCCTGCAGACGCTCCAGATCCGCGGCGCTGAATACCTGCAACAGGTCAAACTCCAGATCGGCAAAGCGGGCTGTCATATCGCCGCCATAAAAGCTGCCGTAAAACGCCGTAATGTCTGAATGCAGGCGAAGTTCAATGCCACTCTCAACCGCAGCCAGACTACCCATCGACTCCTGTGCGACAGGCTGCCAGTACACCGTGTTACCATTGTCGCTGTCCACACAGGGGGACGTCAGGCCGATTAAATCGCTGCTGCAGGGTAAACTGGCCCGCTCTTCAGACCAGGCATTCATAAAACGGGAGGAAAAATCGGCCAATGCGGCCGTAACAGGATGATTCATTCGCAACCTCAAGCAAGATTCAGTAAACTTTGCCTATTCTAATCCAAGTGTGTGTGTCCAGGACAATATGAGCAAATACAAAGACGCGAAAGAACTCACCGGTTTAACTCTTGGCCAAAAAAGTGAGTATAAGGATCAGTACGATCCATCCCTGCTGCAGGCGGTCCCCCGCCAGCTCAATCGCGATGATCTGGCCCTGGGTGATGACCTGCCGTTTACCGGATACGACATCTGGACCCTGTATGAGCTGTCCTGGCTCAACAGCAAAGGGCTGCCCCAGGTCGCGATCGGTGAAGTGCGCCTGCCCGCCAGCAGTCCGAACCTGATCGAATCCAAATCCTTCAAGCTCTATCTGAACAGTCTGAACAATACCCGGATTGACAGCTGGCAAGCCGTGGCGGACATGCTGCAAAAAGACCTGTCCGCCAGTGCAGGCGCCGATGTCGATGTGACCATTCAGCCCCTGAGCGATTTCACCGATCAGCCGATTGTTGATTTTGGCGGTGACTGTATTGATGATCAGGACATTGAGATCATGGATTTTGATTTCAATCCGAACCTGCTGGAAAACGCCGCAGAGGGCGCTGAAATTCACGAGATCCTGCACAGCCATTTGCTGAAATCCAACTGTCTGATCACCAACCAGCCAGACTGGGGCAGTGTGCGTATCGCCTATCAGGGCAAGCAGATGAACCGCGAGAAATTGCTGCGTTATCTGGTGTCTTTCCGTAACCATAACGAGTTCCATGAGCAATGTGTGGAGCGCATCTTCACCGACATCATGCGATTCTGTCAGCCGACACTGCTGACCGTTTATGCCCGGTATACCCGCCGCGGTGGTCTGGATATTAACCCGTACCGGACCAATCAGGGAAAAACGCCAAGCAATAACGATCGTCTGGCGCGTCAGTAATGACTCACAAGTCCGGCAAATCGCTTTAGTTTGCTGGACTTGAGCACCTGAGCCAGTAATATGAGGGCCGTGTTTCCTGATGGATAAGTGCTCTATGAACTGTCGTTACTGGCTCTTCAGCATTCTTCTCTGCATTCTGACAGCCCTGCCTGCTCAGGCAAAAATTTACGCAACACCACTCCTGGCGGATGCTGATCTGCTGCTGGAAACCAGCCCTGAAAAAGCACTGGAAATCACCAACCGTTATTTGACACAGCGCCGGATGAGCACGCCGGTAGATGCCTCACGCGTCCATGTCAGTGAAGAAACAGATCACTCCATTCGCACGCCCTTAAGCACAATCAACGCCCTGCAAATCAAAGCCAGAGCATTATCACTCCTGAACCGGCAGCCCGAATCCATTCAAACCATCCGGGAAGCCGAGTCATTAGCAATTGAGAATAAATTCAGTTACACCCTGCTGGAAACACAGTTTATTCAGGCCGATATCCTTTGGCAGGGCCTCAGGGATGCTGCCACAGCAACCAACCAGCTCAACAAGATTGATCAGATCCTCGCCGGAGACGAGAAACTGCAAAGCAGTGAACAGGTGAAAGTACTGCAATATCACCTGCTGATGCTGCGGGCGGATATGGAATCAGTCCAAGGCGACGAACGCAAAGCCGAAAAAATGTTTATCCGGGCTAAACGGGATTTATCAGAAATTGCCGATATTAAAACGGAAATCAATTTCCTGCTGAACCATGGCCGGCATTACTTGCGCCATCAACATTATGATCTCGCGCTGGACCGTCTCCTGAGCGCCTACTGGCTGGCTCAGGAGCAGGAAGATCACGGTAAAATGGCGCTGGCGAACCTTGAGCTGGCCACCTTGTACGAAGAACGCAAAGTCTTTGATAAAGCGTTGGAACATGCCACCCAGGCAGGCGAATTTTTTGAGCATTTTAACCGTACCTTACCCCTGGCCAGAACACTGGCCCTGATTGCCAGTATTTATGAGCAACAAGGGCGATATAATCTGGCATTGGTGCACTATTTCAACGCGCTGGATCAGGAAAACCTGCTCCGTATGCAGCCGCGTTCTTCCCGGTTACGCCTGAGCATCGCCAGAGTGTATCTCAAGCTGTATAACTATCCGAAAACCGAACAGTATCTGCATCACGCCCGCCAACTGGCGCAGGAAAATGATGATGAAGTCACCCTGATTCAGTCTCAATTGTTGCTGGGTCAGTTAGAACTCGCCGAAGAAAAAAACGAACAGGCCATTACCACCCTGCAGTCAGCATTACTGGCGGCCAGCCGCTTACCAAAACCACAACCTGTCTTGCAAATGCAGGGAGAAGCCAGCCTGTCGACGGCATTTGAAAAGCAAAAAGATTATTACAACGCCCTGCTCAGCCAACGTCGTTATGAACAGTTGCATGCTTCGATACAGGAATCTCAAGTCCAAAGTAATGCAGAGGTCTTCCGCCAGCAGCAGCGGATCATGGCACGCTCACTGAAACTGGAAGAACTGGAACGGCAACAGTTCACTCAGGAAAAAGCCCTGTATCAGCAAAAAAATATGACGACCGTCTTGCTGATCGGCCTGCTGATGGCGCTTTTTCTGCTCTGGTACCGAAACCGGGCGGCGCGCCAGTGGCGTGAACGTCTGACGTTGCTCCGTGATGAGTTCTATACCCATCCGCGCAGTGGCCTCCGCAATTTGCGCATGCTCAATGACAGGCTGTCGAGTTCACTGGAGCAAAGCAGTGCTCACTTTGAACAATGGCATCTAGGTGAAATCATCAATGAGCCGCTGAGCGACCGATTGCGCTTTGCCTTATTTGAAGTCCCCCTGCTGAAGCATGTCTACCTTCAGCATGGTTATCAGCAAGGGCTGGAACTGGAACGACAGTTCGGGGATTACCTGAAAGCACAAATTTGTGAGCCTGCCCGGCTGTACCATTTTTCAGATGCGATGTTCTTATATATTGAACCCAACTCGCGGCTGGAAAGTGCTCCCCGACAGTTGGCTGATTCCGTTCAGCAGTTGGTGGATAACTTTATGCGGGAAAAAAAGCTCGACAGCCGGGTGCGGATCGGGATGGCGGAATACCCCTTTTTACCTCGCGCCTATACTGCGATTAATGCGCAGGAGCTGATTGATATTCTGCTGATGGCGACTCAGGCTGCCCGGCAAATCAGCAAGCGTGAATCCGGCAGTCAGTGGGTGCACCTGAGTGCCATTGATGCCGCCCCGGCAGCCAGCTTCGCCGGCGATAATATTCGTCGGGCCTGCATTCAGGGGATGGACAAAGGTCTAGTCAAAGTTCAGACATCAAGCTGTCAGGAATATGACTGGAGCAAGCACCTCTGAGGAAAAAAACAGCGCTGTTGCTGTTGATTAGGTACACAAAGATCACGAAACTGTATAAAAAGACCTCGAGCATTTGTGCTTCAGAAAACAAGGCGTTAATAATGTTCAACCCGGCTGGAAAATTTTGCTAACATCCGGGATTGCTCGGCCTGTCAGGACTGAGCTGAAGGATGTTCAGATAAGGTAATCATTGGTCAACGTGGCAACGAATGTTGATGCAGCTTCTGAAATGAGTAGTTTGAAGCTGTGTTTGGATCAGGCTCAATTGTCATACCGCGACGCGTCTCTGAAGTCACGTCGTGAGATTGTGATTTTAAAACGCCTGATCATCAGAATGGCTGTCGCCTGTCGGGGACTGGATGCCGATCTGGATAAGCAGCTGGAAACCCTCCGTGCCGATCTGGAGCAAAACAAAGATATCAGCAAGATTGTGCCGCATCTTGCGCAGGTCGAACGACTGTTACTTCGGCAACCTCCGACAGATACCACGATGACACGTCTGTCCGATCTGATCCGACAGAGCTCAGAAAGTCTGAAACGCATTCCCGCCCTTCCGGTTCAGCTCAAACGTGATCTTCATGATTTGCTTGCCCAGTCTCCCGAGAGCCTCAATCAGAGTCATTATCAGATCACAGAACTGTTCAGTCTGTATGATCGCGCACTGAAATTACTGACGGTGCCTGTGAGTGTTGATCGCACATCCAGAGCCCGTAACGATGATCTGCTCCGCAAGCTCTGCAGCGAACTTCAGCAACTCATCACAGAGCTGGATGCTGAAGGAGAAGCCGGGGAGCAACTCATGGCCATCCGACATCAGTTACTTGAGGGGGTTGAACCCCTCGCGCTGGTTGAGCATGCTCTGGATATATTGCGGCTGGCAATGGATAATTTTGTTCATGAACGGCGTTATTCCCAGAAGTTTCTGGATGTCCTCAGCGGCGAGCTCGCAGCGCTGGAACAAACCACCCGGCAAGCAAGCGAGCAAGGACAAACTCTCAGTCAGCACCGCAGTGAATTAACGACTGAACTGAGCCAGTTGTCGGATCGCTTTCATTTCGGGCTGGCACAGCATGCCAATCTGGAACAGTGGCGTAGCGCTGCCCAGCACCTGGATATCTCTCTCAAACAGCTGGTTGAGCGACAGCGTGCACTGGAGAGCCGTGATTTAACGCTGGTCGAGCAACTTCAGTACCATCAGAGTCGGGCGGAGCAACTCTATGAGCAAACCCGGGATCAACAGCGTCAGATCGAAGATCTCCAGCGCCGGATTTTTCTCGACCCGCTCACCCGCGTCTATAACCGGGCCGCCTTTCAGGATCGGCTTGAGCATGAGTATCGCCGCTGGATCCGTTATCAGCATCCCTTGTGCCTTGCCGTCTTGAATTTGGACCATTTTGACGATCTCAATGAACGCTATGGCTTTGTCGCCGGGGATAAAGTCCTGAAAATTATTGCGCGAACACTGAGACAGCATCTGCGGGATACTGATTTTGTTGCACGAGTTCAAAATGATGAGTTCATGCTGATTTTGCCGGATGTGCATGAAACGGAGCGTCAGCGTCGCCTGACGGAAATCCGGGAAGCGATCAGCCAGCTCCCTTTCCGGTTCCGCGACAAAAATGTCACCGTCACAGCCTCTGTCGGCGCAACGCTGTTTGATGACAGTGACCATCCAGGCACGGTCATTGAACGCAGTCAGAAAGCTCTCAATAGCGCGAAGCATGCCGGACGCAACCATCTGATCTGGATCGCTTAGCAACTGATTCCACACTCAACACCGACCAAATCAAAAGTCTAACCCACTGCTACACAACTGCTTTTTTTTATCTCGTCTCTAGTCAAACCCCCATTGCCTGTGTATGTTGAATAATACGGGCAAGCAATAATGCCCGGCCTTTTCACCTGCCATCCCGGCCCTGAATGGGATTCGGGCAGAGGAAAAGCGCTGACATGCAGGTCATTGGTTACCTGCATTTATCTCCAGGGAGGTAAGCATGATTACACATATCAGTCCGGTTGGTGCCATGACTCTGCTGTCGCAACTGGAAGTCGACAGCCTGAAAGCCACAGCGGCCAGCGATCTGTACCGCTTATACCGCAATTGTTCTCTGGCCGTGCTGAACTCGGGCAGTAACAGTGATGATTCCAGCGCCCTGCTGGAAAAGAACAAAGCTTTTGATATTAATGTTCTGCGAAGAGAGCGGGGCATCAAACTCGAACTCAAAGATCCCCCCGAACATGCCTTCGTCGATGGAAAAATCATCCGCGGGATCCAGGAACACCTGTTTTCGGTCTTAAGGGATATTATCTACGTGAACGTCCACGTACAGCAGCGCAACGATCTCAATCTGACCAGTGCGCCGCACATCACGAATTTTATATTCAGTATTCTTCGTAACGCCCAGACCGTTCGCTCACGCGAAGACCCGAATATCGTGGTGTGCTGGGGCGGCCATTCCATTAATCCAGAAGAGTATCAGTACACCCGGGATGTCGGCCATCAACTGGGACTACGTGAAATGAACATCTGTACCGGATGTGGTCCGGGTGCGATGGAAGGCCCAATGAAAGGTGCAGCAATCGGCCACGCCCAGCAGCGCTATGGTAAAAGCCGGTTCATCGGGCTGACTGAACCCTCGATCATTGCGGCTGAGCCACCCAATCCAATTGTGAATGAGCTGGTGATCATGCCAGACATCGAAAAACGTCTGGAAGCTTTTGTTCGGGTCGGCCACGGGATCATTATTTTCCCCGGCGGCGCAGGGACTGCAGAAGAACTGCTCTATATCATCGGGATTCTGATGCATCCGGAAAATCAGGATCAGCCTTTACCTGTGGTCCTCACCGGGCCAAAAAGCAGTGAACCGTATTTCAGAACACTGGACAGTTTCATTCGCGATACGCTGGGTGAAGAAGCAACCAAACGGTATGAAATCATCATTGATGATCCGGCCAGAGTCGCGCGTATTATGAAAGCGGCGATGCCGAGCACCAAAGCATACCGGCAGGAAACCGGCGATGCCTATTGCTACAACTGGTCGCTGAAAATTCCGCCGGAGTTTCAGTTGCCCTTCGAGCCCACACATGATGCGATGAGCAGCCTGGACCTTCATTACAATCAGCGACCGGAGCAACTGGCAGCCAATCTGCGCCGGGCATTTTCGGGCATTGTCGCCGGGAATGTGAAAGAAGAAGGCATCCGGGAAATTGAACGCAAGGGCCCATTCCTGATCAACGGCGATCCGTCACTGATGAAGCGAATGGATAAGTTGCTGAAAAGTTTCGTCGCTCAGCAGCGTATGAAACTGCCGGGCAGCGAGTATATTCCCTGCTACCGTATCCTCGCCCACCCCGACATGGTGAAATAATTTGCAATGACACGTAGAATACAGGGCCAATTGGTCCTGTATTCTGCGTTGAAAGCTATGTCTATTCACCTTGTCGTCATCGATGCCCTCAATTTAATCCGCCGCGTGCATGCAGCCCAGCCGGATGAAACAGAGATTGCCAATACCAGTAAGGTCTGCTGTCAGGCACTAAGCAAAATCATTGCGATGAGCAAGCCCACACATATTGTTGCGGTATTTGACCATCAAGGCGAAGACCGGGGCTGGCGGGCTGAACTGCTGCCCAATTACAAAGAAGGCCGGAAACCCATGCCTGAAGCTTTGCAGGCCGGTATGGAACAAATTCAGGATGACTTCATGACTCTGGGTGTGGACTCTTTGCTCTCTGATGGCGACGAAGCCGATGATCTGATTGCCACACTGGCGCTCAAAGTCGCGGACCACGGAGGCCAGGTGACCATTGTTTCGACCGACAAAGGCTATTGCCAGCTGTTACGACCAACAGTGATGATCCGGGATTACTTCCAGCAACGCTGGCTGGACAGCCCCTTTATTGAAAAAGAATTTGGCGTGCGACCGGAGCAACTCCCGGATTACTGGGGATTGGCAGGAATCAGTTCCAGTAAGATTCCGGGCGTACCGGGTATAGGTCCGAAAGCGGCCTGTGAATTACTGAGTGTGTTTCCGGATCTGGAGCATATTTTGTCGGCAGAAGAACTGCCGGAGAAATGGCGGAAGAAAATCGAACCCGCGAAAGCCAGTGCCGTTGCCAGCAAAGCCGTTGCCCGACTGAAAACCAATCTGGAACTGGGATTTAATCTGCAGGACATCCGATATCAGGCAGCGGGATAAACCCCGCCACCTGTCTCCGGAATCATGACTGCGGGCTGCGGTTGTCCAGCGCTTGAATATGGACCGTAATTTCTTCACGGTCATGGTACAGATGCTTGGCCTGCAGACGGAATTTCAGACCATTCTGGATCAGAAAGACTTTCAGGTTTTCAATATCCTGCAGCACTTCATCATAACGGCCTTTCATCGGCAGCTTCAGGTTGAAAATCGTTTCCTTGGCCCAGCCTTTAATCAGCCACTGTCCCATCAGGTGTGCGACCCGCGCAGGTTTCTCGACCATATCGCAGATCAGCCAGGTCACATTTTTACGCGGCGGCTCAAACTTAAAGCCGTCAGCCATGTGGTGTTTCACCTGTCCGGTATCCATCAGGCTCTGCGCCATCTGGCCGTTATCCACGGCATGAACAAACATGGAACGTTTCACTAACTGATAGGTCCAGCCACCCGGGCAAGCGCCTAAATCCACACCCCACATGCCAGAGGCCAGTCGCACATCCCATTCTTCTCGCGGAATAAAGACATGAAAGGCTTCTTCCAGTTTCAGGGTTGAACGGCTTGGCGCATCCGCCGGGAACTTCAGACGCGGGATCCCCATAAAGAACTGCGAGTTATTGTTGCTGTAAGAATAACCCATCAAACAATGGCCCGGCGCCGTGAAGCACAAATGCAACACCGGCTTTTTCGGATTGTCTTTCTGATACAGGACACCGGTTTTACGCATCGCCTGACGCAGCGGCACAGTAAACTTACGGCAGAACTTCAGCAGCTCTTTCGCTTCATTGGTATCCGGTGTCTCGACCCGCAGATCACCGCAGCGCGGTAAATCTTCCGCCACGGCAAGAATCGGACTGATCCTGTCCTCTGCCGGCAAATCTTCCAGATGTGCCGTCACCGCCAGCATCTGACGTGCAAAAATCAGCTGTGAAAATGGTTGTAACTGAATAAATTTGTCCGCATCGCCCGGCTGGTAAAACTCAAACAGCACGTAACCAGTATTTTTTCTGGCGCGCGGAAAGCCGAACAGTTCCAGTGCATTGGCTTTATCCTGCACTTCACCGGCACATTCATTTTCAAAGCCCTGACGGCAGTACAACAAAACCTGATTCACCACGAGTCCTCATTGAGAGCGCCAGGCAGCCACTGCAAGTGACAGCCAGGCAAGAATAAAACACAGTCCCCCCAGTGGTGTTACGGGACCAAACCACTTAATGCCTGTTAACGCCAGTGCATAAAGGCTACCGCTGAACAGACAAATGCCCGCAGCAAATAACAGGGCCGCGTATGATAGCGCTTTTGCAGAAAAATTGCGTGCCCAAATCCCGCACCCGAACAGCGCGAGGCTGTGCCAGAGCTGATAGTCGACGCCGGTTTTAAAAACATCCAGTAAATTCGGAGTCAGTTGTCCTTTCAGGCCATGGGCCGCAAAAGCTCCCAGACCAACACCAATCGCACCGCTGACAGCGGCAAAAAGAATCATGCTGCGGCTTTGCATTCAACCTATCCTTTTGTTTTTAAACTGGTGAAACACATTGATTGATAAAATCTGCCAGTAACGCAACAGCCAGCTGTCGGTTCCCGGCTTCCGTATAACCGGATGCTTTACGCGGTTTGAAGCTGTGATCGCCATCCGGCACAAAGGCCAAACGCACGGTATCGGCATAGGTCCAGCCTTCCACCTCGCTGCGGGTACCAAAAGTGTCCCGTTCCCCCTGCAGAATCAGCGTCGGTACCGCAATCGTCTTCAGGTGATCCCCCCGGAAATTCTCCGGTTTACCCGGTGGATGAAACGGAAAGCCCAGACAGGCAACGCCTTGCACCCATGCCTGACAATTGCTGACCTCTGGTGCGCTTTCCGCCTCATCTGTGACCAGCAAACTCGCCATCCGCCCGCCCATCGATTTGCCGCCAATCACCAGCGGGCCTTCTTCTGCAAACCGCATCAGATGACGCTGGAAATCCAGCAGCAATTTTGGCTGACGATCCGGCGGACGCTTTTTACCGTCCTCCCGACGTTTAACCATATAAGGGAAATCGAAACGCACCACGCGGATCCCTTTCGCCGTTAACCCTTGGGCAATTGCCGACATAAATTCATGATCCATGCCGGCACCCGCACCATGTGCAAATAAGAAAGTAGCGTCAAACTGGCCATTTTCCGGTGTATCAATACGGTATTCCACGCGCTTTCTCAACCTGTTGTATTGCGAGAGACTGCGACAGGCAAGCCGCAGCTATCCCTGTCTAAGATTGGGCGATATCTTAACACTTTCGCGGAATGAACATCCAAAATTGCCCGCCAGCCCGGAAACTTATTACAGCAAAATGGTGAGAGAAAATTATCCGTGCGCTACAGCGAGGGTAACATCAGGATGTGTAAGCGACAGCGCACAGGTGGGAGTGGGCAAACGGAGGCCTCAGTGCCCGGAAAGACACTGAGACTCAGGCTTAGGTTTAAGCCATTTCTTCAACCGGCATCTCTGGCTGGCGCAGCGGGCCGTCTTCCTGTTCTTTGCGGGCTTTTTCCAGAACCCAGTCGCGGAAAATCTGAATACGGCCGGTTTCGGCCTGCTTTTCCTGGCACACCAGATAAAAAGCATTTTTGCTCATCAGCACTTCTTCAAACGGACTGACCAGGCGGCCGGCTTCCAGCTCAGGTTGTGCCAGCACATTATTTGCCAGCGCGATTCCCTGACTGTGGATCGCAGCCTGCAGCACCATGGTGGAATGGCTGAAAATCGGGCCCTGATTGACATTGGTGCCGGGAATCTCAAATTCACGGACGTAATTCTTCCACTCTTTCCGGGAACTGTCATGCAGCAGCGTGTGATACTGCAGATCATGCAGGCTGTCGAGGGGTTTCGGCCCGGTCAGCAGCATGGGGGAACAAACCGGGACAAGAAACTCCTGATACAACTTATCGCAACGTAATCCCGGCCAGTTGCCACGCCCGTAATAAATGGCCACATCCACATCATCCGTCAGTGAACCTTCGTCTAAATCAACCGCTTTAATTCTGACATCAACATCCGGATGTAACTGATTGAAATCGGACAACCGCGGAACCAGCCATTGGATCGCAAAACTCGGAGATAAACTAATGGTCAGTGCACCTTTTGAACCGCGTTCCAAAACTTTATCTGTCGCATCCGAAATCGCACTGAAGATATCTTTCAGATCAAGAAAATAGCTTTGCCCTTCTTCCGTCAGCAATAAAGAGCGGTTCCGGCGACGAAATAATTTCAAGCCCAGAAATTCCTCCAGCGCCTTGATTTGATGACTCACAGCAGCCTGAGTCACAAAGAGTTCTTCTGCAGCGCGGGTAAAGCTCAGGTGGCGGGCGGCGGCTTCGAATACTTTCAGCGAATTAAGGGGTGGAAGTCGTCTCGACATAATGTCCTGCCATACTGGTTGCATTAGTTTTTTTTATCTAGGTCATTATAATTTGTCGATTGTCCCAGTACCACAGAAACCCTAAGATTGGCGCCGCAATCTCAGGATAAACTGTGTAATTGAGGCCTAGGTCCTCCTTTCTGGTGTCTGTTCCAGAGATTGCATGTTGTGTTTGCATATTGCCCGGCCTCTGCTGGGCGGGTAGCCGAGTGCTACCAATTTACTTCCTGTTTTTTGACCTGTCTGTCAAAACTTTTTGATGGCACTGCGCCCCAACGCGGTGCCATTTTTTTAGAAATTCTCCCCTTCTGCGCTTGCCTCTGTGACGGATAATAAGGAAGATCCCCCCATCCACCAGAACATGAGCCCATGTATGACCACCCCATTTGATATTCAGTCGATTCGTTCGCAATTTCCGGCCTTGGTTGATGCAGCACACCCCATCACTTTTCTGGACAGCGCTGCCACCACACAAAAGCCACTGGCGATGATTCAGTCTCTTGACAGTATTTACCGTCAGCACAGTGCCAATGTTCACCGGGGCAGCCATCAGCTCACTGCCAACCTGACCCAACGATTCGAACAGGCACGCGACACGGTCAGAGATCTGCTGAATGCCCGGGATCGAAAAGAAATCATCTGGACACGCGGTGCAACAGAGGCCTTGAATCTGGTTGCCCAATCCTGGGCACGCAGTACCTTGCAACCCGGCGATGAGATTCTGGTCAGCGAACTGGAACACCACGCCAATATCGTGCCCTGGCAGATGGTCGCGGAGCAGACCGGCGCCATCGTAGTCAAAATTCCCATGACATCAGACTGTACGCTGGATATGGACGCCTTCCATCAGCGTCTGTCCGCAAAAACACGGATTGTCGCGGTTGCCCACATGACCAATGTCACCGGCACCCGGAACCCGATTGAAAGCATCATTGCTGCGGCGCATGCCCGTGGGGCGATCGCCGTCATTGATGGTGCGCAGGGAATCGTGCATGAAGCCGTGGATGTTCAGGCGCTGGATGCCGATTTCTATGTCTTTTCCGGCCACAAGCTCTTTGGCCCCTCAGGCATCGGAGTGCTCTATGGCAAACAGGCCCTGCTTGAAGCCATGCCCCCCTGGCACGGCGGCGGCAAAATGGTCGAAAAAGTTTCCTTTGAAGGCACCCTGTACACCGGATTACCGGGCAAGTTTGAGGCTGGCACACCGAATATCGCCAGCACCATCGCGCTGGCAGAAAGCATTCACTGGCTGAACGGCATCGACCGTCAGGGTGCCGAGCAACATATCCACGCACTCCGCCAGAAAGCACTGGATGGGATCAAAGACATCGACGGCCTGAGAGTCATCGGCCTGCAGCCAGAGGCCAGCCTGTTTTCCTTTGTGGTGGACGGCATTCATCATCATGATATCGCCACCCTGCTGGATGAGCAGGGCGTAACGCTGCGCGCCGGGAATCACTGTGCTCACCCGATGCTGGATGCGCTGGGACTGACTGGTACTTTGCGGGTCTCTCTGGCTCTCTATAATACCGAAGAAGATATTGAGCGCTTCGTGGCTGCGCTGCATAAAGCCTGTGATTTGTTGTAAAAAAGAGAAAGATCATGACCTCAGTTTCGTTCCCTTCTCACCCGTTTGGCAGCTCGATTTCTGCTGATGACATTCAGGAAAAAATGGCGCAGGCCAACAGTTGGGAAGACAAATACCGGCTGGTTATCCAGTGGGGTAAACAGTTACCGGCCTTGCCGGATGCACTCAAGCAGGATGAAGTGAAAGTCAGTGGCTGTGAAAGCCAGGTCTGGCTGGTACAGCGTTGTGATGCCGGGGTGTACCATTTTGCCGCGGATTCTGATGCCCGGATTGTCAAAGGCCTGATCTGTCTGGTGCTAGCCGCCTACGAAGGCAAAACGGCAGGACAGATTCAGCAATTCGACATGGAAGCTTACTTTGAACGCTTAGGGTTACTGGGACACCTGAGCCCGTCACGCAGTAACGGACTCAAGGCGATTATTGAAGCGATTCAAACCTTCGCCAGTCGATAGTTCCCGACCCGGCGAAGGGGATGATTACTGGCGGTGTTTTTCAATCAGTTTTTGCAGAATGCGGGAAGCGGCCACAAAACCAAAGGTGGCCGTCACCATGGTCGCAGCCCCGAATCCGGTCGCACAATCCATCCGTTTCGGCCCTTCTGCGGTCGCTTTCGCTTCGCAGACGCTGCCATCGGCCTGCGGATATTTGAGTTGTTCGGTTGAAAACACGCAGTCAATGCCAAACTTCCGGGCCGGATTTTTACTGAAGTTGTAAAAACGGCGCAGCATATTGCGGATTTTCGCCGCCAGCGGATCCTGAATCGTCTTCGCCAGATCAGCAATCTGGATCTGGGTCGGATCGACCTGCCCACCGGCTCCCCCCGTAGTCACCACTTTAATTTTATGGCGCTTACAGTAGGCCAGCAATGCGGCTTTCGGCTTCACGCTGTCGATAGCATCCAGCACGTAGTCAAACTGCGGACCGATATACTCAGGAATATTCTCCGGTGTGATGAAATCATCAATCAGATTGACGCGGCAGTCCGGGTTGATCAGCGCAATGCGTTCGGCCATGACCTCAATCTTGCTGCGCCCGACCGTACCGGACATGGCGTGGATCTGACGGTTGATGTTGGTGACACAAACATCGTCCATATCGATTAAAGTCAGTTCACCAACGCCGGAGCGGGCCAGCGCTTCAGCTGCCCAGGAACCCACGCCGCCGATGCCAATCACACAGACATGCGCAGCTCTCAGGATTTCCACTTCCTGATGACCATACAAGCGGCGGGTGCCGCCAAAACGTTGGTTATAGTGATCGGATGCCGGGGTATCGAGTTGTCGCATAGCGGTCTGTCTGTATTGAGAATGAGCGCGTTTTTATACGCGCTCTCCTGTCAGTTGTCCAGTCCCTGAGCCTGAGTCTCAGCCCCCTGGACGGGCGTCTCCCGGAAGCGCATCTCTCCCTGAACAGGCGTCGCAACCGTTGTGCTGGCAGCAGCCCGCGCTTCCGTCAGTGCTGCATCGGTCTGCGGCGTCAGCCCCAGCTTCCACACCCGGCCAAAATGCTTGTAGTGCCCGGCATCGATGCCTGCCTGTGCGCCCATGCCATGGTAAAGATCCAGATGATTTCGCTTCACGGCACCGCCGGTGTCCAGCGCCATCAGCAAGGTCAGCACATGCTTACCGTTCCAGTTGCCTTCCTCGTCCAGCTGCGGCACTTCGGCCAGCAACACACTGCCCATGGGCAGGAAGTCGCGATCCGCAGCAACCGAAGCCATCGGCAGTAATGGAATTCCGGCAGTGCCCAGCACATCCAGATCATCACGCGGACTGAAGAACACATAAGATGGGTTCTGCTCGAGCAATTCACGAACTGTGGCATCATCCTGCTGCGCCACCCATTCCGCGATTGCTTTCAGCGACATCTTTTCCCGAGGCACTTCCCCGCGCTCAATCAGAATCCGGCCAATACTCACATAAGGATGGCCGTTCTTGCCACCGTAAGCAAAGTACTGCAGCTGGTCGTTGTCTTCGAAATGCACAAATCCACTGCCCTGGACTTCCATCATGAAGACATCCAGTTTAGAAGCGGAGTAACCCAGCTCCAATCCTTGGCCGGCCAAAGCACCACCGTAGATCTCGGCCCGTGTCGGACATTGCTTTCCACACTCCGGCATCGCATACACAGGATATTGAAAGATTTCATCTCTTTCGTGGCGCAGCTCGATGACTGGTGAGAAATAGCCGGTAAACATGACGTTGCCGGAACTGTCTCCGCCGCCCATCTGTGCAGTCGTCAGCCCGAACTGCGGCAACAGCGTCGGATCCCCGCCAGCTTCAGCCCAGTTTGTTACCTGCTGATACAAATTTTGATAGCGCAGCATCATCGAAGGAGACCGGCTCAGTACTTTTTCAGCCTGCGCCTCAAACCGGGTGTAATCCCTGGGTTTATCCGATACCACTGTTTCAACGGGGTTCAGGACTTGGTCAAACTCGCCATCCAGATATTGCTGGCCCCGGTCCACAGGTCGGGCACAAGCCACCAGCCCCAGTACACAGGAGGCGAGCGTCAGTTTTTGAATCAGGGAAAATTGTTGAAACACAGATCAGCCTTCATGATATTGACAAAAAAATAAAAGATTATCCTGCGATAAACCAGAACATTTCCGGACACAGGAAAAAGTCATCTTCATACCAATCAAAGTATGTCAATGATCAGAAATAGCGCAGGAAAAATGGTTGAGAACAAGGCAGATTTTTTCGATCAGTCGTGATTCTACAATCAAAAAATCTAACGCCATTATCTAGCATTTGAACAAGCGAGGATGACCAGTGATTAACTGCGATTGGTAAAGCCCAAGATACGCGAGCCGACTTCAACGCACAATCTTAGGGCTTTTTATCATAACCAATGTCAAAGTCTTGTTTTGATTGTCACGAAAGTTTAATAATAAGCACTGATTGTCATATAACTGTCACAGTCTGTCGGTTTAATAAAAACGTCACACAAACGACATCATTCAGTTTGGTAACCTATACTTTCGGGTTACGGACAACCATTTCGATCAGCAATGCGAGCACCTTTTACAGTGATTTTCTCAGGATGAGACACAGACTGGCTGCAAAATAATCATGGAATCGGCAGTCAATCGTACGAGTGAATCGCTTTGGAACGTGACGTCTCAGGAAGGACTGGCATGAACAAGCAATTTAAAATTGGAAAAGAAACCTTACTCAATCCAAACGCTGTTGAATATCAGTGGATACGAAATCTGGACAGCGACGGTAATTCAACACAGCAAATCAACACCGTGATTCAGCGCTGTCTGGGCGGCAGTCCCCAGACAGCGGATACATTCAGAAAAGTGGCACTGAACAAAATCCCTGTTCATCAGCTGTTTGCCCGGCTAAAGGAAGAAGAGTAACCGGGAAAGGCGCATGATTCAGGACCCTTGTTTCAATGGCTGACCAAGGGTCTGTGTGGCATTTTGTTTGAGCTCAGGATTCACTCTGGCCGCCTGACGGGCAAACGTTGACACATAATGGGCGGGCTTCTGACGAATAAACTGCCCTTCCTCAAACGTATACTGATACGTTTCGCCGCCCATCTGATAACTCAGACGGCTGCCGTCCCAACCATAAGTCGTGCTGATCAGACGTCCGGAAACATAGACGCCATTCTGACGCACTTCGAACTTGTCCGCGGCATAAGGCGCAACATCCTGTTCCACCCAGATGCCAAAAATACTGGGCTCAGGCGAGGCTGTAAACAGTTCACCTTTTGCCGCACCCACCGCAAGAAAACCACTCAGTGCCAGACCCGTCCCAAGAATGGTCAGCATGGTGGCGGTTTGCCATTTCGTGTATTTATTAAATGCCATGAGCAGCATCACTAACTATCCCCACGTCCTACAACTATACGCTTATCGGGCGTCCACAGAATCTGCCGACTAAGTGCAGAATGTCAGAACGGGATCTCGACTCAATAAATGAAAATCTGCCAGACTCACTCGAATGCGCTTCATACTTGCCGTGTAGTGTATAAACAGGCAATATGCTGACATATTTACTCATCAGGGTTGATGAACCCATATCACGGAAAATAGAGTGAAATTCAGAAGTACAGCCTTGGTCAAAGGCTTTCGCCAATCCGCACCTTATGTGAATGCGCACCGGGGAAAAACACTGGTGATTATGCTCGGTGGCGAAGCCATTGCGGATCAAAATTTTCGAAGTATTGTGAATGATATCGCCCTGCTGAATTGCCTGGGGTTGCGCATCGTTCTGGTGTATGGTGCCCGCCCGCAAATCTCTCAGTTACTGGAACTCCACGGCTATGGGACGCCATATCATAAAGGCGTTCGTATTACCGATGAGCGAGCCCTGGAAATTGCCAAGCAAGCCGCTGGACAACTGCATCTGGACATTACGGCCCGGTTTTCCATGGGCCTGAACAATACTCCCATGGCCGGTTCGCAAATCAATGTGGTCAGCGGCAACTTTGTGGTCGCACAACCGCTGGGCGTTGACGACGGGATTGATTACTGCCACAGCGGCCGGATCCGCAGAATTGATGTGGAAGGCATCCGGCGCCAGCTGGATCAGCACAGTGTCGTGTTGCTGGGCCCCATTGCCAGTTCAGTGACCGGTGAGTGTTTCAACCTGACTTCCGAAGAAGTCGCCACTCAGGTCGCCATTCGGCTGGAAGCCGATAAGCTGATTGGTTTTTGCTCGCATCAAGGGGTGCGGAATGAAGACAATGAGATTGTGTCTGAGATGCTGCCCGTTGAGGCAGAAGCCGTTCTGCAGCGCCTGACAGCACAGAAGAAGTCCGATTCCGGTACTGCCCGTTTCCTGCGGGGAGCCATCACCGCCTGCCGCGCGGGTGTGCCCCGGAGTCACCTGATCAGCTATAAAGATGATGGCGCGCTGATTCAGGAGCTCTTTTCTTTTGATGGCATCGGCACGCAAGTTGTCATGGCGAGTGCTGAGAAAGTTCGCGGTGCCCACATTGACGATATCGGCGGCATTCTGGCCCTGATCCGTCCGCTGGAACAGGAAGGAATTCTGGTTCGGCGTTCCCGTGAACAACTGGAGCAAGAGATCAAACTCTTCACCGTGATCGAGCGGGACGGCCTGATCATCGGGTGCGCCGCCATGTATCCCTTCCCGGAAGAACACATGGGGGAAATGGCCTGCGTCGCGGTTCATCCGGATTACCGGGATGGCGATCGGGGAGCGATGCTGCTGAACCGGATCCGGCATCAGGCGCGTTCTCAGGGGCTCAGACAACTCTTTGTCCTGACCACACGCAGCCTGCACTGGTTTCGGGAGCATGGTTTTATGGAGATTGATGTGTCTGAATTACCGATGGCAAAACAGGCACTCTATAACCTGCAACGCCGTTCGAAAATTCTGACCCTGACGCTATAAAGGTTGTCGGTCCGGTCATACTCCCTGCAACCGCGCAACGCCAGCCCGCTTCGGCTGGCGTTTGTTTACGCCTGACTTATACCAACCAAAGTAAGTCAGTGATCAGAAATAGCGTAGGAAAAATGTTTGAGAACAAGGCGGATTTTTTAGATAAGTAGTTATTCTACAATCAAAAAATCTAACGCAGTGATCGAGCATTTGAACAAGCTAGGATGACCAATGATTGACTGCGATTGGTATTAACCCGGCTTCCAGACCACTGGCCCGCTGTATGCAGCGCTGAATACCACGTTGGATAATATCGGGCTGCGCATAGAGATAAAGCCGGGATTTCGCCCGCGTCACACCGGTATAGATCAGCTCCCGGGTGAGAATCGGACTGAAATCCGGCGGCAGAATCATCAGGGTTTCCGCGAACTCAGAACCCTGAGATTTGTGAATCGTCATCGCGTACACCAATTCATGCTCGGGCAAACGGCTGGGCAGAAAACTCCGGATACTGCCATCTGGCATATCGAAATAGACCCGTAACGCCGGTCGTCCCCGTACATCCTTCCCTCCGGCCGGGTCCGGCATCGCAATCCCGATATCCCCGTTATACAGGCCAAGACCATGATCG
This sequence comes from Photobacterium sp. 1_MG-2023, assembly GCF_030547945.1. Taxonomy (NCBI): domain Bacteria; kingdom Pseudomonadati; phylum Pseudomonadota; class Gammaproteobacteria; order Vibrionales; family Vibrionaceae; genus Photobacterium; species Photobacterium sp. 1_MG-2023. The sequence goes on along the minus strand of NZ_JAUORR010000020.1, from coordinate 16,055 downwards.
TTTCGGGTGATCATCACCGGACGTCCGACGTACCAGGTTTCTTCTCCCGGCGCGATCAGGCCATCTCTGACCAACTGACGCTCAATACGCTGATTCAGCCCTTTCACGCCAAAGTCCCCTTCCCGTAAGGCACACAGCAGCCGCACATTTGCGAACGCCTGCAGGACCTCCGCTGGCGGCTGCCCCTCATCAATCGCTTCCAGATACGCGCGATAAAACACCGACATCTGTTTGATCAGACGCTGATAATGCTCCGCACTCAGCGGATACTGATGGATATCGGTAAAGCCCTGCTGCCAGACCGCAGCCAGGCGGTCAGGTTGTCCGCTGTTGATTGCCTTCGCCAGTTGTCCGATCCCGGAGAGCGCATGAAAACGGTAACTCTTTTGCAGCACACACAAACAGTCAGCCACCGGGCTGGGCGCAGTCGCCTGTCCGGCTGGAAGTGCGTACCCTGTCATCTCGCTCAGTTGCCGGGCCTGTGCCAGACTGTATCCCTGCCGGGCAAACGCACAGATATCTCCCAGCACCGCGCCAGCTTCCACCGAGGCCAGCTGATCTTTATCTCCCAGCAGGATCAGCTTGGTCTGCGGAGGCAGCGCTTCCAGCAATCGTGCCATCATCGGCAGATCCACCATGGAGGCTTCATCCACCACCAGCACATCAGCGTGCAGCGGGTTCCCGGCATGATGACGAAAAGCCGCGCGGCCCGGAATCGCGCCCAGCAGACGGTGTAAGGTACTGGCCTGTGTCGGGATCTCAGCCTGAACCGCCGGAGACACTGGCAGCGACTGAACCGCTTTACCAATGGATTCTGTCAGCCGGGCAGCTGCTTTTCCGGTCGGCGCCACCAGAACGATATGCGGCACCAGCGCTGGATCGATATGCTCGGCATCAGGCTGATGCTGCAACACCAGTGCAGCCAGCAGTTTGGCAACTGTGGTGGTTTTACCGGTTCCGGGTCCGCCGGAAATCACCGCAAACTGACGGCTCAGTGCAGTGGCAGCTGCGACTTTCTGCCAGTTCAGACAAACCGCATCCGGAATCAGTCCCGCCAGCGGCGCCAGCTCAGAAAATCGCTGGGCGCTGCTCAGCACCTGGTCAATCTCAGCCCAGTCGAGCGCATCCGGGGCAACGATATCCAGCTGATCACACACCAGTGTTCGCCGCTGCGACGGCGTATCAGCCGCCGTTTTTCTCAGCGCAACCAAAGCCTGAAACAAGGCCGCATCATTGCGGCAGAAAAGTTCGTTGAGGATCCCTATCTGCTGCACCGCTTCCGAAGCGGACACCCCCTGACCGGCAGACGCCAGCAAACGCATCGCAACCGTCTGTTCATCCTGCCAGTACCGATGCAGATAAAGCCGATCTTCCCGGAGCACCAGCGGCGTCGGCTCCGAGCCATCAGACACAGCCACCGAACGGATCAGCGCCTCTGGCCAGAGTTCAGGCTGATGCCAGACTTCCGGCAACAGAGACAGCAATGGCGCAGCATTCGCCTGAGACAGCCCGAGCAAGGGGCCTTTCTGCGCCGATAAGGGCAGACAGACATGGCCGCGTCCCAGCTCCTGGCTGACCCAAACGGCAGCCAGTGCCAGTAAGGGCATCGTGTCCTGTGTTTCCTGTCCGTCCACAGAGTCACAAATAAACTTGGCAAACTGAACATCCAGCGCGCGGAGCACTCCCCGTTGCACCAGCCCATCGAGTGCGCTCAGCATGCCGGCAGATTCAGTGAGCGGATTTGTCATCAGCAGGGTCATCAGGCGGTTTCTCCCGTCTTCATTTTTCCGTCGATCAGCATTTCCAGTTCCGTCAGCAGCGCCAGACTCGGGCGGGCGTGAAAAATACCGCTGTTCTCTTCACTGCGCACCCCGCGCAGAAACAGGTAATACACGCCGCCAAAATGCTGTTCATAATCATAATTTGCCTGACGGCTTTTCAGGAAGCGGTGCAGCGCGAGCGCATACAACTGATACTGAAGATCGTATCTGTGCTCACGCATCGCCGTGGTCAGTGCTTCACCGCGGTAGTCATCGTGGCTGTCGCCCAGCCAGTTCGATTTCCAGTCCAGCACGTAGTATTTTCCCTGATGCTCAAACACCAGATCGATAAAGCCTTTCAGCATGCCACTGACCGTCGCAAAGCCCAGTTCCCCGGCTTTGGCCGACAGGGTGTCGTGCCGGGCCAGTGTTTTATTCAGTAATGCAGACGACAGCAACTGAATCGGCAGCATGAATTCCATTTCAACCAGACGCTGTGCCGGTGTCAGCGCAGACAAGCGAAGGTGTTCGCCATCCAGCGCACAGTTCAGCACCTGAGCCAGCAGATCCTGTAAAACCGGCAACCAGTCGGCGTCGTAGTTTTCCTGTCGCAGCAGTTCGAGAATCACCGCTTGAGTGGCCTCGCTGTCCGGGGCTTCGGTAAATTCAATCTGCTCGAACAGGGTATGCAGGAAAGTGCCGGGACGCGCCCCTTTCGGAAAGGTAAAAATGCTGCGCGCCGGTTCGCTATGCGCTGGCTCGCCTTCATCCTCCCGCTGACTGTCCTGCGCTGAATCCGTATCAAAGCCTGGCAGTTCGCTGGTGGCATCCAGCGCCGTATGCCCCTGTTTCACCAGAGATGAATAGCTGGTGATCCACCAGCGATGTTCGACCGGATGTTCAAAAACAGATGCCACCGGGTCGGGCTGTTCGTCCGCCACCGGCTCCCAGAGATGCTCTGGCCGTGTCGGGGGTTCAGCGACACAGATATCCTCACTTTCCGCCAGCTGATTGAGTGCAGTGGCCAGTTCTGCCAGTCCGCCCTGCTGCCCGTTCTGAACCAGATGCCCGATGGCAGACAGATGCAGACCAGTCGGCTCTTTGGTGCTGCGACCATTGCGCAGCGGTGCCATGCCGACATAACAGCCATAAACCGCACGGGTTAGTGCCACATAAATCAAACGTAAATCTTCTGCCAGCCGCTCCTGTTCCGCCAGTGCCAGACTGGCTTCCGCACCGCTGACATCCAGCACAGCCTGCTGTGATTCCGCATCATGAAACAGGGCTGTTTCGGTACTGCGGTAACTGCAGACAAAAGGCAGGAACACCAGATCGTATTCCAGCCCTTTGGATTTATGGATGGTGACGATTTGCACCAGATTGCTGTCGGATTCCAATCGAAGCTGCTGTTCATCACTGTTGCCATTGGGCGTTTCAATATGTTCTGCCAGCCAGCGGATCAGCGCCTGATCACTGTCCAGGGTCTGGCTGGCCTGTTGCAGCAGTTCGCCGAGGTGCAGCACATCGGTCAGCCTGCGCTCGCCGCCGTTTTCTCCCAGCAGCCGCTCGGCAATCTGACGCCGGGTCAGGACATGACGCAGCATCGGCAGCACCCCTCGCCGCAGCCACAGGGTCCGGTAATCCCGGAATTCTGCAATCCAGCGTTCCCACTCATCTTCTTCATTGTTCAGCCGATCCAGTTGCCGGGCACTGAGCGCAAACAAAGGCGTCGCTACCGCAGCACGCAATGTGCTTTCCTGCTCCGGGTGCTGCACGGCGATCAGCAGACGAAACAGATCGGTCGCTTCCTGGCTGGCAAACACACTGTCACGATTCGACAGATAAACACTCGGGATGCCTTGCGAGGCCAGTGCCTCGCGCACCCGCGCTGCTTCTGCGCTGGTCCGGACCAGTACGGCAATATCTCCGGCAGCGACCGGATGAGCCGTTTTGCCGCTCACCAGCATTGCATCGCCTTGCGCGGCCTGTGTCAGAATTGTCTGGATCTGCGCTGCGGTTGCCTCTGCCATCACAGACAGATAATCGCCCTTGCTGACGGGTGCATCCGCTGACTGATGCCAGAAACAGAGCGCGGGTTGCCGCTCGCCATGCAGCAGCCAGTGACGCCCGGCGGCTTTAGGACTGGGCTGAACCGGTAAAAATGCAATGTCGCTGTCGTACACAAAGGGGCTGTCGGGCAGCTCAAACACCCGGTTGGCTGCCGAAACCATGCCTGCGGTCGAGCGCCAGTTGGTTCCCAGTGTGTAATGTGCGCTGACCTGCCGCCGAGCGCGGATATAAGTGAAAATATCCGCCCCCCGGAAGGCATAAATCGCCTGTTTGGGATCCCCGATCATAAAGAGCCCGGAACAGGATGCCGCCGGAGCCTCAGGTTCAGCCGGTGGCATATAGACCGTGCTGAAAATCTGATACTGCAAGGGATCCGTATCCTGAAACTCATCAATCATGGCAACCGGGTACAAATGTCGAATCCGGGCTGCCAGCGCTCCCTGACCGGATTCTGCATCGGTTTGCAGCGCTGCGGCAAGCTGGGTCAGCAGATCATCAAACGACAACCAGCCTTTGCGTTTTTTCGCCTCGGTCAGCAATTCCCGGCAAGCCTGAATCGCATGGGCCAGCACGGGTTCCCGCACACTGGGCGGTGATGCCAGCAGCTCGTGAATCGCGGTAAAAACCGGATGCTCAGGCACCCCGCCTTTGGGCGTTTTCTCAGCCAGTACCGCCTGATCAAACTTTTCAAGCGCTTTGGGCAGGCTGTAGTCCATCGTCGGCTGCTCCGCCCACTGCCCGACCTCATCCAGCGCTTTCGGAAGGCTGGTTTTGGTATAACTGCGCTTGTTCACCCCTGAGTTCTGGATCAGAGCAAGAAAATCTGCGGCATGGGTCTGCCAGCCTTGCTTCACGGCTTCAATCCGTTGCAGGTTCTGCTGATGCAGCTGTGCCAGATCGCCCGACAAAGGGGGCGCCTTTAATGTGATTGGAGCGCCGGATAAAAAGGGATTGATTTCTTTCAGCAACGCATCAGGCGCCGGCCAGCAACGGCGGATTTCATTGGCCAGTTCACGGGTTAACGGGTAAAAATTTCGCCGCCAGTAGTCCGCTGCGACCTGTGCCCGCAACTGGCTTTCTTCCGTGATGAATTCGTTGGTGAACAGACTGCCGGACTCAAATGCATTCTGAGTCAGCATCCGCTGACAAAAGCCATGAATGGTGAATATTGCCGCTTCATCCATCTGACGTTCGGCCTGTAATAAAATCGCCGCTGATCGGGCATGATCCGGCAGATCAGCGAGTAAGTGCTTCAGAACAGGATCATCACTCGCGCCCCGGCTGAATGCTAGACGAGCCTCGTGGATCCGGCGGCGGATCCGATCCCGTAACTCCGCGGTGGCCGCTTCGGTAAACGTCACCACCAGAATCTGATCCACGGTGAGCGGGTGCGGAAAAGCGGCGTCATGCTGGCCATGCCCCAGCAGTAAACGCAGATACAGACTGGCGATGGTAAATGTTTTTCCTGTACCCGCAGAGGCTTCAATTAAGCGTGTCCCGTGCAGCGGAAAATGCATCGGCTCCAGCGGCTGAGGTACGATAACCGGATTTTCTGTATTTGGGGTCGCTGTCATTTCATCAACCTGTCTCTGAACTTGCCCGCTACGCTCGTCTAATGGACTTCGTTGTAAAGCCATACAATGTCGACCTGACCAGCATAAATGTTGGAATTAATGTATTTATTACCGATGATTTTGTGATCACGAACCGGTTCATCTTCGGATCGCCACATTTACTTCTGACTCATCTATCACTATGGGAGGTGTTTCACATTTTCAGCCAAGCGCTTTCTGTAGTATCGCTGCCAAGAAATTTGGTCTACCTCTGGACCTTGTGGCCGACCGGTGAACACCCTACACCTCATAATGATTTTGCCGGCGGCCACCTCGCTCTCTGACCCTTTCAGCTCCGGCTAATCCACTTTTTCCAGTCGCTGTAACACTGGTTGCAAAACACGCTGTGCCCAGTGCATCGATTCCTCCGCCAGACTTTCAGACCACACCGGCCAGACCCGGGCGATATAGGCGTTACTGCCTTCACCACTGAACAGATAGCTATCCTGAAATGCTGCGGCCATCTTGGTGTACGCTTTTGCCTGACTGTCTTCATCGGTCAGCCAGTTGCCCTGCTTGTCCTGAAGGGCCTCCAGCCCAGCCAGTGCTGTTCTTGGAAAATACGGGAACGGATAAGACTGTCCGGCCAGATAACCATCCGTCAGAACCGACAGATGCTCCCGGGCTTCCGCCGGAGAAACCGGCCTGATCCGATAGTGGGTGTCGATGCCCAGCAGATGCGTCGGGGCTTCACTGCGCTGTGCCGCCAAAGCCAGATGTTCAATCCAGGCTTGCAGCAGATCCTGTGCCCGGATTTTCCCCGGCCTGAAGTGAACCAGACCGTCCTGTGTCAGGTGGCGCAGCCATCCCTGCAACTGCACCGGTCCGGAGGCAAGGGTCAGCGAGAGATCAATTTCCGCATCCTCAAGCGGATTGGCCAGCAGCGCCGATACCTGTTCTGCCAGCGGCAGGATCTGCTGTTTTTCCTCTTCCAGCGTCAGTTCTCCGAAAGCCGCAATCGGAAGTGCACCCGCAGCATGCTGCCAGGCCTGAAAACGGGCCAGAGCATCCGGCTGGCGGTGCTGCGACAACAAAGTCGTCAGTAAATTTTCACGCAACTGATACCGTTGCAGTCCGTCCAGCGCAAACGGCTCTTCATCGGTCATCGCCCCTTCCGATGCTTCAAAATAGACTTTCAGCCGGCGATTGAAAAAGTACTGCGCCGGTAAACGCCAGAAACGCTGTAACTCAGCCAGCTCCATCACAGGCAATTGGCTGGAGGACCCTTCAGAAGCCTCAAGGGAAAAAGCTGCCAGCGGCTCAGTCAGGAAGGTTTCCTGCCGGATCGGTTCGCGCCGGGCGGCAGGCAACCATTCCGAAGCATAGCTGGCCTGCGCCCCCAAAAACGCCTGCGGACTGAATGGTGTCAGCGGGTGATGGCGAGTCAGCCACTGCACCAGCCGTTGCCCGGATTCATCCGGCGATAACGCTTCATCACCGGCCACACAGAATCCCTGCTGACAATAATCCAGTAACTCACTGAGCAGCACGGATGGCATTTTCTCACTGTTGTCCTGAATCGAGCGTCCCACATAACTGATGTAAAGCTGCTGCTGTGCAGACAGAATCGCTTCCAGAAACAGATATCTGTCGTCATCCCGGCGAGATCGGTCTCCGGCGCGCTGACGACCCATCATGAGATCAAACCCTTCCGGGGCGATGGTGCGCGGATACACGCCGTCATTCATCCCCAGCAGACACACTACCTGAAAAGGAATCGAACGCATGGGCATCAGCGTACAGAAGTTAATCTGACCCGCGAGGAAGCGCTGACTGACCCGCTCACCACTGAGTTTTTCATTCAGATAGTCGCGCATGATGGCAGGCGTCAGCGGCTCGCCGTATCCGGCATCCCCCAGCTGTAGCTCCAGCTGTTGCAACTTTTCCCGGATCAGACGCAGCACCAGTTCCCCTTCGGTATCAACCTCGAAAAAGTCATCCAGCAGCTGATTCAGAACGGCAAACCAATCGCGGGCGGCATGTGACTGATTCAACACCCGACGGTAACGGATCAACTGGTCCACAAACACGCTGAGTTGCCCGGCCAACTCAGCCTCCATCCCCTGAACTTCATCGTACGCCAGCATGCCCTGATAGAGTCCGGCCTGCTGTGGCATAGCATAGCCCAGCAGCATCCGCTGCAAGCCAAACAGCCAGGTATTCTGCTGTTGTGACGGCAACGCAAACTCAGGCGCGGTATTGCTGTCCAGCCCCCAGCGAATCCCGGCTTCCTCAATCCAGCGTTTGACCTGGACAAAGCGGGTACTGTCCAGTCCGAACCGGCGCATGATGGCCGGGACTTCCAGCATTTCAGTCAGCTCAGAGGCCTGACAACGGCTGTTGGGCAGATCCAGCAAACGCAGGAACGCCAGCAGAACCGGGTTTTCCTGATCCGCACTGCGATCCGAGATCGAGAAAGGCAGGTAACGATCCGGCGGGGCATTGCCGAACACGGCCTGAATATAAGGGCTGTACGCATTGATGTCCGGCACCATGACCACCATATCCCGAGGCGACAACGCCGGATTGGCATCCAGCATCGCCAGCAGGTTGTCATGCAGCACTTCCACCTCCCGCATGGGTGAATGGCAAACCTGCACCGAAAGCGAACGATCCGCCGGACTCAGCGCCATCTTGTGCTGACTGTCCGCCAGCAGCTGATCCTTCACCCGGTCATCCAGATTGAGAATATCGGACTGAATGGCATGCAGCAGGCTGTCCGGCGTCACATCAACAAAGGCGTCGACTTCAAACGCTTCCAGTTCAGAAAGCAGAAACAGGTTATCCCGGCCAAGTTTGCCCAGAGACGCCAGCAAGGTATTCCCCACGGCGGCGTCCTGCAGGGTCTCGTCGGTGACATTGTCTTCCAGCGTGCCTTTCAGCACCCCCACTTCACCGGCTACCTCACTGTGTTCCTGCTGCCAGATCACCTGCTGACGCTGCCGTGCCGCCAGACGCGCAAGATACTTTCGATCTCGCACATCGCCCCAGTAATGGCGGCAGGGATTGGTAAACATCAGATGGACGTCAATGTGTTTGCCAAGCGCCGCCAAGGCATCCATATACCGGGGCGGTAAGGCAGAGATTCCGAAGACGAATAAGCGTTTGGGCAGTGAATCCGGCAAGGAAGTACCTGAACGGGCGTAGCCTGCCAGCGTCTCTATGAATTGTTCATAAAGGTTTGCCCGGTGATACGGTGACTGTCCCTGCCCCAGAATATGGTCATACAGCGCCTGCCAGAGGATCGGCTGCCAGGGATGTTCTGCCGTCAGTTCCGGATCCACTACCCCGGATTCCCAGGCCTGAATCCACTCCGGGCGGTACACCAGATACTGGTCAAAAATATCGGCAATTTTGGCCGACAGCTGATAGCGGCGCTGCTGATCATCATCCGATTCCAGATAGCGTTTTAAGGGCAGGAATTCAGGTTTGTCCAACTGGCCGGGCAACACGCTCATCAGGGCCCAGGTCATGGCTTCTTTGTTGAAGGCGCTTCGCGCAGGCACATCCGGCAAGACTTTGGTGAACATATCCCAGATAAAGGTAGCCGGCAGCGGGAATGCAATATTGGCAGCCACGCCCAGTGACTGTGCCAGCTCCAGTTTCAGCCATTGCGACATGCCCGGACTCTGGACCAGTATCTGTTCCGGTATGAAAGGGTTCGACAAAGGATCACGACGAACCAGCTCAACAAGCAGCGATTTCAGCAGGTCCAGCTGATTGGAATGGTAGACAGTAAACACGCATCAGGCTCGCTTTCAGACAAGAATGACACGATTGTCTATCAAGGATGGCAGGGTGTAAACAGCGGCGCCTGTGACGGACGCCGCCCTTTAGGTTCAGCCCGTTACATGCGGACGCCAAAGCCCGGTCAGCGCTGAACAATAAAACGTCAGATACCGCACAATCACATATCCGACCACCACAGTGGCGATAAAGAGCTCAGCCAGCGCGAGTGTTTCGATCTGCCCTGCATAGTCCGATAAAACCGGCTGAGTGCTCATCCATTGCGCGGTTTTATACAAGGCAGTTGCCCCGATCACCATCGGAAACGTAAAAGCGGCATAGGCGGGCGTGAAGGGCAGCCGCAGCAAGCGGACAAAAGCCAGATAGATAACCATTGTCATCAGCAGACCGATACTTGCCAGCAAAGCAACCATAAGGACAGACGGTTGTGCAGTCACCGTCAGATACCCCGCCAGCGACAGACTCGCAGGCGCGGCCAGAATCGCAATGGTTGGTTTTGCCGCATCCGGCACCTCGTGACAGAAAATCAGACGATAGAGCATCACGGGCAGCATCAGGGCATAAGCACTCAGCCCGAACACCAGCAGCCCATGTGCCAGCGGCGACATGATGCCCCCAGGAAAGGCCACATCCGCCACAATGATCCCGACAGGCGGCACGAACCAGCTCGGCACCATGTGATGAAGCGAAAACCCGGACAAGCGATGATAAATAAAACAAACCAGAAAAATCAGATGCATGACCACAGCACCCAGCCAGATGATCTGACCGGTCAACGGCATGAACGGCCCCATCGCATGAGAAATCACCATCAGGGCCATCGAGAAGGTCGGCACAACACTTCCGACGACCGGGTGCTTAAGATCCTGCCATAGCAGGTTCGGATGCAGCACAAACTTCACGGCCAGTCCCAGCAAGAGGACCGCCGCAATCATGGCACCACCAAGTTGTGCGAGCCCGTGAAAGGGCAACGCGTTTTCCCAGCACCAGCCCAGACTGGCAATCGCCAGTGCCAGACCAGCCATCGGCGTCGGTACTGCTGCAATCTTTTGTTTCCAAACCTGACCCATGGCTTCACTCCTCATGTCAGAGCACTATTAATTTTTCTGTTGATAAAGCCAGTGTACTGAAGCAGGATGGTTTAGAATAATTGAATAAATTGAAACTCAGGTTAAATTTTACTGAACACATGTCGAGGTCTGATGAATATTGCCCTGAAGCAGCTCAGAGTGTTTGTTGCTGTCGCACAGGAAAAGACGGTCACCGCTGCGGCGGAGCGGCTTTTCCTCACCAAGCCTGCAGTCAGCATGGCGCTTGCCGAACTGGAAAAACAACTCGGCCAGCCGTTGTTTGATCGCCATCACAACCGGCTCACGCTTAACAGTGAAGGCCGGCGTCTGTTGCCGCTCGCCGATGAACTGCTGCATCGCACGCAGAGTATTGCGCAACTGTTTCAGCGCCGCGGTCCGCTGACCGGGCACCTTGCCATCGGATCCAGCGATACCGTCGGCAATCAGCTCACCCCTTTCCTGCTCAGGGATTTCAGAACGCAAACTGCGCATACCGATCAGTCACTGCTGATCGGCAATACGGCAGGGATCGTCGAAAAGTTATGTGATTTTGAGCTGGATATCGGACTGGTCGAAGGGCGGATTTCTGAAAAACACCTGATCAGCCAGCCCTGGCTTCAGGATGAGATGGTGATCATCTGCCATCCCGAACATCCTTTACTGAACCAGCCTGCGCTGACTTTTTCTGATCTGTCCGGCACGGACTGGGTGCTGCGGGAAAGCGGCTCGGGTACGCGGGACTACTTTCTGAATCATCTTGCGCCCGAACTGCAAAGCTGGCAACTGGCTTTCGAACTCAATACCACCGAATCGATTCTCAACAGTGTCGCCGCCGGTCTGGGCATGACCTGCCTGTCCCGCCGCGCCACGGCCCACGCAGTCAGGGACTGTCGCGTGGCGGAGCTTCCCCTGCACCTGCCCAAACCGCGCCAATACTGGCTTGCATATCACAAAGACAAATACAGCAGCCCGTTGCTGGCCGCCTTCATTGATTTCTGTCTGCGCTGGCGGCCGGGTTCAGACCCGATTGTCCCCGCCACTGAACGCAATGATCTGACTGATCTGACATAAAGGCCGGCCGGACTCCTGCTGCCAATCGTTAAACGCAGCCTGTGCTGCCGCCAGCGACCGTTGTGTGTTCCGGCCTCCCTCCATCATGCCTGTGCTGCGCAGGTAAGCTTCAACATCCTGACTGAGAATAAAAGTATCTTTGCCCATCACTCGCAATGTATAGGGTCCGGTATTGCCGCCCAAGCGCTTTCCTTTGGTTTTCAGATATTTCCACAGACCAATGATATCTTCCGATGGCCAGTCTGCCACCATGACGGCAAACGATCCGAATTCCCTGGCCGCACGGTGAATCATGTAAGTATTTTCGGGAATCGTCATGACCTTGCCAAGATGACGAATAATGGCCGGGTCCGTCGCTTTTCGCTCCCACATTTCGTTCGGCACCAGCAGCAGTTTTTCAATATCAAACCCAAAAAATACGGATTCAAAACCCGCCCATTTCTGACGCACCACTTTCCAGCTCATACCCGACTGAAACACCTTCTGCGTAAAAGCGGCCAGCCAGCGATCATCCGGAATAGCACTCAGGTCTGTCGGGGATAAGGGGTGATTTAACAAACTTTCCAAAGCAACTTCACCGCCTTTGCGATCGGCAGCACGGGCATAAATTTGATCAAATTTTTCTCTCATGCTCACAAGAACTCCTATTCTCCGGAAACAGCACTGGACTCTGCACCTATCCTACTGTATAAAAAACCAGTTAATCAATATTCGGAGAGGGTGACCATGGCAGTTATCGTCAAATACGTAGTTGAGCGCAACGGAGAAGAGAAGATGACTTTTACCTCTAAATCTGAAGCTGATGCCTACGATAAAATGTTGGATATGGCAGACGAGCTGTTTACTGTGCTCAGTGAAAGCAAGCTGCTTGAAGACGAAGCCAAACAGGAAGAACTGGCACTTTTCCTGGCTCAGGAACGTGAAAAAGTACTGGTTGCGCTGGGCGCCAAAAAAGCCAAGCCGGCAACCAAGAAAAAGCCGGCGAAGCCTGAAGCCGTTCAGGATGAAGCAGACAGCGAAGCTGCCTGACAGATTCCCAGCTGACGTGCATTGAAGAAACCTCCTGTGGGAGGTTTTTTTGCGCTATATTTTTATGCAAAAATACTGAGTTTCTATAGGGATAAAGCGCTATTTTCACCATTTCTCAGTCAATTTCCGGTGAATGACAGATTTCCCCTTCAATATCCGGTTCAGTCTCTTTATGATGGGATATCAGAATTTTTGAATCATCAAACAGACTGTTGAAGATCCGCAGTCGTTTTCCCTTTTGATATGGAGACCATTTCACCATGGCCACATTTTCTTTAGCCTTGGGTACCGCGACCAAAAACCGCGACGGCAAAATCATTGAATCTTTTTTCCCTACGCCATTACTGAACCCGGCGCAAGCGCTGGTTGACGCGATAGCAACCCTCGTTGAATACAAAGGCGGAAATCAGGCGATTGAGATCACGGCATCTCAGGCTGCTGATCTGGCCCGCGCTTTTGCGTCCCATGATGAGCAAGCCAGTGCCCGTTTTGCGGAAAAGGCAGCACAATCTTCACAGCCGCTGGTTCTGGTGATTCTGGCAACCGATGACGCGCCTGCTTCTGTGGCTGAAGGTTTCCTGAAGCTTCAGCTGATCTCTCACCGTCTGGTTCAGCCGCACGGACTGGTTCTGGATGGCATTTTCGGTCTGCTGCACAATATCGCATGGACCAGTCAGGGCCCGATCGATCTGCCTGAGCTGGCGGAGCGTCAAATGGAAGCCCGCCTGAATGGTGAAGTGCTGAGCGTCGACTGTGTCGATAAATTCCCGAAAATGGTGGATTACATTGTGCCTGCGGGTGTCCGCATCGCCGATACATCGCGCGTGCGTCTGGGCGCTCATGTGGGTGAAGGCACCACAGTCATGCACGAAGGTTTCATCAACTTCAACGCAGGTACCACGGGTGTGAGCATGGTCGAAGGCCGTATCTCGGCTGGTGTTGTGGTTGGGAACGGTTCTGATATCGGTGGTGGCGCCTCCATTATGGGTACCCTGAGTGGCGGTGGTAAAGTCGTGATTTCTATCGGTGAAAACAGCCTGCTGGGTGCTAACGCCGGTCTGGGCTTCCCGCTGGGTGACCGTTGTACCATTGAGTCCGGTTTGTATGTGACAGCAGGCACCAAAGTGACCATGCTGGATGCAGACGGTAATGTGGTTGAAACCGTGAAAGCGCGTGATCTGGCCGGTAAAGCGGACCTGCTGTTCCGTCGTAACTCAGTGAGTGGTGCGATTGAGTGTCTGACCAACAAAACAGCCGTGGAACTGAACAGCGAGCTGCACAGCAATAACTAATTGCGGATTCACTGTCTGTCATTCAAAAGGCTGCTTCAAGCAGCCTTTTTGTTTCACACTCATTTCACTAAAACCCGCGCTCAGCCAGCCCTAACTGACTGGGATCCTGACGGCATTCATCGGGGTAAGCCGGGTTAATCGCTGTCGTAACTGTTTTTTTGCCACTGCAGTATTCATATCGCCCCTGCAGATAACCCGCCCGGTATTTTTCATAGTCAGATTCAGACATCACTCCCAGCCGGTCCAGCCGCTTTTTATTCCATTCCTGATAGCCATATTCGCCATGATAGGCCCCAAGTTCCTGCCACTCTCCTTGCTGGGATAACTGCGCTTCATACTGGCTAACACAAGCGGCTACCATCAGGACAGCCGTCATACAGAAAAGCTGACGCATACGACCTCCTCAGCCAACGTAATCTGTGTCTTAAGTATGGAAGATTCTCTGATTCCTGAGAGAGTTTCGCATTCAAGGGAATTGTTCTGGTCCCTAATTCAGTTCCAGCGCGGCCTGCCGGCCCGATTCACTCCGAACCCCCAGATGAACGAACACCATGCCCAACACAGAAGCCCCCAGTAAAACGCCTCCCAGATGCCAGGGCTGATGAATCCCAAACTGCAGCAGGAAATGGCTGACCAGTGACGCGACAACCATCTGGCAGGCACCGGATAACGCTGACACCGTGCCGGCCTTGTCACTGTATGGGATCAGTAACATCGACTGCGCACAAGGAAAAGCAATGCCGTTGGTCACCGCCAGCATAAAATGCGCGACCGACATCCAAACCGGATCAACTGGCGCCAGCACGTATAACGCCGCTGAGATCAACTGCATGCATGGTGCCAATTGCAGCATTCTTGCCGTCCCGAGTTTTGGCCTGAGCCGTTGGCACAATAAGCCGCCAAAGAGCAGGCCACATGCAGGTATCATCGCCCAGAGTGCATACTGATCCGAACTCAGCCCTATCTGAACCTGCATGATGTAAGGCATCAGAGAGATCGCCAGAATCACCATGGCAAAATTAATCCAGCCAATCCCGGCAAAGGTCATGAAATGACGTTCGCGAAATAAAGACAGATAGTTTCCGGCGAGCTTTTTCATCGAGGGTGCCTGAACAGATTTGCTCAGGGTTTCCCGAAAACTGAACATAAGCAGCAGCCAAATCAGAGCAATATAAACAACCAGTCCGATAAATGCAGACAGCCAGCCCAGGTGGTGATTGATCATCCCGCCGATCACCGGGGCCATAATCGGCGTGAAAGCGGCGACAATCGCCAGCCAGGTCATTGCCTTCGCCAGATTGTGTTTTTGGTAACTGTCACGAATGGTCGCTCTGGCCAGCACGGAAACACTGCCCGCACCACAACCCTGAATAAAACGGCCGATCAATAACCCGGAAAAAGAATCCGACAGGAAAAGAACAACGCTAACGCCGATAAGCGCTATGAAGACACCGGTCAGTAAGACCGGTCGGCGGCCAAAGACATCGGACAAGGGGCCATAGACAAGCTGAGAGGGACCAAATCCAAGTAGATAAATGGCGACCAGCAATTGCGTCTGATCGGAAGAAATTGCCAGGTCATGTCCAATCCAGGGCAATAAGGGAAACACCAAACCAAGACTCAGTTGACCAATACTGACGATTAAGCAGGCAAATAACAGGGGTTTCCAATTGAATGCTGGCATAGATTCCTCTACTTCGATAACAACACCGATATTATGCCTGTTATCAATGCAGGAATAAGCCACCATTGGCTACAGGAGCTATGTCCTGTCAGGAAAGAATAGCCGTCAGTAGTATGTCGGCTATTCCTCCATCAAACCTCAGAATTCGGTTTCCTGAGCTTTGCGAATGATATAGCGGAAGGGATTTCGGAAAGAAAACTTGCTGCCCTGTGTCTCTACACGGCCTTGCTTCATCGCAACAATCACTTCCCGTTGAACACGCACCAAGGAGAAGAAACGAACGACCATAAAAACAATAAACACAGGCATGACGATCTGCGCCATCGGGGCTGATTTTAAGATCAGATCATTCCCCAGCCAAACGGCCAGCATCCCCAGCATTAAATAGAGGGAGTGTGGCTTCAGTGTGATCGTCACGGTGTCTGCGGCTTCTTTCCGCTCGTAGAAAAAACTCATAGCTTTCAATCGATATCATCCCGGTAAAAGAGTAGCTCACCCTCTCACAGCACAGAATCGAAGGCAAGTTTCTGCATCAGCAAATTGTAACCAGCTGAGAATACTCGTTCATCTGAGCTTTCAAAGCGAAAAGGAATGGATTGGGTAGTCGTCCAACTAAAGGAAAGGGCATGAAGTTCAAACGGGAAAAGCCCCAATCTTTCGACGGGGACGCCTAGTCTGAGGCTTCTAAGAAGTGGCGGACGGCTGAGGTCGCACACGAT
>NZ_JAUORR010000002.1:0-394881 GCF_030547945.1 Photobacterium sp. 1_MG-2023 | reverse complement strand
GAATAGCGCAGTTTGGTAGCGCATCTGGTTTGGGACCAGAGGGTCGGGGGTTCGAATCCCTCTTCACCGACCACTTTCAGGAAGCCCGCTCATTGAGCGGGTTTTTTTGTATGTGCAGGATTCGGCATTTGTGCCTGATAACCCCCTCCTAGCCTCCCCCTTGAAAAGGGGGAGGAACTGATCGCATTTGCTGCGCGTACTGACTTTTCCCTCCCCTTGGCAAGGGAGGGCTAGGGTGGAGTTCGTGAAGTGAGCGCGGATTGGCAGGAGACCGGTTGCGCGGTGTTGATTTGCTCAACGGTGAAGCCCTGCTTTTTCAGTAATGCCGGTAGTCCATATTCTCCCAGCATGTGGTATGCACCCACCACGACCAAAAATGTCCCTTTTTGATATTGCGATGCATGGGCTAACTGCGTGGCCCAGTTCTGATTACGACGGATCAGCAGTCGCTGTTCAGTATCCTCAGACAGGGCGATATCCTGACTGAGCTCGGTCAGAACGGCATTATTCCCGGTCTGCCAAGCGGTGAGCAGGCATTGCAGCTCTTCTTCCAGCAAGTGCCATTCCCGAAGTGTCACCTGAAGCAGATCCAGCCCGTGATCCGGCAAACTGTTCAGAATCCGGAACTGTTCCGCAACACCTTCCAGTTCGTAAATGGGAAGCGACTCTTTCTGAGCCTGATAAAAGAGCGTTTGGTCAATGCCCTGAGCCGGGGTCAGTCCCAATTTCAGCGACTGTGCCATTTGCAGTTGCATGGCGGTCAGCCAGGGGGGACCTTCCAGTAAATGATAGGTGGACAGTTGGTATTCAGCAGCCAGATCTTTGAGCTTTCGTAAATCGTCCGGCGCCAGCAGCTTTCGGGTGAAATGAGCTTCAGGGATCGCAGGCATTTCAAAGTGCTTTTGAATATTGGCTTCCAGAATCAAGCCATCGGCATCCGGCCAGTATCGGGTGAATGCAGTTGGCAGCGGGTAGAGCTGTTGATTGCCGACATGGATGGACCCCATCATGACGAACTGACGCTGCGGGTCTTTTGCCAGCCAGACCTGCGGCTCTGCTGAGGTAGCCGTGCTGAAAAAAGTCAGCAACAGGCTGGCTTTGGTAAGAAGCGATCTGAACATATGCAGTCCATTGGATCCGGTGTGCAAACAGCGTATGGAAAACGGCGATGACAGGCAAGTTTTTGACAGGAAAAGAGGCGGCTGAAAATCAGCTTTCAGCCGCAAGTTTGCTTATTTATCCGGATGGAGCCAGAACCACCAGACAATCAAGCCAATGGCGAGGGCTGCAAGTAATGCCATCATGTCAGGCCTCCTTTGCTGAATGGGGTTGTGTGGTCGCACTACCGGGACGGAACAACCGGAGCCGGTTTGCGTTACTGACGACGGTAATGGAGGACAGCGCCATTGCCGCGCCCGCAATCACCGGGCTGAGTAAACTGCCGGTAAACGGGAACAGAATCCCGGCCGCCAGCGGAATACCCAGCGTGTTGTAGATAAACGCACCGAACAGGTTCTGTTTCATGTTGCGCAGCGTGGCGGAAGACAGTTCCAGTGCATCCGCTACACCGTGCAGCGAATGGCGAACTAACGTCAGTTGGGCGCTTTCGATTGCGACATCACTGCCGCTACCCATGGCAATCCCGATCTCCGCCTGAGCCAGTGCCGGTGCATCGTTAATCCCGTCACCGACCATGGCGACATGCTTGCCGGATTGCTGCAGACTGGCGACCTGCTCTGATTTTCCGTCTGGCAGCACGCCGGCAATCACACGGTCAATGCCAGCCTGACGGGCGATGGCTTTCGCAGTACGTTCGGTATCTCCCGTGAGCATGATGACATCAATCCCTTTGTCTTTCAGGCGTGTTACCGCAGCTTTGGAATCCTGACGTAGCGGATCACTGATCCCGAGGATCGCGGCCAATTGTCCGTTGACGGCCACGAAGATGGCCGTGGCGCCTTCGTCTGCCAGCGCGTGCGCATCGGCCTCGTGGGCATCGGTTGCCACGCTTGATTTTGCCATCAGGGCTCGGTTCCCCAGCAGAATCTGATCGGGACCGACCTGACCGATGACGCCATACCCGGCTTTTGCATCGAAGTTTGCGGCGGACTGCAATTGCAGTGCTTTGTCTTTGGCGGCTTGCACAATGGCTTTCGCAAGTGGGTGTTCGGCCCCCTGCTCAAGACTGGCTGCCAGCGTCAGCACCTGTGCCTCAGTGTGTTCGCCATAATAATGGCTGTGTGTCAGTACCGGCTTTCCTTCGGTCAGTGTGCCTGTTTTGTCCAATACCACGGTGTCGATTTTGGCAGCCAGCTGCATTGCATCGGCATGGCGGATCAGAATCCCGTGTTCTGCAGCCCGGCCCAGTCCGACGGTGACGGACATCGGCGTAGCGAGGCCCAACGCACAGGGACAGGCAATAATCAGCACTGTGGTCGCGGTGATCAGCATATAAATGGCGACCGGATCCGGGCCCAGGTAATACCAGAGGGTGGCCGTGATGATCGCGATGATCATGACGGTCGGGACAAAAATCGCTGAAATGGTATCGGCCATTTTCGCCAGCGCCGGCTTACTGCTCTGTGCCTGACGAACCAGACCAATGATCCGGGCCAGCAGGGTTTGATTCCCGACTTCTTCAGCCCGGAACAGCAGGCTGCCGCTCTGGTTCATGGTCCCGGCATGTAATTTATCGCCCGGTTTTTTATGGGCAGGCACGGGTTCACCGGTCAGCATGGATTCATCCAGATAGCTTTCGCCGCTTTCGATCAGGCCGTCTACCGGTACTTTGGCGCCGGGGCGTAATCTCAGCTGCATGCCGGGTTGGATTTCTGACAGCGGCACCTCGCGTTCGCCGGAGGCGTCAACCAGAATGGCCGTCTGCGGCTGAAGATCGATCAGTTTTTCCAGCGCTCTGGAGGTTCGTCCCCGTGCTTTGGCTTCCAGCGCGTGACCGAGCGTAATCAGACCCAGAATCATGGCTGAAGCTTCAAAATACACATGCCGCGCCTGTGCCGGAAACAAATCGGGCTTGAGCACCACAAACATGGAGTAGAACCAGGCGGCACCGGTTCCCAGCGCCACCAGAGTATCCATGCTGGCTCTGTGATGACGGAACGCTTTCCAGGCATCTTTGAAATAGTGACCGCCGCTGTAGACCAGCAATGCCAGCGTCAGCAGACCAATCACCCCCCAGGCCCACTGGCTGGTGGGGGATTCAATCATCATACTGCCGCCGAACACGCCCCAGGCCATCAAAGGCGCACCCAGCGCCAGCCCGAGGGTAGCATTGGTCAGGTGTTGGCGGTAAGTGGCTTGATTCTGCGCCTGCTGGCGCGCTCTGCGGGTCACTTCATCTTCACTGAGCTCGGCACCGTATCCGGCATCTGAAACGGCCTGTGAAACGGTTTCCGGATCAATCTCACCCTGAACCAGCGCGGTTCGTTCCGCAAGGTTCACGTTGACACGGGTCACGCCATCGACTTGCCGGATCGCTTTCTCGACGGAGGAGACACAGCTCGCACAGGTCATCCCGGAGATCAGGAAATAGCGGCTGTCGGCATCGCTTGCAGTATCGGCTATCGCAGACTGCGGCTGATCCGCGGCTGCCAGAGCAGCGGTGTCGTTAACGGCGGTATTGCCAGATGCTGCTTCAGAAGCGAGGTCTTCTTCAGATACTTCCGGTACCTGATATCCTGTCGCCTGAATGAAAGCGATGAGTTCATCCTGGGGGATGGCGCCGACGACCTGAGCCCGTGTTTGACTGACTTCTGCGCGGGCAATCCGGCTATCTTCTGTCAGGGCTTTAGTCAACTTGGCGACACACTTGCCGCAGGATAAACCGGCCAGCGGCAGGTCGTGATGATAGCCGGCTTCGTAGCCAAGGTTCTCAATCGTGCTGATCACTTCTGTGAGCGCAACCGGGCCAGTAATATGGGCTGTCTTCGTATTGACATCGGCTTGCTCCACACCCTCAAGGGCCTGAAGTGCCTGAGTAATTTTTCCTGCGCAATTCATACAACGGACTTTGCCGAGCGGCAGCGTCATCTCAATGTGCGTCGGGGAATGTGTTGAAACTGTCATGGGCTTCCTTTATACCAGTCATCTCATGTAAGCTGAAGCATAAAGCTTCCAGTTAATGGAAGGTCAAGGCGCAATTACATATTTTTTCATTGGAGGGACACATGAACATCAGTGACGTTTCAAAACAGACTGGTCTGACCAATAAGACCATCCGTTTTTATGAGAGCAAAGGGATGATCAGTGAACCGATGCGGGGAGAGAATGGCTATCGCCGATACAGTCAGAAGCAGGTGAATGAGCTGCTGATGATCAAACGTTCCCGCCTGGTGGGGTTTAGTCTTGAAGAAAGCCGTGAGCTGCTGAGTTTATCCCGGGATCCGGAACGAAAAAGTGCGGATGTGAAAGCCAAAGCGGAACAGAAGCTTTCTGAAATTGATCATCAGATTCAGGAATTACTGGCGATGAAACAAAGTTTACAGAGCCTGATCAGCCAGTGTCCGGGGAATCAACAGCCGGGCTGTCCGATTATCGATGCGCTGACGCAAGACAACGCACCGGATGAAGTTTCGTCCCTGCAGGATTGTTGCCAGCAGGGACGTGTGGATCAGTAAAGCAGAGAATAGAGCTGGCGACGGTACTGAGCCGCGATCGCATTCCCCTGACCCAGTGCGGCCAGAATATCCATCATGGTTTTCTTGGCATTGCCATCGGCGAAGTTCAGATCGTTGCGCAGCAGGCCAATCAGAATGTCCAGCGCTTCCTGCTGACGACTGACCTGGCTGTACTGAATCGCCAGTTCATAGGCCAGTTGGCCATTGCCCGGATCTGCCGCCAGTTTTTCTTCCAGCTGACGAATTTCCGGGGAGTCGCTGGCCTGACGGTGTAATTCCAGCTTCGCGATGAGGCCTTTGTAGTAACCATCCTGATCCTGCATTGGGATCTGTGACAGCAGGGTCTCCGCTTCATCAAACTGTGCGGTTTCCAGCAGACATTCTGCCATCGCCAGTAATACCTGACTGTTGTCCTGCAGGCTACCAGCCAATTCACGCAGCACTGGAAGCGCTTCGTTATAAGCCTGCTGGCTGACCAATTGAATAGCCTGCTCAAGCTTCATTTCTTCTTCGCTGGGCAGATGTTTGTTCAGCATCTGGCGCAGGCTGTCTTCCGTTTGTGGTCCTGCAGCACCGTCAACCGGCTGTCCGTGACTGAAGACGGCGACCGTCGGCAGGCTCCGGACACCAAACTGAGCGGCGACCATTTGCTGGGTTTCACAGTTCAGAGTGGCCAGCACAAACTGACCGGGACGCTGGGCGGCCAGACGTTCCAGCACAGTGTTGACTTCAGCTGTTTCTGGCATTGACGGCGCCCAAAAGCTGATCACCACCAACTGTTGCATTGACTGCTCAATCACCTGATGCAGATTGGATTCGTTCAGTTCAATCGCTGTTTTGTCATTCATACCGGGTGTTTCCGTGATCGTTTACAAAGTGATGTTCAAGATGTTGGGCTTGTTGGCAGGAAAATCAAGAGAAAAGGATGAATTACGCGGGTCAGCGCCGGGATCATTGAAAAAAACGGAGAGCCTGGCTCTCCGTTAGAAGTGGAAGGTTAAAAGCAGAGCAACAGCAACACAGAGACAGACCGCATTGACCCGACGTAATGTCATGCCGATTCCCCCGAAAAAATGGTTTGAATGGAGATCGCTGGACCACCCGAGCGTGCAGGAAAGCACCAACTGAAGAACAAGCGTAGAATTCCCAGATGACACATTCATGACATCGCGCAATAAAATGTAGGGAGTGCTCCCGGATTTCAGTGGAATGGGGTCGAGATCAAACCTTCACCGGTTTGGTTGGTGGTTAATCGCTTTTTGCGAGGATTTTGTCCAGCCATTGCACTGGGAGGATTCGGCGTAAGAACCCAAAAATATACGTTGGCTGGGTCACGTAATAGCGCGGCGCTGGCTTGTCTTTTTCAAGGATCTCCAGCAAGGGTTTCAGGACGGCTTCAGGTGTCAGGGTGAATTTGTTGGAGGGTGACGGCTTACCCAGCCGGTCGAGTGTGTTCTGATAGCTTAGCTGATGGCGCGAGGCGTTCATGTCAATCTGAGCTTCGAACTGCCGTTTGGCATTGGCCCGGAACTGGCTTTCAATGGGGCCCGGCTCGATCAGACTGACCTGAATCGGGCTGTCGGCCAGTTCCAGGCGCAGGGTATCGGTGTAACCTTCCAGCGCAAACTTGCTGGCGTTGTACGCCCCGCGATACTTCATCGCCACTAACCCCAGTACGGAGCTGTTCTGGACAATTTTGCCATGGCCTTGTTGCAGCATCACGGGGATGACCGCACGGGTCAGGGTGTGCCAACCAAACAGATTGGTTTCAAACTGATCGCGTAGTGCATCGGTTGGTAAATCTTCCAGTGCCCCCGGCTGACCATAAGCCCCGTTGTTAAACAGCACATCCAGTCTATTTTCTGTGATGGCTAATGTGTCTGCGAGCCCCTGTTCTATGGATGCGGTATCGGCCAGATCCAGCCGGACGCATGCCAGTCCTTCCTGCTGCAGTCGGTCGACATCTGCTTGCTGGCGGCAACTGGCCACCACCTGATAACCCGCCTGATGGAGGGCGTGTGCGCAATGGTAACCAATACCGCTGCTGCAACCGGTAATGAGAATCGCAGGTTTCATATTGTGTCCTTACTCGGGAAAATCAGAGATAGTAAAATCTGGTTACAAAAAAGGTGTGATAGCTTCTGTCATGAATTGTGCAATCCAGGGCTGCGCCTCGGCAGTCGGATGAAGACCATCCTCCATCATCCATTCATCCTGTAAAATCACTTCTTCCAGAAAGAATGGCAGCAGGGGCAATTCGAATGAAGCACTGAGTTTCGGGTAGATGGCTTCAAACTGGCTGGTATAGCGTTTGCCGTAATTGGGCGGGATACGGATTTGCATCAGCATGGGTTCAGCACCGCTATTATAAATAAGGTCAATGATTGCGGTGAGGTTCTTCTCCACCGTCGCTGGTGGGAAACCCCGCAAGCCATCATTCGCACCCAGTTCAATAATGACGTAATCTGGCGAATGTTGTTTCAGTAACTTAGGCAGACGGGCCAGTCCATTTCCTGTGGTATCGCCGGAAATACTGGCGTTGACCACTTTTAATTTCAATCCGTCGCTATTCAGCATCGGTTCCATCAGACGTGGCCAGCTTTGCTCGGCCCGCATCTGATAGCCAGCGCTCAGGCTGTCTCCAAAGACCATCAGGGTCGCAGCAAAACTGCTGACCGGGGTCATAACAAGTAATAACAGTGCAAGGATCCGCATCATGTCTATATCCGTGATAAAAGCGCAATCAGTTTCCAAACAGGTGACCACAGCCACCACGACTCTGACCATTCTGCAGGATGTTTCGCTTGAGGTCGAGCAGGGGGAAAGTATTGCTTTAGTGGGCGTTTCCGGTGCCGGGAAATCAACCCTGATGACTCTGCTGGCCGGTTTGGATGTTCCGAGTCACGGAGACATTGAACTGCTGGGTCAGTCGCTTGCTTCCATGGATGACGAATCCAGAGCGGCGTTGCGCAGTGAAGCCGTCGGCTTTGTCTTCCAGAGCTTCCTGTTGATCCCTTCTCTGACAGCGCTGGAGAACGTCACGCTACCGGCCATCATTAAAGGAGAATCGGGCGATACGGACCGGGCCGCTGAACTCTTGCGGCAGGTCGGGCTTGAGGGGCGAGAAACGCATCTGCCAGCCCAGCTCTCAGGGGGTGAACAGCAGCGCGTTGCGCTCGCGCGTGCCTTTATGACCGCGCCTCAGGTGCTGTTTGCGGATGAGCCGACCGGCAATCTGGATCAGCACACAGCCGCGACCATCATTGACTTACTGTTTGCGCTGAACCGGGATCATGGCACCACGCTGGTGCTGGTCACGCACGATACTCAGCTCGCCGAACGCTGCGATCGGGTGATCCGGATTCATGGCGGACGTGTGGAGGCAGCATGACCGAGATGAGTGAAAGCCAAACCCCGGCGAAGCCGAAAGGTCACTCCCTGCTGCTGAAATGGAGTTGGCGTGAGTTGTGGCAGGGACAACTCTGGCCGGTCGCCGTCGCTCTGACGCTGATTATTGCCTGTGTCTTTGCGCTGGCATCACTGGTGGTGCGGGTTGAGAAAATCATGATTGATCAGGGACGCAGCATGATTGCTGCAGATCTGGTGCTGCGTTCAGCCAATCCGGTACCGGATTCTGTCCTGGATTCTGCCAGAGCACTGGAGATGACCACCACAGAGCAAACCCGGTTTGGCACCATGGCGTTCAGTGATCAGGCGATGCAATTGGTTAGTGTGAAGGCGGTTTCGAGCGCATTTCCGCTGCGTGGTGAACTCGTGCTGAAAGGCTCACAGCAGACGCAGCATGAAGTAAAGCCCGGTGAATTGTGGTTATCGGAGCGACTGTTTGCGCTGCTGGCAGTAAAACCAGGCGATCCGGTGGCGATCGGGAACGCGGAACTGACCGTGGCGGGGACCATAGTTTCTGAACCTGAATTATCCTTTAACCCCTTCAGTCAGATGCCGGGTGTATTGATCCATCAGTCTGATCTGGCGGCGACCGAAGCGATTCAGCCGGGCAGCCGGGTGCGTTACCGGGCTTATTTTAACGGCGATGAAGCCCAACTGAAGCAATTGCAGGCGCAGGTGTCCCTGACGCCGGATCAACGCTGGATTAGTGAAACCTCACAGGGACGGACCGGCGATATGATCGAACGCGTGCAGCAGTATCTGTCTCTGACGCTGATTCTGGTGATCTTGATGGCCACCGCAACGCTGGTCCTGACCTGCATGCATTATACCGCCAGCCGGACCGAAACCGTGGCCATGATGAAAAGTCTCGGTGCTCGGAAAGGGTTTCTCTGGCGCTGGCTGGCACGTCAGCTTGGCCTGTTATTTGCGATGGCAGCAGTGGCCGGATTCAGCCTTGGCATGCTGCTGGAATGGCTGCTTCGTTTACCGCTCACCGATGTTTTGCCACAACCTTTGCCAGATACCGGTGCCATGCCCTGGCTGGCCAGCTTGCTGGTTGCGGTTCTGGTGTCGGTGCCGGGTATCGGCATCGCGCTGTGGCGGCTGCTGGACGCTCCCGCGCTGGCCGTAATGCAGAAGCAGGCTATGGGGGCAACGTCTAACGTCCGCTATCTGCTGATTTTGGTGCCAGTTGCCGCTTTGCTACTCTGGGTGGGTGACAATCCGCTGATGTGGCTGACGCTGGCGGGGCTGGCCGGATTATTGGTGGTACTGGCCGGACTCGGGTTACTGATCGTCAGGGGCCTGCGTCGCCGCAACTGGGGACCGGCGATGACGCTGGCACTGAGCCGAATCGGACGCAGCCCGCTGGCAACCGGCGCGCAACTGGCGGCACTGACCAGCTCTCTTATGTTGCTGGCGGTGATCTGGTTGCTGCGCACAGATTTGCTGCAAGACTGGCAACAGACGCTGCCGCCGGATGCCCCGAATGTGTTCGCACTCAATATCAGTCCGACACAACAGCAGCCGTATGTGGATGCGCTGGATGACTATGGCCTGATCCGCTCCGACAGTTATCCGATTGTGCGGGGGCGTCTGGTGACGATTAACGGCGTGAATCCGAGAGCGGAAGGTCAGGCGTCTGATGCGGCGGGGGATGATCAGCAGGAAGGCGATGAATCGCTGCGCCGTGAGCTGAATTTCACCTGGCGAGACACGCTGCCGGTTCACAATACGCTGGTCGCCGGTGAGTGGCAGAACACACCCGGCGGTGTCTCTGTCGAGTCTGAGGTCGCGCAGCGGCTCGGGATCAAGATTGGTGACACCTTGGGATTCAACGTGAACAGCCAGCCGTTTACTGCCACGGTAACCAGCTTGCGTGAGGTTGAATGGCGCAACATGCGGCCGAACTTTTACTTTATTTTCACGCCGGATGTGATGGCGGATTTACCGGCGACCTGGCTGGTCAGTTTCCGGGTGGCGGCGGATCAGAGTGAAATCGTCAATCAGCTGGGGCGTGATTATCCCACAGTTACCCTGCTGGATCTGAGAACCATGGCGACCCGGATCCAGGCCATTTTGCAGCAAGTGTCTCTGTCGTTGTCGGTACTGGCTTTGCTGGGCGTATGCAGCGGGCTGTTACTGGTTCTGACGCTACTTCGTCTGAGCCTGTCGCAGCGTCAGCAGGAAATCAAACTTTACCGCACACTCGGTGCCAGCCGTCGCCGTATCCGCGCAACGATCTGGAGTGAATATGGCCTGATGGCGGTGCTGGCGGGTGGGATTGCTGTGGTGGGAGCCGAGGCGCTGGTCGCCGCGCTGATCAAATGGGGATTTGAACTGCCGGTATCGCTGCATCCGGGCCTCTGGCTGGTCTTGCCAGTGTTATCTGTGCTGCTGATCCTGCTGATTATCAGCTCCATGATGAAGCAGCTGTTGCGCCCGTTGGGGAAATAACGGCTGCATCACCATCGCTCTGTACTGAAGGCAGGGTTACTCCACGCGAGTGACCCGGCTTTCCGGTTCTGTCAGGGTATTTTTCAGCGCGCGCTCCAGCTCCGGGTAGCAAAAATGAAAGCCATGGGCTTCCAGGCGGGCGGGAAGTGCACGCTGGCTGTCGAGCAACATCTGCGCCGCTTCGCCCATGCCAATCCGAAGCAACCATTCCGGGGTGCTCAGAATATGCGGCCGATGCAGCACTTTCGCCAGCGTCTGACTGAATTCTTTATGGGTGACCGGATTCGGCGCGGTGAGATTATAAGGCCCTCTGGCATCCCCCTGACGCATCAGGAAAAGAATCCCTTTCACCATGTCCTGCAGGTGAATCCAGGGGAAATATTGCTCGCCACTGCCAATCGGGCCGCCGAGCCCCATTTTGTAGACCGGCAACAGCTTCGACAGAGCTCCGCCCCCTTTTCCGAGCACAACACCGGTTCTGAGCAGGCAAACGCGGGTGTGTTCTGACTGAGCAGCCAGTGCCGCTTCTTCCCACTTCCGACAGACTGTGTGGGCGAAGTCGCTGTCTTTGTTGCCCTGAACTTCCAGCGACTCATCAAAAGCGGTGTGCTGCTGATCTCCGTAATAGCCCACGGCTGAACCGCTGAGGAAAGTATGCGGCGGTTCCGCACTTGCTTTGAGCTTATCGACCAGTTGCCGGGTCAGCTGCCAGCGACTTCGGCAGATTTCTTCTTTTTGTTTGTCTGTCCAGCGTTTGTCTGCGATGGGTTCACCGGCCAGATTAATGACGACTTCAAACTCATCAAGATTGTCCAGGGAATCGAGTGTGGTGAGGACTTTGATGTGGTGTCCCAGGCGCTGATAGGCCCGGTTGGGATTTCGGCTCAGAACAGTCACCTGATCATGATTCAGATGCGGAAGTAATGCTTTTCCGATAAAGCCGGTGCCGCCTGTGATCAGAATATTCATCGCCGTTCTCCTGTTGTCATTGTCGGTTCATCCTTGTTTTGTATAAATTATAACCAAGGAAAGACAACCCCACTGTTTTTCAGTGGAGGACAGGCATTGAAGTGGGTCGCGTTTTTGCCCCTTAGCGATCGACATGACCCAGATCGCGAGCCGGATCCAGAATGTCGCGGATCCGCTGTTTGAGCTGCTTGGCATCGGGGAAACCGCCATCGGCTTTCCGTTCCCAGATCCGGGTGCCGTTACAGAAGATTTCAAAGCGACCGCCGGTGTCCGGATGCAGGCTGACGGCTTCGAGATCTTCACTGAAGGTGTGCAGCAGTTCCTGACACATCCAACTGGCCCGGAGCATCCAGTTACACTGGCGGCAGTAGTAAATATCAATGACGGCTTTAGGCGCCGTGTGTTGCGTGTTGTCAGACATAAATGACCTCAAAGACCAGATAACAGTTTTGCCCCAATCAGGAACGTGAGTACTTCAAAACAGCGTTTGATCCGTTTGTTACTCTGTCGGACCGACAGATGCGCGCCCAGATAGCCGCCAAGCAGTGAGCCGGCGATTAGAATGGGCAGCCAGGGCAAGTAAATCTCCGCGCCGGCAGCATACATGGCGATGGCTCCCGTCCCATTCCAGAACAGGCCGACGCTGATCATGGTCAGCGCGACCGCTTGTTTATAGTCATAGCCAAACCAGCGGATCAGAAACAGGGTGACGAACAAGCCGCTGCCTGCCGTCAGGGAGCCATTGACGATGCCAATCGCCGCCAGACCAAGACTGCCCAGAAGCAGACCCGTGGTATCGCGCCGACGGGGTGTTTCTGCCTGTCCCAGATTCGGCTGATACAGGGAATACAGGCCAAGTCCCAGAATGAGCAGCCCCAGCGCCGCTTCTGCGATCCGGCTTGGGACATAGAGTATGGCATTGGCGCCAAGTACAACCCCAAGCGTTCCGGCAGCGATGACATAAATTGTCATCGGCCAGTTGAGTTTGCCGGTCCGGATATGCTTCACGGCTGCACCCAGTCCCAGCGCAACACTGGCAATTTTATGGGTCGCCAGCGCCACAGAAAAGGGCAGGCCCAGAAAAATGAGCAGGGGAAACTGAATCAGTCCGGCACCACCGCCAGACAATGATGCCAGCGTATTGGCAAGCAGGGAACCGATGAAAAGCCCGAGCGAATTGAGTGCATCCATGTGGCTGACTGCTGTCCTTCTACATCCAGAATTCAACAGCATACGGGTTCTGAAAGGGATCGCAACGGGGGCAATTGGAGAGCTGATAAAAAATACCCCGGCAGCAGGGCCGGGGTATCTGATGGAAGCAGGGTGAAGCGATTAAGCGCCTTGCTCTTCCGCTTGCTTCGCCTGAATCGCGGTCAGGGCGATGGTGTAGACGATATCGTCAACCAGTGCGCCACGGGACAGGTCGTTCACCGGCTTACGCATGCCTTGCAGCATTGGACCGATGGAAACTAAATCTGCAGAACGCTGTACCGCTTTGTACGTGGTGTTACCCGTGTTCAGATCCGGGAACACGAAGACGGTTGCTTTACCGGCAACCGGTGAATCCGGCGCTTTGGATTTCGCAACGTTTTCCATGATCGCAGCATCGTACTGCAGCGGACCGTCGATGATCAGATCCGGACGTTTTTCCTGAGCGATGCGAGTGGCTTCGCGCACTTTATCAACGTCAGCACCCTGACCGGAGTTACCGGTAGAGTAAGAGATCATCGCCACGCGTGGTTCAATCCCAAAGGCTTTGGCAGAATCGGCAGACTGAATCGCGATTTCAGCCAGTTGCTCAGCGTTTGGATCCGGGTTGATCGCACAGTCACCGTAAACCAGAACCTGATCCGGCAGCAGCATGAAGAACACAGAAGAAACCAGCGACGCGTTTGGTGCTGTTTTGATCAGCTGCAGCGGCGGACGGATGGTGTTTGCTGTGGTGTGAACCGCACCGGAAACCAGACCGTGGACTTCGTCACG
This sequence comes from Photobacterium sp. 1_MG-2023, assembly GCF_030547945.1. Classification (NCBI taxonomy): domain Bacteria; kingdom Pseudomonadati; phylum Pseudomonadota; class Gammaproteobacteria; order Vibrionales; family Vibrionaceae; genus Photobacterium; species Photobacterium sp. 1_MG-2023. Next base: position 381,430 of record NZ_JAUORR010000002.1, on the reverse strand, counting down.
CTCCAGCATCATGGTGCCGAGCACCACGGTATCTTCCAGTTGCTCGCGGGCCACAACTTCCGTCATGCCTTTGTTTTTACGCAGTTCAACCAGACGCGCAACGTATTGCTCACGCACACTTTCCGGATCGATGATTTCAACACCCGCACCCAGAACCACGCCTTGCTGTTCAGCAACACGCTTGATTTCAGCCGGATTACCCAGCAGCACACAGTCCGCAATACCACGTTCAGCACAGATCGCTGCAGCTTTCACGGTCCGTGGCTCGTCGCCTTCCGGCAGCACGATGCGCTTGGCCGCTTTACGGGCCAGCTCAGTCAGCTGGTAACGGAATGCTGGCGGGCTCAGACGGCGCTCACGGGCAGACCCTTCAGACAGAGACTCGATCCACTGACCGTCGATGTGGCTGGCCATGTATTCGTTGACCATTTCCACACGCTCTTTATCGTCTGCAGGTACTTCCAGGCTGAAGCTTTGCAGGTTCAGAGACGTCTGCCAGGTATTGCCCTGAGCCGTCATCACCGGCAGGCCGGTTTCAAAAGCGCGTTTACACAGGGCTTTCACTGCTTCTGGCAGCTCGTAGCCGCCGGTCAGCAGCAGGGCACCGATTTCAACACCGTTCATGGCAGCCAAACAGGCCGCAACCACAACATCCGGACGGTCGGCAGAAGTCACCAGCAGTGAGCCAGGACGGAAGTGCTGAACCATGTTCGGAATCGAACGGGCACAGAAAGTGATGCTCTTGATACGACGAGAGTCGATTTCGCCTGCATTGATGATTTCTGCATTCAGGTGCTGAGCGATGTCGGTCGCACGGGTGGCGATCAGTTCAGCGCTGAATGGCGCACAACCCAGCACACGAATCGGGCTGGAGTTGAACACCTGCATGACTTCAACGTGCGTTGGCATCACAGAGTCTGAACCGTCGAAGATTTCAGACAGATCTGGACGTGTCCGGCCTTCCGCATCGACAGGTGCGTTCAGCTTGTTCACGATCACACCCGCGATGTGTTTGTTCTTGATGCCGCCGAAGTTCGAGCAGGCAATCTCGATACGCTCTTTCAGCTGAGCCGGGTTATCTGTACCAGGCGCAACCACGAAGACGATTTCTGCATCCAGCGTTTTCGCGATTTCGAAGTTAATCTGGTTCGCGAACGGATGGGTGCGGGTTGGCACCAGGCCTTCGATCAGGGCGACTTCTGCGCCTTCGGTCGCTTCTTTAAAGCGGGCAACGATATCTTCCAGCAGCACATCGCTCTGGTCGTTACGAATCAGCTCGTCCGCCTGCGCCATTGAAACAGGCTCGGCGATTTGCATGTCGCTGTTCGCACGGATAATGGTGGTGGTCAGGTCCGGCTGATCGCCGCCATGACGTGGCTGGGCGATAGGTTTGAAAAAGGAAACACGGACGCCTTTGCGCTCCATAGCGCGTAGCACACCCAGGCTGACGCTGGTCAGGCCGACTCCGGCACCAACCGGAATTAGCATAATGGTACGTGACACAGTCAATTCCTCAAACTGATGGCAAACGGTAGAAAATGTTGGCAGATAGATTGCGGGGCAACCTTCTTCCTTATCATCTTTCTGGATAGAAAATGGCCGACAGAGTCGGCCATTTGATGTCTGTTAGATTTCAGCCAGACGCGCTGTATCTTCGGCAATTACCAGCTCTTCGTTGGTGGAGATCACCATGGCTGGGATGCGGCTGTTGTCGGTGGTAATCACACCTTCGCCGCCGAAACGTGCTTTCAGGTTCTTCTCGCTGTCCACTTCGATACCGAAGATTTTCAGGCGGTTCAGCACCATTTCACGGATTGGAGCCGAGTTCTCACCGATACCACCAGTGAAAGTGATGGCATCCAGCTGGCCATCCAGCGTTGCCGTGTAGCTGGCAACATACTTCGCCAGACGGTGGCAGAACACGTCCATTGCACGGGTCGCTTCTTCTTTCTCACCGTAGTTGTCTTCAACGAAACGGCAGTCAGAAGTCACTTCGGTCAGACCGGCCAGGCCAGACTCTTTGGTCAGCATGGTGTTGATCTGATCAACGGTGTAACCCAGGGTATCGTGCAGGTGGAAGATGATCGCAGGATCGATGTCACCACAACGGGTGCCCATGACCAGACCTTCCAGCGGTGTCAGACCCATTGAAGTATCAACGGATTTGCCGTTCTTGATGGCACAAACCGATGCACCGTTACCCAGGTGGCAGTTGATGATGTTCAGTTCGCTTTCTGGCTTGCCCATGCGGCTTGCCGTTTCGCGGGTGATGAACAGGTGAGAAGTCCCGTGCATGCCGTAACGACGGATGCCGTGCTCTTTGTACAGCTTGTACGGCAGTGCGTACAGGTAAGCTTCTTCCGGCATGGTCTGGTGGAACGCCGTGTCGAATACAGCCACGTTTTTCAGGCTTGGGAAAGCTTTCTGAGCCGCTTTGATACCGATGATGTGCGCTGGGTTGTGCAGAGGCGCCAGGGTTGCACAAGACTCAATGCCTTTCAGAACAGCGTCGTCAATCAGGGCAGACTGAGTGAACTGCTCACCGCCGTGAACCACACGGTGACCGATAGCTTTCAGGTTTTCAGCCAGCTCAGGTTTGGAAGCCAGAATTGTTTCTACCATGAATGCCAGTGCTTCTTCATGTGCGGCACCATTGCCCAGTTGAGCTTCATGTTTGGCGCCATCAAGTTTCCACTTGATACGAGCTTCCGGGAGGTGCAAACATTCTGCGAGACCTGTCAGATGCTCATCACCTGAGATTGCGTCAACGACTGCAAATTTCAGTGAAGAACTACCGCAGTTAAGTACTAGAACCAGCTTAGACATGTGAGTGACTACCTATATAATCTGTCTGAAAGTTGATATTCAATTGAATAAGCGTTACCCATAGAATAGTCGTCTTGTTTTGAAGGCGGCTAAACCAGGTAAAATTCGCTTCTGTCCGTAGAAGGGATGTGAACCTGAGGTGTAAATCATCCTGAATGTTGCGATAACAGGGTTATCGGCCAACAATTACCAAAGGCGTGCATAGGATAGCCCTTGTTGCGTCATATCACAAAAAAATTTTTAAATATTAATTCGAGTTAGATTGATTGTTGCCTAATTTTAATTTTTATAAGATTTGTTGAGGCTGGTGCGATATGAATCAGACAAAAATCTGGAAGCAGGTCCAACATGGCCAGCACTACATGTCGGTATGGCCGATGCGCAAAGAACTGGCGGTTTTGTTCCCAGAGCAGCGCTATATCAAAGCGACCAAATTTGCAGTGCGGGTGATGCCTGCTGTTGCGGTGATGAGTGTGCTGAGCCAGATGGCTTTTCATAATTCATCCGGCCTGCCGCTGGCGATGGCCGTCGCCTTGTTTGCGCTGAGTATGCCGTTGCAAGGGCTGCTGTGGCTGGGGAAACGGAGCCGAACGGATTTGCCCCCGTCGCTCGCAAACTGGTACCGGGAAATTCATCATAAAATTTTGAGTGAAGGTCACGCGATGCAACCTTTGAAGGATCGGCCGCGTTATCTGGAGCTGGCACAAGTACTGAACCGGGCGTTCAAGCAACTGGACAGAGCATCTCTGGAACGCTGGTTCTGAGAATGAATTCTACCGGCTGCTGACCAGCCAATCTCTTTCTTTTTGTACACCACAAACAACAACGGACAGGCCGAGACCTGTCCGTTTGTTTATTGGGATGCCTGCACAGGCGAGCGGTTTATCTGGCCAGATATCGGCGGATTTTCGCCTCGATCCCCGGGCCGTCAATTTCCAGTTCTGCATGCAGTTCTGCCTGGGTGCCCTGATGGATAAATTGGTCTGGCAGGCCAATTTGCAGCACGGGCTTGAGCAGTTTCTCTTTCATCAGATACTCAATCACACCTGAACCTGCGCCACCGGCAATGGCATTTTCTTCCACGGTAACCAGCACATCATGCGTTGATGCCAGTTCACGGATCAGGGTTTCATCCAGCGGCTTCACGAATCGCATATCGGCAACCGTGGCATTGATCGCCTCGGCGGCTTCCAGCGCATAGCTCAGCGTGGTGCCGAAGTTCAGGATCGCAACTTTTTCCCCTTCGCGACGGATGATCCCTTTGCCGATGTCCAGTTCTGTCATGATACTGTCGGGGGATACGCCTGTGCCACTGCCCCGCGGGTAGCGCACGGCGCTTGGCCCTTGATGGCGATGGCCGGTATAGAGCATTTGACGGCATTCGTTTTCATCGCTTGGCGCCATGATCACCATGTTCGGGATGCATCGCAGAAAGCTCAGATCAAAAGCCCCCTGATGCGTCTGTCCGTCGGCACCGACCAGACCGCCCCGGTCGATGGCGAACATCACAGGCAGGTCCATGATCGCAACATCGTGGATGAGCTGATCATAACCGCGCTGCAGGAAGGTGGAGTAAATCGCGACCACAGGGTGATAGCCACCGATAGCCATCCCCGAGGCGAGTGTGACAGCGTGCTGCTCGGCAATCGCCACATCAAAATACTGATCCGGGTACTCTTTCGAGAAGCGAACCATGCCTGAACCTTCGCGCATGGCTGGCGTGATCGCCATCAGCTTGTCATCCTGCGCTGCCATATCGCACAGCCAGTCTCCGAAAATTTTCGAGAAGGTCGGCTTGCTGTTGGCTGCTTTTGGCAGCGGGTTCTGACTCAGATCGAATTTTGGTACTGCGTGGTAGTTAATCGGGTCAGCTTCTGCCGGGGCATAGCCTTTGCCTTTTTTCGTCATGATGTGCAGGAACTGCGGGCCTTTCAGGTTACGCATATTTCTGATGGTGCGGACCAGTTCCTGAACATCATGGCCGTCAATCGGGCCGATATAATTAAAGCCGAGTTCTTCAAACATGGTGCCGGGCACGACCATGCCTTTGAGGTGTTCTTCTGCACGACGAACCAGTTCTTTGATCGGCGGCGCGCCCGACAGGACTTTTTTGCCGCCTTCGCGAATACTGGTGTAGAAATTGCCGGACAGCAAACGGGCCAGATGGTTATTCAGCGCACCGACGTTTTCAGAAATCGACATTTCATTGTCATTGAGGATTACCAGCATGTTCGGGTGCACATCACCGGCATGGTTCATGGCTTCGAATGCCATGCCTGCTGTAATGGCGCCATCACCGATCACGCTGACCACTTTCCGGCCTGCGCCTTCATGTTCTGCGGCAATCGCCATGCCCAGACCTGCGCTGATCGAGGTCGAGGAGTGACCGACCGACAACACGTCATATTCGCTTTCTTCACGCCAGGGGAACGGGTGCAACCCATCTTTCTGGCGGATGGTGTTCAGACGATCGCGGCGTCCGGTCAGAATTTTATGCGGATATGCCTGATGGCCGACATCCCAGATCAGGTGATCGAAAGGGGTGTTGTACACATAGTGCAGAGCGACCGTCAGTTCGACGGCGCCCAGCCCGGAGGCAAAGTGTCCACTGGACTGGCTCACAGAGTTGAGCAGATACGTCCGCAGCTCTTCACAGAGTGCAGGTAAACTCTCCACAGGCAGTAAGCGGAGTTCATCCGGTGTATTGGCTAAAGCCAAATGTGGGTATTTTGAAATATCCAGTGTCATATCAAGTCGGCGCTTTTACTGTTTTAGTTGTTGCGCTCGATAACGTATCGGGCGAAAACTTCGAGTGAATCTGTATTGTAGGGTATAGCTTCCAGAGCGTGTAGGGCTTCCTGGTAAAGTTGCTGTGCCTTTTCCTGCGCCCCGGTTAAACCGAGCAGTGCCGGATAAGTACTTTTTTCCAGCGCTAGATCAGACCCTTGCGGTTTACCCAGTGTTTGGGTATCGCTGATCACATCCAGAATGTCATCCTGTACCTGAAACGCTAGGCCAATTGCATTGGCGAACTGATCCAGTTGCGGCAGCACCGCCAGCCCTTTGTCTCCGGCAGCCAGGGCCCCCAACCGAACGGCGCAGCGAATGAGTGCGCCTGTTTTGTGGCGGTGAACCGTCTCTAACTGTGCCAGTCCCACTTTTCTCTTTTCAGCAGCCAGATCCAGAGCCTGACCGACACACATGCCTGAAGCACCGGCAGCCTGAGCCAGTTCACGGACCATGGCTATGCGCTGGGTGTTGCCGGCATCGCTGAGTTGTCCGGAAGCCAGAATTTCAAACGCCAGCGTCTGCAGGGCATCTCCGGCCAGAATGGCGGTGGCCTCGTCAAAAGCAATGTGGCAAGTGGGCTGACCACGGCGCAGCTCATCGTCATCCATGGCCGGTAAATCGTCATGGATCAGGGAATAGGCATGGATACACTCAACAGCCGCTGCCGGCGCATCCAGATCAGCTTCTGACACGCCCAGCATCTGTCCGGTGACATAAGTCAGGAATGGCCGGGCACGTTTTCCACCCAGCAGCGCGCCATATCGCATGGCCTGAACTAAAGGTTGATCGGTAAACGGCAGTTGGGCCAGCCAGCGTTCCAGTTGTTCGTTATTCCGGGTCGCGTAAGCGGCCAGTTGTTGTGAAAGGCTGTTAGTCATCGCTTGGGTCAAAGTCGGTTAGTGGCGCGTTGTCATCCGCCTGAAGCAAAATTTCGACACGCTGTTCAGCCTGAGTCAGCTTTTGCTGACTGTTCCGTGCCAGGGCAATCCCGCGCTCGAATTTTTTCAGCGCGTCTTCTAAAGGGATATCACCGGATTCCAGCTCGTTGACAATCACATCGAGTTCATTCATGGCTTCTTCAAAGGCCATCTTTTCTGGTTTTTTGGTCGCCATATCCGGTCCATTGATTGGGTTGGGAGCGCAGTCAGGAGCACGCTCAGAAAATGAGGGGAAAATAGCGCACAGGCTATGCCGGGTCAAATTATGGCACAGGGAAGTGTGCGCATTACAGTGTTATTTTTACGGTTTTTCGTTCGCCTTGTCTGGTTGTGGCTGCTGCAGCTTGGTGTCGGGTATGTGATTTCGGGGATGGATGTGCGTTTTTTCCCAGCAGACCACAAAACCAGTGTTGAATCTCTGCTAAACCATTTTGCGGTGATGCCGATACTAGGTGAGTAAGTTAGAATAAGGCCAGTTCGAGTCGGCTGGCTATAAGAAAAATTTCAGAGGAGTAATCCGTGGATTTGGCAACCCTCATAGGTTTAGTTGGTGCCTTTGCTTTTGTCATCATGGCGATGCTGCTGGGCGGCAGCCTGGACATCTTTTTTAATATACCTTCAGTTCTGATTGTTTTGGGCGGTACTCTGTTTGTCGTCCTGATGAAGTTCAGCCTGTCTCAATTTTTTGGCGCGGCCAAAATTGCGACCAAGGCCTTTATGTTCAAGACCGATGATCCGGAAGATCTGATCGCGAAGATCGTCGAAATGGCAGATGCGGCCCGTAAAGGCGGCTTTCTGGCACTTGAAGAAATGGAAGTGAATAACAGTTTCCTGCGCAAGGGAATTGATTTGCTGGTGGATGGTCACGATGCTGATGTCGTGCGTTCAACCCTGCAAAAAGACATCGGGCTGACCAATGAGCGTCATGAACGTGGCATTAGTATTTTCAGCTCTCTGGGCGATGTTGCCCCGGCAATGGGGATGATCGGTACGCTGGTCGGTCTGGTCGCCATGCTGACAAATATGGATGACCCGAAGTCGATTGGTCCGGCCATGGCTGTTGCGCTGCTGACCACGCTGTATGGCTCAATCCTGGCAAATATGGTCGCGATTCCGATTGCGGACAAACTGTCGCTGCGTAAAAACGAAGAAAGATTGAACCGTCGTTTGATTCTGGACGGTGTGCTGGCGATTCAGGATGGTCAGAACCCGCGTGTCATCGATGGCTTCCTGAAAAACTACCTCCATGAAAAGCAGCGTCGTATCGACGTTGATGAATAAGGAGGCACGTGATGGACGAGATCGAATGCAAATGTAAGAAGGGAGCGCCCGCGTGGATGTCGACCTTCGCCGATCTGTCGACCCTGCTGATGTGCTTTTTCGTGTTGTTGCTGTCTTTTTCGGAAATGGATGTACTCAAGTTCAAACAGATCGCCGGTTCACTCAAATTTGCCTTTGGTGTGCAGAGCATGGTGGAAGTGAAGGATATTCCGAAAGGCACCAGTGTGATTGCGCAGGAGTTTCGTCCGGGACGGCCGGAGCCAACGCCGATTGAAGTGATCATGCAACAGACGATCGACATGACCCAGCGCACGCTGGACTTTCATGACGGGGAGTCTGAAAAAGCGGGCGGCACTAAGCGCGAAGCCGGGAAACTGACCGGCGGACGCTCTGAGCATACCGCGACGCAGATGAACCAGAATACCCGCTCAGAGATGACACAGTCTCAGCAACAGCTGGCAGACATTCTGGAAACGGCGTTGGAACGTGAAATTCAGGAAAACCTGATTGAAGTGGAGAACCTGGGTCAGCAGGTAGTGATTCGGATCCGTGAGAAAGGCGCCTTTCCGGAAGGCTCTGCATTCCTGCAGCCGAAATTCCGTCCGTTGGTGCGTCAGGTGGCTGATCTGGTCAAAGATGTGCCTGGGGTCATTACGGTTTCAGGCCATAGCGATAACCAGCGTTTAGATTCGGAGCTTTACCGGTCGAACTGGGACTTGTCCGCACAACGCGCCGTGTCGGTGGCACAGGAAATGGAAAAAGTGACCGGCTTTGATCACAGCCGGATGCGGGTTCTGGGTCTGGCGGATACAGCGCCACTGGAAAGTAATGAGACTGCAGAAGGCCGTAAACTGAACCGCCGGGTTGAGATTGCCATCATGCAGGGTAAACCGCATTACTCTGATGAACTGACCAGTGATCCGGCAGGGGAATCTGCCGTCCCGTCAAATTAAGCCTACAATCTGATTAAGGGAAGCCCTGAATCTCCGGTTCGTCCGGTTGACAGGGCAGTGAGGGACAGTCCGATCGCAGGGAAATACTACGGTCAGCTGTCCCCGCTATGTTTCTGAGAATCCTTTGTATTTCAGCGACCGCTTGCTTGCTGTATAATCCGCGCCTTTAGTTAGGCCCTGTGAAGCGAAGCATGTTATGAAATTTATTGTAAAGCCCCATCCCGAGATTTTTGTAAAGAGTGAGTCGGTGCGAAAGCGCTTTACCAAAATCCTGGAGTGCAATATCCGCATTATCCTTCAGCGCCTGTCTGATCAAGTGGCGGTTTATAACCGTCGCAGCTATATCGATGTGTCCGTGAAAGACGACACGATTCGTGATCAGGTCTTGACCGTGCTGACGCAGACGCCGGGCATTCATCATGTGCTGGAAGTGAAACAAACCAGCTTCACCGACATGCATGACATTTTCGAACAGACGCTGGCTCATGTTCGTGACGATCTGGCAGGGAAAACATTCTGTGTGCGCGCCAAACGGACCGGCAAGCATGATTTTACCTCGATTGAGCTGGAACGTTATGTTGGCGGTGGTCTGAATCAGGCCGTTGAAAGCGCCAAAGTTCAGCTGAAGAACCCGCAACTGACCGTGAAAATCGAAGTCGACGGTGACAAGCTGAATCATGTTCTGGCACGTCATAAGGGCTTGGGTGGCTTCCCGCTGGGCACACAGGAAGATGTACTGAGCCTGATCTCCGGTGGTTTTGACTCCGGTGTTTCCAGCTATCTGCACATCAAACGGGGCAGTAAGGTGCATTACTGCTTCTTTAATCTGGGCGGTCCGGCCCATGAAATTGGTGTGAAGCAGGTTTCAAATTTCCTTTGGAAAAAATTCGGCTCCTCAGCCAAGGTCAAATTCATCGCCATCGATTTCGAGCCAGTGGTTGCTGAAATTCTGGAAAACGTTGATGACGGCCAGATGGGCGTCGTGCTCAAGCGGATGTTCATGCGTGCTGCAGGTCAGGTCGCTGAACGTTTCGGCATTCAGGCACTGGTGACCGGTGAGGCTCTGGGTCAGGTGTCCAGCCAGACGCTGACGAATCTGCGTCACATTGATAACGTGACCGACTCTCTGATTTTGCGTCCGCTGATCAACTGGGATAAAGAAGACATCATCAATGTGGCCCGCGAGATCGGTACCGAAGATTTCGCCAAGACCATGCCTGAATTCTGCGGTGTGATTTCGAAGAACCCAACCGTGAAAGCGGTGAAAGAGAAACTCGAAACCGAAGAAGCTAAGTTTGACTTTGCGGTACTGGATCGCGTGGTGAGTGAAGCCCGTGTGATGGACATCCGTGATATTGAAAAAGAAAGTCAGGTGCAGGCCCCGGAAATCGAGCTGGTGGACCAGATTGATGGTAACAGCACGGTGCTGGATATTCGCAGCCCGGACGAAGAAGATGAGAGTCCGCTGGAAATTGAAGGCGTGGAAGTGAAGCACCTGCCATTCTACAAGCTGGCGACTCAGTTTGGTGATCTGCCGCAGGACAAGACTTATCTGCTGTACTGTGCCCGTGGTGTCATGAGCCGCCTGCAGGCGCTATACCTCAAAGAAAATGGCTTTGAGAATGTGAAGGTTTACCGCCCGTAATCGACGGCTTTTGCATTTGTGCCCGATAACCCCCTCCTGACCTCCCCCTTGAAAAGGGGGGAGGGATCGTCCAGCGATGACTGAAACCGCGATGATTCCTTCCCATTTGCGAAATAGAGGAATGATCAGCTTTTCCCCACCACATCGAAACACATGCTTGGCCACATCACCATGGGCTCGGCAACTTCAGCCGTCTTGGCTTTCCCCATCAGTAACGTAATGATTTCCAGCGCGAATTCCTGTGACGTTCCCGGTGCCTGACTGGTCAGCAGGTTATGATTCACATCAAACATCACGCGGCGGCCAGCTCGGCGACGCTCTTCCGGAATCTGCCCGACAAAGCCCGGATGAGCCGTCATCAGCGCATCCGGATACAGCTGGTGATGTTCCAGCATCACCACCGGGGCTGCACAGATTGCCGCAACCAGCTTTCCGTCATATTTATGCTGCTTGACGAACTCAACGGCGAGTGTGCTGTCGCGTAAATATTCTGCGCCCGGTAAACCTCCCGGCAGAACGACGCAATCGAAAGGGTCATCGGCGATCTCAACCAGCCGCTTGTCGGCGGTCAGGGTAATTCCCCGGGATCCTTTGACGGCCAGCGCGCCATCTTCTGCCACGCTGGCGAGAGTGACCTGCATGCCGGCACGGATTAGAATATCCACCGTGTTGATCACTTCCATCTCTTCACTGCCCGGCGCGATACACACGGCGACAGTGGGGTGTTTTGCCATGCTTGGCGCTGCATTAGCCATATTTTTGCTCCAACTGTTTGATCTGCTGCCACAGCTGTTGATTCGTTGGTGTGGCAATGTGAAATGAGGCTGCTTGTGCCATGAGAAAGCCGGTAATGGCGTCGATTTCTGTCTGTCGCTGATGGGCAACATCCTGCTGCATTGAGGAGTAATTGGCCGCAGTCGCGTTGATGACGGTGTAGACCTGCTGCAAGAGTGATTCCGTCTCTGCGGAATATCCTGCTGCACGCATCACGGCTGCGACTTCATCACAGATTGCCAGCAATGGCTCGGCAAAATGGCGGTCGGCCAGTTCTCCGTTCCGGCACTGGTGAATGGCTGTCAGCGGATTAATGGCACAATTAATCGCCAGCTTCTGCCACTGGGGCAGATGAATGTCGGTGTGCCAGTGGCAGGGGGGAAGGGCATCGTGAAAAATGTCGCTGAACTGGGCGCAGGCCTGACCTGCCGGGTTGACCCCGCCGAAGTGGGTCGGACCCATGCCAGTGTGCCGCACACTGAAGGGATCGGGTCGGAAAGCCCCCTGAGCTGTGGTGGCGTACAGCACGGGATGTTCCGGTAACTGCTTCAGAACATGGGATTCTGTGCCCATGCCATTGTGCATCACAATGACCGGTGTCTGAGGTTTCAGGAAAGGCTGAATCGAAGCCACCGCTTCGCTGACCTGAAAGGCTTTGACAGTGATGAGCACCCCGTCACTGCTGGCCAGCAGCGAAGGCTGATTACAGGGCAGGGTCAAGGTGTCTGGGATTGCTGTATCCAGCCCCTGCCAGTTCAGCGTGAAATGAGTGCCCGGCTGACGTCGCCAGAGATGGACCTGATGTCCTTGTTTGGCCAGCGCGCCTGCCCAAAGGCAACCCACTGCGCCGGCACCGACCAGAGTGATGTTCACGGAAAATCCCGTCGTCGGAGGAAAACTGTGTGTTATTGTAACGGCTGGTGCTTTGTCGGGGAAAGAAAAAGTCCGGATAAAGCAGCATCCGGACTTCATGCGTCGTCAGGGTTCAGAATTTATAGGTGACAGAGAAATAATGAGACGGACCGGTTGATTCAAAGGCGTCGGAGTCTTCAATCAGGTAGACATCATAAAAGAGCTTCAGGCCGTAACCGACAGAGAAGCGGTCTGAATGCCAGTACAGGCCGTTAAACCAGTTCCCGCCATGCGTTGCTTGTGAATTACCATTGAACTCATCATCTGCACCAAACTGGTAATCAATATACCCCTGATAGGAAAGGAAGGTGCCGTTATCAAAGGTATAAAAGGGTTTAAACCAGTTGGTCGAGATCTGGTAGCCATTCCAGTCTTTGGCGTTCACATCGTACAGCGCATACAAATTGAGGCCGACTTTGCCAAACCAGGGGACCATGACGTCTGAACCTATCCCCCAAAAGGAATTGTTGACATCATGCGCACCACCTCCCCAGTTGAAAAGGGTTGCAAAGTACAGCTCTTGCACCGGACCAAAGGAGAGATCGGTTCTGGTCAGGGCATCCAGCGAAACCCGCGGGGCAAATTTCATGAACATTTTGGGCCGGTCTTTTTTGTCGCTGGCATCATGCTCCGTCAGATCGAAGTAATCGACATAGCCATATAAATCGAAAATCCCGGAACGTCCGCCAAATTCCATTTCCAGATAATCGTGACCGGACGAATCGTCCGGTGCCCGTGGGTATTCTTCCAGTGCGTACATCAAATTGAACTGGAACCATTTATAGTCATTTTTATGGATATCGCCGTCAGTATAGTCTGCGGCAAAGCTGATTCCGGGGACAACCAGGACTGCTCCAAGAGCCAAAGCTAACGGGGTCTGTTTCATGTTGGCGTTCTCACTTATCGTTTATCGTTGCCATTGCTTGGGGAACACTGCTGTCAAGGGGCTTGTTTCTTAACAGAAAGACAGTGTCTAAGTTAAAAGATTAGTGGATTGCGGCCGGGCTGCCTTAGATGTAAGAAAATAATCAGTGCTTCGCCGAGGGAGACCAATCGGAACGTTGAAAATCAGTCATAAAATCAGGTGGATAAAATCGGGAGATGAAGGTAAGAAAATTGTCTCAGGAGTTAGAACGAAAAACAAAGGCGCCGAAAAGGCGCCTTTGCTGGATTCTGTGCGTTGCTCAGGGCAAGCCTTAGAACTTGTAAGTCATGCTGATATAGTGAGCAAAACCAGTTGATTTCAGTGCATCCGAATCTTTAATGCCGTAGACATCTTTATAAGCTTTCAGGCCGTACCCCAATGCGTAACGTTCAGAATGCCAGTAGATACCGTTGAACATGGCACCACCATTGCTGGCAGAAGAGTACTCTTCTTTCATGCCAAACTGGTAATCAATGTAACCCTGGTAAGACACGAAGCTGCCGTTGTCCAGCGTGTAGAAAGGTTTGAACCAGTTGGTCGAAATCTGGTAACCGTTCCAGTCTTTTTTGTTCGAGTCGTAAGTTCCATATAGGTTTAGGCCGATTTTACCTAACCAAGGAACATTCACATCAGAACCTAAACCGATTTTCTGCGTGTTAGGGCCTCTAACACCAGCTGCGAATCCACCTGGGCCAGTTTTACCGCCACCCCATTCCAAAACAGTCGCCACATACAACTCTTGTACTGGGCCAAAAGACAGGTCTGTTTGAGTCAGTGCATCCAGAGAAACGCGAGGTGCAAATTTCATGAAGATTTTATCTGCGCCAGCTTTATCACTGTCCGGATCAGTGGTCAGATCAAAAACATCCACGTAGCCGTACAGATCGAAGATGCCTGAACGACCGCCGAATTCCATTTCCAGATAATCATGGCTGGATTCGCTTGGCAGCTCATCAAACGCATACATCAGGTTAAACTGGGACCATTTGTAGTCGTTTTTGTGGATATCACCGTCGGTGTAATCAGCAGCGTTTACAGCAGCAGGCAGGGAAGCAGCCAGTACGCTCAGTGCAACTAGGGATTTACGCATCGTCAACTCTCGCTCAATGAATAAGGACACCGGACTTTTTTGACCAGTCCGTTTCAATGGCGGGCAGTGTATTGCTTGATGTCACTAATGTGAATGTAACGTTTCACTAGTTGTTTTTTGATTGTGAATTCGATCTTATGTAATGGATTTCAAAGTCATTTAAAGGTGATATTGATCGCTTTTCACGCGAGATTTGATGTAATTATTTTTAACTTAGTGAGCTTTTGGTCATTAATTGTTCATTCAGGAAAGGAATAAATCCTGTCTGAAATCAAATAAAGTCAATGTGAGGCTGGAAAGGTTCAACAAAAAAAGAAAAAACAAGGTCGGGGAAGGTCGAAATCGGCCTGAAATGTTGGAACGTTCAGGCCGGATAAAGTTTCACGGGCAGGCACAATTATTTTTGATGCGGCGCATAAAGTGCAACGGCTTTGATAAGAAAGAGAACCGGAATACCGATCAGCGCTGTGCTCAGGAAGAAAGTGTTGTAGCCGTATAAGTCGACAAAAAGCCCTGAGAAGCCAGCCAGAAACTTCGGAAACAGCAGCATAATCGAACTGAACAATGCGTATTGAGTTGCTGAGAAGGCAACATTGGTCAAGCCGGACATGAAAGCAATAAACGCGGCTGTCGCAATCCCTGCACTCAGATTGTCGATAGAAATCACCAGCGTCAGCATCGGCAGGTTGTTGCCAATGTATGTGAATGCCAGAAAGAGCAGATTGGTGAAGGCGGCCAGTATGGCACCCAAGGCCAGAATACGCAGGGTGTTATACCGGACAATCAGCAGGCCCCCTAATCCGGCACCAGCCAGTGTCATGATGACCCCATAGACTTTGGACACCGCAGCCACTTCACTCTTGATGAATCCCATATCCACGTAAAACGCATTGGCCATCACGCCCATAACGACATCGGAGATCCGGTAGCAGCCGATCAGGGCGAGCAACAGGAATCCGGCTTTGCCATAGCGGGAAAAGAAATCAATGAAAGGCATGACTGCAGCGGTATAAAACCAGGCCGCAATGCGGGCCAGTGCTGGTGGCAACCCCTGAGACACCATTTTATAGCGAAGATCGGCTTCCAGCTCTTCCATGGCTTTGCCATTCACTTGGGGTTCGCGAATGCATAATGCTGTGATCAGTCCAATGGACATCATGCTGGCCATAATGAAATACGCCGTTTTCCAGCCGATGGGATCATAACTGCTGTCAGAGCCGAACAGGGCAGCAAAAGCTAAAACGCCAGCACCTGCCATAATCATCGCTAACCGGTAACCTGTCATATAGGCTGCGGCCAGCGCAGCTTGCAGGCGTTCTGTTGCCAGTTCAATCCGGTACGCATCGATCACAATGTCCTGTGAAGCCGAAGCGATGGCGACAATGACCGCGAAAATAGCAAGCTGAGACAAATCAGCCTGAGGGTTACTGACAGCCATGCCGCACAGGGAAGCGATGATCATCAATTGAGAGAAGACCATCCAGCCTCGCCGGCGTCCGAGCAGGTTTGAAAAGACCGGGACGGGAAAGCGGTCAATCAGGGGCGACCAGATCCATTTTAAACCATAGGCGAGCGCGACCCAGCTGAAATAACCGATATCTGTCCGGCTGACATCGGCTTCACGGAGCCAGAATGACAGGGTGCCGAAGACCAGTAAAATGGGAAGGCCGGAAGAAAAGCCGAGGGCTAACATAATTAAAACTGACTTTTCGAGATATACTCGCCAACCCAGATCTTCCTGGTTTTCAACGGATTGCTCCATCGGATGGGGCCTCTGTAACTAAAACAAACGAATATCCCCGGACAGATTCACTGTACGCAGCATGCTGAAGGGGGTTGAAGCTATTAAGGTATCAGTATGTAGGCGGGAGAAAAACCAGTGGAAGGTCAAAACTGCGGGTTGCTCGGGAGAAAAGTGTGTTAAGGACGAATTCCCTGCATTTTTTCCGGTTGCTCGCCGATGCCAAGCAAGAATTTCGCACCCGCGGTCACGCGAAATTGAATGAAACAGTTGCCCAGCAACTGATGCTCTTCGAGGGATTCCATCAGGTGCAGCAGATACCAGTACACCGATTCATAGCCGGAAGCCGGGGTGCCGCTGGGGACAGACAGTTGCCACCAGTCGTGCAGGTGCTCCGTGCAGGTTTTTTTCAGTGAATCATAACTGGTGCTTCCTTCCAGTGTTCCCAGCATAGATAAAGCCAGTGCGGGCGCATGATCTGCAACATGGCGGGCAATTCGCTCCGTTGGCACGTCCGGTTGTGAGGAAACAAGTTTCAACATGGAAGTTCACCTGGCCGCAGACTCACGGCCAGGCGGACGCCAGTCTATTTGTTGAGAATATGGATAGCTTTAATAACTATAGGCTGCTGAGGTACATCTTTCATACCTATTGAGCGGACTGTTGTTGTAGGAACCTGCGCCATTTTTTCAATAACTGAGAACCCTTTCACAACTTTTCCGAACACGGCATAGCCCACTTTCCCGGCCTGCCCGTCCAGAAATGTGTTGTTCTGGTAGTTGATGTAGAACTGACGGGTTGCTGAATCGGCAACCTGGGTTCTGGCCATTGCAAGGGTTGCCCGTTGGTTGCTCAGACCATTGTCGGATTCGTTTTTGATCGGATCGTAGCTCGGACGGCGGTTGAACTCTGCATCAAATCCGCCGCCCTGTGCCATGAATCCCGGAATAACCCGGTGGAACACAGTGCCGACATAGCTGCCATCCTCGACATAGCGGAGGAAGTTTTTGCTGGAAATCGGTGCTTTTTCTTCATTGAGTTCAACAACAAATTCACCCAGAGAGGTGTCGACAGCCACTTGTGTGGCGGCATGGGCTGAAAATGTGCAGGCCAGAATGGCGGCGGTTAACAGTCGGCGCATCAGAGATTCTCCTCCATGTAGCTGCTGAGTTCGGCATCTCCCTGAATGTCACGCAGGACAGCGTCCATCAGGCCATTCATGGCCAGTTCCATGGCTTCAGGTGATGCATTCATAGCCCCTTCACGGGACGACTTTCCGGCATAGCGTTTAATGAACTTTCCGTTCGGTGTGGTCAGAACCAGCTGAAGCTGCAGTTTACTGTTCAGGGTATGGCTGAACGCACTTTGCTTCACATTGACAATGGCTTCCAGAATATCCATGCGCATGGTGCTCTGGCTTTCCGGGCCGACCTGAACGCCCTGAGACTCCAATTGACGGGTCAGTGCATTTTGCAGGGTCAGGCGCAGATTTTCTGTGGCGTGTAATGGGTGGACATTTTTGTCCCCGTTGTCGATGACGGCAACAAACTGGGCTGTCCGTAAATCCCGGCTTTCAAGGTTCAGATTCAGGCCCTGCATGCTGGCCTGAGACGACAGGGCCGGCGTGGGCTGAAGTGAAAGTTGCATGTCCGTTGGTGCAGTACAGGCGGTCAGCGCCAGCATTGATAGGGCTAAAAGAAGTGGCCTCATCCGGTTCGTTCCTTATTAAAACAGGCTGTTATGCAGCCGGAATGTTGAAGAGTTTGGGCTTATTTTTCAGCTTGATAAACCACGAATTTATTATTTTGTGCAATTTTGTGTACTTTCGCATACAAACGCTTGAGTTTGCCATCGTAACCCAGATGGCGATTGCCAATAACAATCAGCCGGCCACCCGGTCGTAAACAACGTTTGGCATCTGCGAACATCTGCCAGGCAATGTGATCCGTGATGGTATTTTGCTGGTGAAACGGGGGATTACAAAGTACCAGATCCGCGTCATCATTTGCCATAGTTTCCAGACAGTTATCTACTTTAACGGTCAACTGTTGCGGGTGCGTCAGATTCAGGTCAGCATTTTCGCGGCAGGAGGCTGCCGCCATGAAACTTTCATCAACACAGGTCACTTGCGCCTGCGGATTGAGCCGGGCTGCCTGAATACCAATCACGCCGTTTCCGCATCCCAGGTCAACAATGTGCTTCAGTGCCGGATCCTGTGGGATATGTTCCAGCAGAAACCGGCCACCAATGTCTAAACTTTCGCCGGAGAAAACATTGGCGTGATTGCTCAGGGTCAACTGGTATTCCGGGACGTCCCAACGTTCAATTTCCGGGAGTGCGCGTGCCAGTGATGCATCGGGACGGCAGAAGATCAGGCGTGCTTTTTTTACCGCCAGAGAGGTGGAGGTCGGGCCGAGGTACTTTTCAAACAGTTTGAGCGTTGATGTATGGATCTCTTTGGCCTTTCCGGCCGCAATCACGATGCAGTCTTCCGGCAGTGATGCGCAAAGCTGGGCCAGTTGCCAGCTGAGCAGCCGATTGCTTTTGGGCAACTTCAGCAGCACCAGTTGCGGTTGATCCGGCAACGGAGACAGGCAGTCCTGAAACTGAACGCGCGGCAACTGATTTTCTTCTAAGTTGGTTTCACTGGCTTTTCGGGCAATATAAGAATCGCCGACGGAGAACACTGGCATTTGTCCTGCAAACCAGCACGCGAGTGCACCAAAACCATCATTCATCAAGATCACAGGACGGGTTGCATCCAGTGTCAGCGCCTGCTCGGCTTTTATGGTTTCGACCTGATTGATCAGGTATTCATCTGCCGCATCCCAGGCCTGCAGCGTTTCGCGCTTGCGAATGGGGTAGCGTTGCAGCGTCAGGCTTCTGCTGTGCAAGGTGAGCTCAGGTTTCATTCGGACTATCTTTAGGGTATGTTGTCGGGTTGAATATTTTCGCAGATGCGGGCCAGCCTGCAAAGGTAAACTGTGCTGATGATGTTGTAACCGGTGAGGTAAACGACAGTCAGCGCAGGATTTATGATCCGCAAATCGTCGCTGGTCTGATCAAGCATCAGGAGGACCCATGATCCAGGAACGTATCGAACAGAAATTGCAGCAATCCCTCGCCCCGGTTCATCTGGACGTGATCAACGAAAGTTACATGCACAATGTGCCAAAAGGGGCTGAAAGTCACTTTAAAGTGATTGTTGTCAGTCATGAATTTGAAGACCAGCGACTGATTGGTCGCCATAGAACGGTAAATGCGATTCTGGCAGATGAACTGGCGAACCATATCCATGCGCTCGCGATTCATACCTACACCCCGGATGAATGGGCGACTCAGCAGGCCGCTCCGGCTTCTCCGTCTTGCCTGGGTGGCAGTAAGTTTGGCTAAGTTCGTCTGTCTTTCACCCTGACTGCTGGCGATTGTATGCCGCTCTCAGAAAAAACCGCACCTGTTGCGGTTTTTTACAGTCTGAAATTTGAAGTCGGTTGTCTTGGTCAATTGAGTCATCGCGTAAAATACGCTCAATTTTTGCCCGGTGACTGACCCGAAAGATTCTCACAGTCTCAGACGGCCGGGCCGTCTATACTGACTCCGGACACTGGATTGCAACAAGATATTTCCAGTGTAAGCGAGTGAAAACATATGTTGCAAAATCGATGCGGAATTGCATGGTTTTTTGCTGTTTTATGATCACCGAATGCGTTAGTTTTACTGGCGACTTTTTGGTGTTGTTAAATTGATATCAGAATGTAAACAGCAGAAAAGTGCATTGCTCGAGGGAATCACGGTTGTAACCACTGCAAGTGTGCGTTGGTTCAAAATTATCCGTTGTCGTGATGATAAGCACATCAGCTATCGCTGAATTTCAGTTCGATTAGCGAGGTTTGCCATAGTAAAAACCCGTTGATTAATGCTAAAATCCGGCCCTCGAAAAAACTCATCATCCGGTTGTGTGATGAAAGAGTAAATAGGATGTTGCGGTGCTGGTGGTATCTGACACCGGCTTCGGACCATGGAAAGTCGTGTCTAAATTGCGCAATAACAAGTTCTTTTTCCCGTTAATGTAGTGCAAGTGCGTATGATTACAATAAAGAAGGGTCTGGATATCCCAATTGCTGGGACTCCTACCCAGGCGATAAATGATGGCAAGGCCATCACTCGAGTCGCCTTGCTTGGCGAAGAATATGTGGGTATGCGTCCAACGATGCATGCACGCGTAGGGGACGTAGTAAAAAAAGGTCAGGTGCTCTTCGAAGATAAGAAGAACCCTGGCGTGAAGTTTACTGCGCCAGCCAGCGGCAAGGTTGTGGAAGTCAATCGTGGTGCTAAGCGTGTGCTCCAGTCCGTCGTGATCGACGTTGAGGGCGATGAGCAAATCACATTCAAGAGCTACGACAAAGCGCAACTGGCGCAACTGGATCATGCTGCTATTGTTGAGCAGCTGGTTGAATCCGGTTTGTGGACAGCATTGCGTACCCGCCCGTTCAGCAAGATTCCTGCAATCGATGCTGAAACTCAGGCGATCTTTGTCAATGCGATGGATACCAATCCGCTGGCAGCCAATCCGGAAGTGATCATCAACGAACAAGGCGATGCCTTTGTTGCGGGTCTGACCCTTCTGTCTCAACTGACCAGTGGCAAGGTGTTTGTGTGTAAGTCAGGTGCAAGCCTGCCTCGCAGCAACGAAGCCAATGTTGAAGAGCACGTATTCAACGGTCCGCACCCAGCGGGTCTGGTGGGTACGCATATTCATACTCTGTATGGCGCAGACACCAAAAATGTTGCATGGCACCTGAACTATCAGGATGTGATCGCATTTGGTCACCTGTTCCTGACGGGTGAATTATATACGCAGCGTGTTGTTGCGCTGGCTGGTCCTGCTGTGAACAACCCGCGTCTGGTTCGTACGGTTCTGGGGGCTTCTGTGGAGCAACTGACCGAAGGCGAACTGATGACTGGTGAGCTGCGCGTGCTGTCAGGCTCTGTCCTGAACGGTGTGAATGCATCGGGTCCACATGCTTATCTGGGACGTTACCATCTGCAGATCTCTGCGCTGCGCGAAGGCCGTGAGAAAGAGTTCATGGGTTGGATCTCACCGGGTAAGAACAAATTCTCTGTGACGCGTGCTTTCTTCAGCCAATTTTTCCCAGGTCAACTGTACAACATGACAACCACGACCAATGGTAGTGAGCGTTCTATGGTGCCAATCGGTAACTATGAGCGTGTCATGCCTCTGGACATCGAACCAACATTACTGTTGCGTGATCTGTGCGCTGGCGATAGCGATAGTGCCCAACAACTGGGTGCGCTGGAGCTGGATGAAGAAGATCTGGCGCTGTGTACCTTTGTGTGCCCAGGTAAGTATGAGTTCGGTCCAATGCTGCGTGCATGCCTGGACAAGATTGAGAAGGAAGGGTAATTCATGAGCCTCAAGAATTTCCTCGAGCAGATTGAACACCACTTTGAACCAGGTGGTAAGCATGAGAAGTGGTTTGCACTGTATGAAGCAGTTGCAACCGTGCTTTACACCCCAGGTATGGTGACCCGTACCGGTTCTCACGTGCGTGACAGTATCGACCTGAAACGTATCATGATCATGGTCTGGTTGGCCGTATTCCCAGCAATGTTCTGGGGTATGTACAACGTGGGCCATCAGGCTATTGCTGGCCTGAACCACCTGTATGCTGGTGCTGAACTGGCTGGTGTGATTCAGGGCGACTGGCACTACTGGCTGACACAGTCACTGGGTGGCACCCTGGGTGCTGACGCAGGCTGGGGCAGCAAGATGATCCTGGGGGCGACATACTTCCTGCCTATCTACGCGACGGTCTTTATCGTTGGTGGTATCTGGGAAGTCCTGTTCTGTATGGTCCGTAAACATGAAGTCAACGAAGGTTTCTTCGTCACTTCGATTCTGTTTGCGCTGATCGTACCGCCAACACTGCCTCTGTGGCAGGCAGCCCTGGGGATTACCTTTGGTGTTGTTGTGGCGAAAGAAGTCTTCGGTGGTACTGGCCGTAACTTCCTGAACCCTGCGCTGGCGGGTCGTGCCTTCCTGTTCTTCGCATATCCTGCTCAGATCTCTGGTGATCTGGTGTGGACCGCGGCTGACGGCTTCTCGGGTGCAACGGCACTGAGCCAGTGGGCTACGGGCGGTCAGGCTGCTGTCGTGAACACGATTACTGGCGAAGCTGTAACCTGGATGGACGCTTTCATTGGCCGTATTCCTGGTTCTATCGGTGAAGTTTCAACCCTGTTCATTCTGATCGGTGGTGCTTTCATTGTTTATCTGGGCATTGCATCCTGGCGCATCATTCTGGGTACGCTGATTGGTATGGTTGCGACGGCAACGCTGTTTAACCTGATCGATTCTACCAGCAACCTAATGTTTGCGATGCCTTGGCATTGGCACCTGGTTCTGGGTGGCTTTGCATTCGGTATGATGTTCATGGCAACCGACCCTGTTTCTGCCTCTTTCACCAACAAAGGGAAGTGGTGGTACGGTGCATTGATCGGTGTGATGGCTGTTCTGGTACGTGTGGTTAACCCTGCATATCCGGAAGGCATGATGCTGGCGATTCTGTTCGCGAACCTGTTTGCACCGCTGTTTGACCATGCAGTGATTCAAGGCAACATCAAACGGAGACTGGCTCGTCATGTCAAGTAAGAATGATAGCATCAAGAAAACGCTGATCGTTGTTGTTGCCCTGAGCCTGGTGTGCTCGATTGTGGTATCAACCGCAGCAGTTATGCTGCGCCCGATGCAGCAACACAATGCGAAACTGGATGTTCAGCGTAATATCCTGTCTGTTGCAGGCTTGCTGCAAGACGGTATCGACATCCCGCAGACTTACAATCAGTTTATTGAACCAAAACTGGTTGAGCTGGAAACAGGCAATTTTATTGATTCTGTTGATGGTGTGTCACCTGCCGAGTATGACCAGCGTGATGCTGCAAAAACACCGGCGTTGTCTGTGAAACTGAACCCATCTGAAGATCCGGCAAAACTGAATCGTCGTGCGAATGTGGCGAAAGTTTATCTGGTGAAAGATGAAAATGACCAGATACAGAAACTGATTCTGCCTGTGAATGGTAAAGGTCTGTGGTCGATGATGTATGCCTTTGTTGCTGTTGAGACTGACGGCAATACTGTTGCGGGTATCTCCTACTATGAGCAGGGCGAAACGGCTGGTCTGGGTGGTGAGGTTGTTAACCCGAAATGGCGTGCACAATGGGAAGGTAAGAAGTTGTTTGATGACAACTTTGAGCCAGCCATCCGCGTTGTAAAAGGCGGCGCACCACAAGGAGATGCTCACGGTATTGATGGCCTGTCAGGTGCAACCCTGACGAGCACCGGGGTAGAAAACACTTTCAAATTCTGGTTGGGTGAAAACGGTTTTGGTCCGTTCCTGGCGAAAGTGCGTAACGGAGGCCTGAACAATGGCTGATACGAAAGAAATGAAAAAAGTCCTGTTAGGGCCGCTGGTTAGTAATAACCCGATTGCCCTGCAGGTACTGGGTGTGTGTTCAGCGTTAGCTGTAACCACAAAACTGGAAACTGCGTTCGTGATGACGCTGGCGGTAACTTTTGTTACAGCATTTTCCAACTTCTTTGTTTCTCTGGTACGTAACCAAATTCCAAACAGCGTGCGGATTATCGCGCAGATGGCGATCATCGCCTCTCTGGTAATCGTGGTGGACCAGATCCTGAAAGCTTACGTTTACGACATCTCTAAGCAGTTGTCTGTATTCGTTGGTCTGATCATCACCAACTGTATCGTCATGGGTCGTGCGGAAGCTTACGCCATGAAATCTGCACCACTGCCATCTCTGCTGGATGGTATTGGTAACGGTTTAGGCTATGGTTTCGTTCTGATTACTGTGGGTTTCTTCCGTGAGCTGCTGGGCTCTGGAAGCATCTTTGGTGTTCAGGTATTGCCGCTGATCTCTGAAGGTGGCTGGTATCAGCCGAACGGTATCATGCTACTGGCACCGTCTGCCTTCTTCCTGATTGGCTTCCTGATCTGGACAATTCGTACCTTCCGTCCAGAACAAGTTGAAGCGAAGGAGTAAGGGAAACATGGAACATTATATTAGCTTAATGGTTCGCTCGATTTTCATCGAGAACATGGCACTGTCTTTCTTCCTGGGGATGTGTACATTCCTGGCGGTTTCCAAGAAAGTTAAAACCTCTTTTGGTCTGGGCGTTGCGGTTACCGTTGTTCTGACCATTGCTGTGCCTGTGAACAACCTGGTTTACAACTTGCTGTTGAAAGACGGCGCCATTGTTGAGGGCGTTGACCTGACGTTCCTGAACTTCATCACATTTATCGGTGTAATTGCGGCACTGGTACAGATTCTGGAAATGATTCTGGACCGATTCTTCCCGCCGCTGTACAACGCGCTGGGTATTTTCCTGCCGCTGATCACCGTAAACTGTGCGATCTTCGGTGGTGTATCTTTCATGGTACAACGTGACTACAACTTCGCAGAATCTGTCGTCTATGGCTTTGGCTCAGGTATCGGCTGGATGCTGGCGATTGTCGCTCTGGCGGGTATCCGCGAGAAGATGAAGTATGCTGATGTGCCTGCTGGTCTGCGTGGCCTGGGTATCACTTTCATCAGTGTTGGTCTCATGGCGTTGGGCTTCATGTCCTTCTCCGGTGTACAGCTGTAAACAGGATATAAAGGGATAATTCATGGATATTATTCTTGGCGTAGTTATGTTTACCCTGATTATCCTGGCTCTGGTTTTGGTGATTCTGTTCGCTAAATCCAAGCTGGTACCATCAGGTGACATCACTATCTCAATCAACAATGACCCGGAAAAAGCGATTACAACCGCTGCGGGTGGCAAACTGCTGGGTGCTCTGGCAGGCAGCGGTATTTTCGTTTCCTCTGCTTGTGGTGGCGGTGGTTCATGCGGTCAGTGCCGTGTGAAAATCAAATCAGGCGGCGGTGATATTCTGCCAACTGAGCTGGACCACATCACAAAAGGTGAAGCACGTGACGGTGAGCGTCTGTCTTGTCAGGTCAACGTGAAATCCGACATGGACATCGAGCTGCCAGAAGAAATCTTTGGCGTGAAGAAGTGGGAATGTACTGTTATCTCAAACGATAACAAAGCCACCTTCATCAAAGAGCTGAAACTGGGGATTCCGGATGGTGAATCTGTACCTTTCCGTGCAGGTGGCTACATCCAGATCGAAGCGCCTGCTCACCATGTGAAGTACGCGGATTACGACATTCCTGAAGAGTATCGTGAAGACTGGGACAAATTTAATCTGTTCCGTTACGAGTCGAAAGTGAATGAGCACACAATCCGTGCTTACTCAATGGCGAACTATCCGGAAGAGGAAGGCATCATCATGCTGAACGTGCGTATCGCTACGCCGCCACCTCGTAATCCGGATGTCGCACCAGGTATCATGTCTTCTTACATCTGGTCTTTGAAAGCTGGTGATAAGGTAACGATCTCTGGACCGTTTGGTGAGTTCTTCGCGAAAGATACTGATGCAGAAATGGTCTTCATCGGTGGTGGTGCTGGTATGGCACCAATGCGTTCTCACATCTTCGACCAGCTGAAGCGTCTGAACTCTAAGCGTAAGATGACGTTCTGGTACGGTGCTCGTTCTAAGCGTGAAATGTTCTATGTAGAAGATTTCGATATGCTTCAGGAAGAGAATGAGAACTTCAAGTGGTACTGCGCTCTGTCTGATCCTCTGCCAGAGGACAACTGGGACGGTTACACAGGCTTCATCCATAACGTGCTGTATGAAAACTACCTGAAAGATCATGAAGCACCGGAAGACTGTGAATACTACATGTGTGGTCCACCGATGATGAACGCTGCTGTGATCGGCATGCTGAAAGATCTGGGTGTTGAAGATGAAAACATCCTGCTGGATGACTTCGGTGGCTAAGGCTGCCTGAGGTACTCCTTCCAGAATGG
Source organism: Photobacterium sp. 1_MG-2023 (assembly GCF_030547945.1). NCBI lineage: Bacteria > Pseudomonadati > Pseudomonadota > Gammaproteobacteria > Vibrionales > Vibrionaceae > Photobacterium > Photobacterium sp. 1_MG-2023. The sequence continues at coordinate 355,597 of NZ_JAUORR010000002.1, read as the reverse complement.
CTGACCTGAATAGGTCAGCCATTTTTCTTCACCATTCAGAAAGATTTTAGTCAGCCCTAATTTGATACCAATCAAAGTAAGTAAGTGATCAAAAATAGCGCAGGAAAAATGTTTGGGAACAAGGCAGATTTTTTAGATAAGTAGTTATTCTACAATCAAAAAATCTAACGCAGATATCGAACATTTCAACAAGCTAGGATGACCAGTTATTTACTGCGATTGGTATGACTCATCAGATTCACCCTGAGTGCACAGACGTGCTGTATTTTGGAGATCCCTTGCATGAAGAAAGTATTCACCCGAGCCTTAATGCTGCTGGTGATGGCACTGGTTATCAGTGGCTGTAGCGAGAAGCCTCAGCTGATCCATCTCACAGGCTCGACGATGGGGACGTATTATTCAATTAAATTAATTGAACAGGACGGTATGCCAAGTGAAACGGCACTTCAGCAGGAAATTGACCGTCGGTTAGAGCTGGTGAATGACCAGATGTCGACCTATCGTGAGGATTCAGAACTCAGCCGGTTTAATCAGCATCAAAGCAGTGAACCGTTCGCAGTGTCACAGGATACGGCGACTGTGGTCCGGGAAGCGATTCGGTTGTCTCAACTGACCGATGGTGCCTTGGATGTGACCGTTGGTCCACTGGTCAACCTGTGGAGCTTTGGTCCGGAAGCACGTCCGGAAGTGATCCCAACAGCAGCCGAACTTCAGGCGCGTCAACAGGAGGTTGGGATTGAACACCTGAGCGTCGACGGAAATCGACTCCTCAAAGATTTACCGGGTTTGTATGTCGATCTTTCTTCAATCGCTAAAGGCTACGGCGTGGATGTGATTGCGGATTATATTGCTTCGCTGGGGTCTCAGGACTATCTGGTTGAAATTGGTGGTGAAATTCGCCTCAAAGGTAAGAATGCAGAAGGCGTACCATGGCGTATTGCCATCGAGAAGCCGACTGAAGACGGAAGCCGTGCGATTCAGGAAGTGATTGAGCCGGGAGAAATGGCGATTGCGACGTCTGGAGATTATCGTAACTATTTTGAAGAAAATGGTGTACGCTACTCCCATCTGATTAACCCGAAAACGGGTCAACCGATCACAAACCGCGTTGTTTCCGTCACTGTGATGCATCCACAATGTATGACAGCTGATGCGCTGGCAACGGCATTTTCCGTGATGGGTGAAGAGAAAGCAATGGAGCTGGCGAACAGAGAAAAATTGCCGGTTCTGCTGATTGTGAGCACTGACGAAGGCTTTAAAGAGTACGCTTCAGAGGCCTTTGCCCCTTACATGCAGAAGAAGTAAGCTGAGAGCATAGTATGTTGGTATATGTAACCACCTTTGGTGTATTTCTGTTGGTCATTGTTGCAATGGCCGTTGGCTATATTTTCCAGCGTAAAACCGTGGCGGGCAGCTGTGGTGGTCTGGGTGCTGTGGGTATCGAAAAAGAATGCGACTGCCCGGAGCCATGTGACAAACGCCTGAAACGTGAAGCACGTGCTGCGAAACAAGCCGAATGGAAGAAGAATCAGATCCTCTGATTTTCTCCGAATCACATGCAAAGCCCATGGTTGATCCCATGGGCTTTTTTGATCCTCGCCATCTGTGGCCGAGCGCTCTATAATGCTGTATATAAAAACAGTCTATCAGAGTGTTCATATTCGCGATGTCAGAGTCCGCTTCAGATCAGCCAGTGCAGAAAAAAATCATCCATGTTGATATGGATTGTTTTTTTGCCGCCGTCGAAATGCGAGAAAATCCTGCTTTACGGGATGTTCCCATCGCCATTGGCGGGCGCTCTGAACAGCGTGGGGTCATCAGTACCTGTAATTATCTGGCCCGGCAATTTGGGGTGCGCTCAGCCATGCCGACTGCACAGGCGCTGAAATTATGCCCCAATCTGGTATTGGTTCCGGGCAGAATGGCTTTGTATAAAGAAGTCTCTCAGCAAATCAGGGCAATTTTTCAACGATATACGGCTCTGATTGAGCCTTTGTCGTTGGATGAAGCTTATCTGGATGTCACCGAATGCACCCAGATGCGAGGTTCTGCAACCCTGATTGCTGAAGATATTCGCCGGGCCATCCGTGAAGAACTTTACCTGACCGCTTCCGCAGGGATTGCTCCGGTGAAATTTATCGCCAAGATAGCTTCGGACCTGAACAAGCCCGACGGACAGTATGTGGTGACGCCAGCCGATGTCCCTGAATTTGTTGCGAAGCTACCCCTCGAAAAAATTCCCGGTGTCGGTAAAGTCATGATTCAAAAGCTGCATGACATCGGGCTTTATGTGGGCAGCGATGTGCAGGCTTATGATCGGCGGCAATTGCTGCAACAGTTCGGCAAGTTTGGCCAGTCGCTGTGGTCGCGGTCCCATGGGATCGATGACAGGGAAGTGGTGGTGTCTCGCGAGCGGAAGTCGGTGGGTGTTGAGCGAACCTTCTCTCAGAATATCAGTGACTATGCTGAGTGCTGGCAAGTTGTGGAGCGTTTGTATCCTGAGCTGGAATCAAGACTGAAGCGTGTGCGGCCGGATTTACGGATCGCAAGGCAGGGCATAAAGGTGAAATTTGCCGATTTTCAGCAAACTACGGTCGAACATATTCAGCCGGTGCTGGAGAAGCAACAGTTTGCCGCCTTACTGACGGAGGCTCTGACCCGGCAAAAAGGGCGGGAGATCCGTTTGATCGGTCTCAGTGTCGGTCTGGAGTTGGGCACACAAGCCAAACAGTTAACTTTTGAGTGGTAGCTTCAGGATCAACGCAATAAAAGGGGAGCCTGGCTCCCCTTTGAAAGTTATCGGTGATTTCAGTGATGGATTACTTCACTGGAATTTGCTTGAGGATTGCAACCATCTGTTCCCAGAACAGACCCACGGTCTTGATGTTCACTTTCTCGTCCGGAGAATGCGGGAATTTGATCGTTGGCCCGAATGAAATCATGTCCATGTCCGGGTAAGGTTCTTTGAACAGACCACACTCCAACCCGGCATGAATCACCATGATGTTGGGAACGTTACCGTAAATATCTTTGTAGGTTTCACGGAACAGGTGCATCACTTCGGAGTCCGGATCCGGTTTCCAGCCTGGGTATGCGCCAGAGAAACTGCATGCTGCACCAGCCAGTTGCGCCAATGCCGTCAGGTTTTCTTCGACATGGATACGGCCAGAATCGATCAGTGAGCGGATCAGACACAGCAGGGTGATCTGATTTTCTTCTGTGGTGATGACCCCCAGATTTAAAGAGGTTTCAACAACGCCAGGAATGTCGTCACTCATGCGCATGACGCCATTCGGGCAGGCATTGATGAGGGCAAGCAGTCGCTGCTGACTGTCGTGCTTCAACACATTCGCAGGCATATCGACCGTTTCTACCGACAGCTGAATGTTGGTTTCAATTTGTCCCAGCTCAGCGTTGAGCAGCGTTTCGAATGCTGTGAATTGCGTGTGAAGGGCATCGGCTTTTTCGGCTGGTAGCGTCACGATGGCAGCGGCTTCCCGTGGAATCGCATTGCGCAGTGTACCGCCTTTCAGGCTGCTGAGTTGAAGCGCAAGCGGCTGCGCGTGAGCAAACAGGAAACGGCCCAGCAGTTTGTTGGCGTTCGCTCGACCGGTATGAATGTCACAGCCGGAGTGACCGCCTTTCAAGCCTTTCACCACGAGTTTCAATGCTGTGTGGCCAGCAGGAACTGACTCGCGTTCTGTTGTGAGTTTCAGCTCAGCATCTACACCGCCGGCACAGCCCATGTAAATTTCACCTTCCTGCTCAGAGTCCGTATTGAGCAGGATATCGCCTTCTAACCAGCCTTGTTCCAGACCGAATGCACCGGTCATCCCGGCTTCTTCGTCGATGGTCAGTAAAACTTCCAATGGGCCGTGTTCAATGTCTTTTGATGCTAAAACAGCCAGACAGGTTGCCATGCCAATGCCGTTGTCTGCACCCAGCGTTGTGCCTATGGCCGTGACCCATTCGCCATCAATGTAGGGCTGAATCGGATCCAGTGTGAAGTCATGATCTGTGTCTTCGTTCTTCTGCGGCACCATGTCGATATGGGCCTGCAGCACAACACCTTTGCGGTTTTCCATGCCCGGTGTGGCAGGCTTTTTGATGAAAACATTGCCGGTCGCATCACGACGGACACTCAGCCCTTCGCTTTCAGCAAAACGAATGATGTGCTGGGCAAGGGCTTCTTCATGTTTGGACGGATGAGGAATGGCGCAGATTTGATCAAAGAATTGCCACACAACTTGTGGCGAAAGTTGGCTGATTTCGGACACAGAACTCTCCCTAATAAACGGTCAATCATACAGCCCTTGCTGGACTATCCTTCGGTTAAATCTCAGCGCGGGCAGTTGATTATCTTACATCAGCCATGGAAAGCTTGCCATTTTTCGACTGGGTTCAAGCTGAAACCTTAAATTGAGAGATTTGTTGATTCAGGTGGCGGCCACTGGATAGCAACTGCTCACTTGCCGCAGCAATCTGTTCGCCCTGATTCACATGACTCTGACTATGTTCGCTTAGCTCTGCCAGACTCATATTAATGGCTTCGGTTGCATCGGTTTGCTGCTGGCTGGCATCGGCAATATGCTGATTCAGCTCCCGAATCGTGCTGATTTGCTGACTGATGGCTTCCAGTGCCTGGGCCACCTGCTCTGAGTGTTCAACGGTGCTGGCCGATTGTTCCCGGGTCTGAACCAGCGCCTGGCTGACGTCAGCCGAGCGGCCCTGTAAGCGGGAAATGATGGTTTCGATTTCATTGGTACTGGCTTGTGTGCGGGTCGCCAGAGTTCGGACTTCATCGGCAACCACGGCAAACCCACGGCCCTGTTCTCCGGCACGGGCGGCTTCAATGGCTGCGTTCAATGCCAGCAAGTTGGTTTGTTCTGCAATATTGCGAATCACATCCAGCACTGCACCAATGGTTTCCGAATCTTCTGCCAGTGCCTGAGCACTTTGGTTGGTTTCATCCAGCAGGGCGAGCAGGGCATGCATTTCTTTGCTGGATCGGGAAACGACGTTCATGCCCTGATCACTGTGCGTCTGAGCTTCCGAAGCGGCTTCAGCAGCATGTGCTGCTGAGCGGGCAACCTCCTGATTGCTGGAATGGAGTTCTGTCATCGCGGACGCGACGGAATCAACCCCCTGATGGGCCATGGTCGCGCTGTCCGCTGTGGTATTGGCAACCGCATTCAGTTGACTTGCTGCCGCGCTGATATGTTCACTGACGGGCGAGACTGCGCGCAGCATGTCGCTGATTCGCTCAGCGAACTGATTATAAGCGGCTGCGATTTTACTGAGCTCATCGTCGCCCTGAATCGGGAGGCGTTTGGTCAGATCGGCGTCGCCGCTTGAGATATCCTGCATGGCTTTTAAAGTCGATTCGCAAGGTGCCGTAATGGTCCGGCCAATGGCGCGCGCAAGCACCAGCATCACAAGAAGGGCAAGGGATAGGATCAGGCCAAGGCGTTTCAGTTCGGCGAGGAATTGCGCTTTCACATCATCGACATAGATCCCCGAACCAATGATCCATCCCCAGGGGGCAAAACCTTTCACGTAAGATATTTTATCGACGGGTTGATCGTGACCTGGTTTTTCCCACTGATAATCGACAAACCCTTCTCCCTGACGGCGGACCGTATCAGCCATACTGACAAACAGCCGATTGCCAATGGGGTCCTGAAACTGAGACAGATCTTTCCCGTCCAGTTCCGGTTTAAATGGGTGCATGATCATGTGCGGCTGATTGTCGTTGATCCAGAAGTAGTCGTTATTTTCATAACGCAGTGCAGCGATGGCTTGTTTGGCCTGCAGCTGCGCCTGATCCGGTGTGAGCTTGCCTTCTGTTTGCTGCCGATAGTAAAAATTCAGCAGACTGTGCGCACTTTCAACCAGATTTCGTGTTTTATCCCTTTTTTGTTCCATCAGTGTGTCTTGGTAGGCGGAAGTAAAAATGACGAGGGGAATCAGGGTGAGCAAAGTAATCATCAATCCCAGCAAATAGAGCCGGCTGCTGATCGAAAAAGAGCGTAGATATTTGAGTATTGTCATTGCGCTTCCTTCCTTGTTTGCACCGATGGCAATTGAGTGACACACCTCACCCGGGAAAAGGGAGAGACTTCATGTTGTATTCTTCTGAAGCAAGAATGTATGCCACTTTAGTCTCATTCCTGAATATTTATGGCGCAGTTAACAAAAATGCTGTAAGTAACATCCTTTCAATAACTGCCGGAATGAGAGGTTGATTCATTAAAAATGTGACTCAGTTAAAGCTTTTATTGTAATTAAATTACTTAATGGTTATCCTATAACCAAGTTGCAAAACCGATAGTCAGCACAGGGAAATTGCAAAGTGCGTTGACTCCAAGGAACCGAGATCAAGTTGATCTGCTTTGTTTGCAACCTCAAAGCAGCAAAAATTAATTGAGGAAGTCGTTGTCATGAAAGTTTATAAATCAACCGCTAAATTTTGGAATAACAAAGGTGTTTACGGTGGTGCATTCAGCTACCCGCGTCCTTTTGGCTATTAAGCGCTGCGGGCATTGCGCCTGAATTTGTGTATTCCTATCTCCAGATTCACGCATAGCGCGTATGCGGTATGCGTTCTGTTCCCCCGAACTTTTAAGACTTCATCAGGGGTTTGGCTGCAGGAGCAACTGCCGCTGAATCCAGTGAGATTTGTTTTGACGCCACCCAGATTTGGGTGGCGTTTTTTTATCGTTGTATTTTGAGGCCAGTTGGGTGAAAAGATTTCGACCCGTGGATTCATCGCGAGATTGATGAAAAAGTGATGTATACGATTACATCTGGGTGAAACCGAAACGACAGGCAATATTTTTTCAGATTGAAGCGATTGCGTTTCGGGTTAAAAATCAGATTGGTTAAAAAGAGTACAGTTTCAGGGTGTAATTAAGATTATGATTTTATTCTGAATGTTGTGTTTTTATCTCTGTTGCGTAAGATTTTTGTCCATAATTGAGTCTCTGAGGCGGATTTTGAGCAAGTCTGGAAATTTATCACTGAGAGGCCTATAATCGCCCCCCAAAAATTCAGAAACGCAAACGTTTACTTCGAGAGGGTATAAATGGTGGCGTTTCCCAAATAACAGACACTTTTCTCCAAGGACCTGAGAACAATGCTTGAGAAGCTGTTTAAGTTAAATGAAAACGGGACCAATGTTCGTACCGAAATGCTGGCTGGTGCGACGACGTTCCTGACGATGGCCTATATCATCTTTGTGAACCCGTCGATGCTGGCGGCAACAGGGATGGATAAAGGGGCCGTTTTTGTTGCAACCTGTCTGGCGGCGATGATCGGCTGTTTCATGATGGGTTTAGTGGCAAATTATCCGGTTGCTCAGGCGCCGGGCATGGGGCTGAATGCCTTCTTCACTTATTCCGTTGTTTTGGGAATGGGTTATACCTGGCAGGTGGCGCTCGCAGCGGTCTTCTTCTCGGGTCTGTGTTTTATCGTGCTCAGTCTGCTGAAAGTCCGCGAGTGGTTGATTCATGCTATTCCACTCTCGCTGAGGACGGGCATCACGGCGGGCATCGGGTTGTTTCTGGCATTTATTGCTTTGCAAAGTGCGGGAATTGTCGTCGATAACCCGGCAACGCTGGTTCAGGTGGGTGACTTCACCAGTTTCCCGGCAGCCATGGCAGCGCTGGGATTCATCCTGACGATTGCGTTGGTTCATCGCGGGTTAAAAGCTGCGGTTCTGATTGCCATTCTGATCATTACGGCGCTGGGGATTTTGTTTGGCGACGTCCAATACCACGGCATTGTTTCTTTACCGCCAAGTCTTGCGCCGACCTTCATGCAACTGGATTTCAGTGGTGCAATAGATGTGGGCCTGGTGTCGATCGTCTTTGCTTTCCTGTTTGTGGATCTGTTTGATACCGCCGGGACACTGGTGGGGGCAACCACCAAAGCTGGCATGGTCGACAAAGACGGCAAGATGCCGCGTCTGGGCCGTGCGCTGCTGGCAGATAGTACCGCAACCTCCGTGGGCGCACTGCTGGGAACATCCAACACGACGTCTTATGTTGAAAGTGTTGCCGGTGTTGCGGCAGGCGGCCGGACCGGTCTGACTGCGGTGACTGTGGGTGTCTTGTTCCTGCTCGCGCTTTTCTTTTCACCGCTGGCAGGGATGGTACCTGCTTACGCAACGGCCGGTGCACTGTTTTACGTCGCCATCCTGATGATGTCGGGGTTGAACAGCATTGACTGGCGTGACTTAACAGAAGCGGCACCTGTTGTTGTGGTCTGCCTGTTGATGCCATTAACATATTCTATTGCAGAAGGGATCGCGCTGGGCTTTATCAGCTATGCTGCGATCAAGTTGCTCAGTGGCAAAGGACGCGAGGTGAATATCAGCGTCTGGATCATTGCCGTGCTGTTTGCAGCGAAAATCATCTTTTTATAATTTGTTTCATTGACCAGCGTTTTCGTTCGCTGATTTAGAGGTTCATCGGATATGAGTAAGAAGTTCGTCATCACCTGGGATAACATGCAGAGCTACACACGCCAGCTGGCAGAAAAGCTGTTGCCTGCAGATCAATGGCAAGGCATCATCGCCGTGAGCCGTGGCGGTCTGGTGCCGGCTGCTATTCTTGCCCGTGAGCTGGGCATTCGTCATGTTGATACCGTCTGTATTTCCAGCTATGACCATGATCATCAGCGTGAAATGAAAGTGCTGAAAAAGGCAGAAGGTGATGGTGAAGGTTTCCTGGTTGTGGACGATCTGGTCGATACCGGCGGCACTGCTGAAATGATCCGTGCGATGTACCCGAAAGCGAAGTTTGTGACCGTGTGCGCCAAGCCTGCGGGTCAGCATCTGGTTGATGATTATGTGGTTGATATTGAGCAAGACACCTGGATTGAGCAGCCATGGGATATGGCTGTGACTTATGTTGATCCAATCTCAAAGCGATAATGTCATCCGAACATACCTGAAATCAAAAAAGGGCCGAAAGGCCCTTTTTTTGTGTCTTATGTTTGTGGGGATTACCATATACAATGAAACGAGAAGCAGGTTATCGGTTGGATAACCTTTTGGATTTTCAATGTGCAGGAGTGAATTGTGTCTGAGCCTTCCAAGGTCAATCTGTCTGAAAAACTGTTTGCCCCGCGTCAAACCACAAAAGAAACCTCCAGTCTGGTGAAGCTGGCGCATGTGGCCTCCAATGAGATGCACAATGCGCTGGATGGCGACAGTGTCTCGGGTTGGTATCGGGTGCTGCGACGGCCGCAGTGGATCTGGCAGGGCGTGGATCCGATTGAGATGGAAGCCGTGTTCTCGCGCATTGCGGGCTCCACTGCCAAACGAACCCAGGATGAATTGTTAGATACGGTGATTGGTTTTAAGCCGGGCAACTGGGTGTATGAGTGGTCGCAATTGGGCAGTCAGTATCAGCGCAAGAGCCGCGAATTGCTGGATAAAGGCGAGAAAGCACAGGCTGCCGAGATGTTGCTGAAAGCCAGTACACACTACGGCATTGCGGCTTATCCGCATTTGAAAGGGGATGAACTGGCTGCACAGGCAGAGTTGCAGGCCACGGTGACTTATAAAGATGCAACTGAACTCATGCCCCATCAGGTGAAAACCATTGATGTCTCCTATCAGGGCAAAACCTTTCAGGCTTTTATTCATTTGCCCCGGACTGATGTTTTGCTGCCGACGGTGATCGTTAGTGGTGGTCTGGATACGCTGCAGACGGAGCTGTGGCCGCTCTATGAGCATTACTTCGGCCCGGCTGGTTTCGCGATGATCACGCTGGATATGCCATCGGTGGGTCACAGTGCCGCCTGGACACTGACGGAAGATACCAGCCGACTCCATCAGGCGCTGGTGCAACAGCTTCGGGATGTACCTTGGGTCGACCACCATCGGGTGGGGATGCTGGGGATTCGTTTTGGTGGCAACGCGGCCATTCGCCTGGGGTTTGTTGAACCCACACGATTGAAAACCTGTATCAGCCTGGGCGGCATTATTCATGGCTTCCTCGCACAACCCAAACTGCTGAACAGCATGCCACGGATGTATCTCGACATGTTTGCTTCCCGGATGGGTAAGAATGGCGTTTCGAAAGCCAGCCTGATCTCGCATATGACGGCATGGTCATTGAAACAGCAGGGGCTGCTGGGACGTCGCAAAGTGGATATTCCGATGCTGGCCATCAATCTGAAAGATGATCCGGTTTGCCCGGAAACGGACAATCAGCTCATCGCGCTGTCCAGCCGGGGCGGGAAAGCCATCAGCCTGCCTGCTGCCCCGATTCATGACGGATATCATCGCGCGATGCAGGATGTCGTTGCCTGGCTGAAAGAGAAGTTGTAACCCGGGGGCTGACTGGTCAGAGGATGTAAATAAAATGTTGCCATTTATGCAGCCTTGTGCGTTTAATGGATACAGCAACACGGGAACATTCTGAGGTAACTGACTCAGAACATTGCGCTTTTGTTGAACACCTGACTAAGGATGGACATGTTATGCCAACACAAGTCACTTTTCCTCCTCATGGCCGCCTGATGACCAAACTGACTGCGCTTGGCCCTTATCTTCGCCAGCAGCAGTCCTCTGAAGGGCACTTTTTCTTTGATTGTCTGGCAAGTTGTATCAGTGCCAAGAAAGAACCCGAAGAGCGAGAGTTCTGGGGCTGGTGGCTGGAACTGACACAAATTGAGGATGGTTTTCAGTACAGTTACCGGTTTGGCCGTTTTGATCTGCATGGTGACTGGAAGGAAGAAAAAGTACCGGCCAAGCACCAGGAACCGGTTCAGCAGACACTGGAAGATTTCTACAAAAAGCTCTGTACCTTGTTAGAACAGGAATACGAGCTTGCCATTCATCCGGCCCCCGATCTTTCAGAGCCCACTTTGTCCGTTTCAGCCTGAGGACAGAGCGAAACCCTGAAAAACCAGAAAATGCGCCGTCTCTGGCGCATTTTTCTTGTGCTTTATCATTGGGGTTGATAAAACAATTGCCATTCTTCCGCATCCATTACTTTTTTCATGGCTGATCATCACAAAACACACACAGGTGAGCAGACCGCTCATCAGACAGCAAACGTTGCATCACAGACGATCGTGGTGAAACTGGGCACCAGTGTTCTGACCGGCGGTACGCTCAAGCTTGATCGCGCCCATATGGTTGAACTGGTCCGCCAGTGTGCCCATTTACGCCAGCAGGGCCATCAGGTCATTATTGTGACCTCGGGTGCTATTGCTGCCGGCCGGGAGCATTTGGACTATCCGGAATTGCCAAAAACCATGGCCAGTAAGCAGCTGCTGGCGGCTGTGGGCCAGAGTCGTCTGATTCAGGAATGGGAACAGCTCTTCAGTATTTACGGTCTGCATGTCGGCCAGATGCTGCTGACCCGGGCTGATCTGAACGATCGGGAACGTTACCTCAACGCACGAGATATGCTGCTGGCATTGCTGGAGCACGGCATTATTCCTGTGGTGAACGAGAACGATGCTGTCGCGACCACTGAAATCAAAGTGGGCGATAATGATAATTTATCGGCACTGGTTGGGATTCTGGCCGGTGCAGACAAACTCTTGTTGCTGACTGACCAGCCAGGACTGTTTACCGCAGATCCGAGAAGCAATCCGGATGCGGAATTGATCCGCGAAGTGCATACCATAGACGAGACCCTGCGCAAGCTGGCGGGGGGCAGTGTCGGTGGTTTGGGCACGGGGGGGATGGCGACCAAGCTTCAGGCAGCTGATGTCGCACGTCGTGCAGGTATTGAAGTGATTATCGCCGCAGGCAGCCGACCGGAAGTTGTGGCTGGTATTGTGAAAGGTGAACAGGTGGGAACCCGGTTCCTGCCATTGGAATCGCCTTTAGAAAGCCGTAAGCGCTGGATCCTGGCCGGACCGCCACCCGCAGGTGATATTATTGTAGATACGGGAGCGGCGACTGCGGTCACTCAGCGGGGCAGTAGTTTGCTGGCGAAAGGGATCACTGCGGTGAAAGGTGAGTTTGAACGGGGTGAAGTCGCCCGGATTTACAGCACCGACGGCATCTTGCTGGCGCGGGGGATCAGCCGGTATTCCAGCCAGGATATGTCAAAAATTGCGGGCAAGCACAGTCAGGATATTCATAAAGTGCTCGGCTATGAGTACGGACCGGTTGCCGTTCACCGGGATGATCTGGTACTGATCTAAGCAATCAATGAATAAGTAAGAAGGGGAACAGGGTGGAAATGCAATCCATGGGAAAGGCCGCCAAGCAGGCGGCTTTTACACTGGCGACAATCGCGACCGCACAGAAAAATCAGGCGCTGGCTTTTATTGCCGATGAACTGGAAGCGCGTCAGGATGAGATTCTGAAGGCCAACGAGACCGATCTGGCCGCAGCCCGTGAAAGCGGAATGACGGAAGCGCTGCTGGATCGTCTGATGCTGAATGAATCGCGTCTGGCTGCCATTGCCAGTGATGTTCGTCATGTCATTGGACTACCTGATCCCGTCGGTGCCGAACTGGACTCACGTGTGCTGGAAAATGGCATGCGCCTGAGCCGTCGACGAGTGCCGTTGGGCGTGGTCGGGGTGATTTATGAAGCTCGTCCGAATGTCACCATTGATATTGCTGCTCTGTGTCTGAAAACAGGGAACGCCAGTATTCTGCGTGGCGGCCGTGAAACTTTTCACTCCAATATGGCGCTGGTTCAGGTCATTCAGCAGGCGCTGGAAAAAGCAGGATTGCCTGCTGATTCGGTTCAGTACATTGCCAAACCGGACCGGGAATTGGTGTCTGAGCTGCTGACGCTGGATCAGTACGTGGATATGATCATTCCTCGGGGTGGTGCGGGTTTGCATCAGATGTGTAAGGAAAAAAGTACCATTCCTGTCATTATCGGTGGATTTGGGATCAGCCATGTATATGTTGATCAGTCTGCCGATTTAGTCCGGGCACTGGACGTGGTTGAAAATTCAAAAGTTCAGCGTCCTTCGGCCTGTAATGCACTGGATACGCTGCTGGTTCATCAGGCCGTGGCGGCAGAATTCCTGCCTCAGCTGGCCGAGCGGATGAATCAGAATCAGGTGATGCTGGTGGCTGAAGGTGAGGCACTGTCCATGCTTCAGGGCAAGGCTGCACAGTTGCGTGCGGCTGAGGCTGGTGACTTTGATACGGAATGGCTGAGTTATACGCTGGGTGTGAAAATTGTGCCGGATCTGGATGCGGCTATACAGCATATGCAGGATCACAATGCCAGCCACTCAGATGCAATCCTGACCAATGATCTGATGTCTGCCGAGCGTTTTATTAATGCAGCAGGCTCGGCAGCGGTGTATGTGAATGCTTCTACCCGCTTTACCGATGGTGCTCAGTTTGGTCTGGGTGCGGAAGTGGCGGTGTCGACGCAGAAGCTGCACGCGCGCGGCCCGATGGGACTGGAAGAGCTGACCAGCTACAAGTGGGTTGGTCAGGCGGACTATTTATGCCGCAGCTGATGGCTGGCGACTGAAGCCATCGCTGACGTGACGAAAATAACCGGTGTCTGATCTCAGACGCCGGTTATTTTTTATCGGTCGGTGCAGCGTCGTCCTTGGTGTCATCGGTCGGATAATGCTTCGACATATTCTCCACCTGACGCTGCTTGCGCAGCAGTTCTTTGGTTTTGTCGTGCGGGCCGAATTTCATATTGGCCGTGTACTTAATGGCGGCAATATTACTGACCACGACACTGACCACGATGATGGTGATGACCCAGGGGTTGAGTAGCCATTCCATATCAGACCTCACAGATGTTGTTGATGTACTTACTGTAAAGCGTATCAAGGTTTGCCAGAATTTGCGATTTCCCTTCAACAGGTTGTTGACGGATCACCGTGGCAAGCTGGCTTGGCGTACACAGCGCCCGGAGGACTTCGCTGATCGGAAAATAGCTGATATGCCAGGGTTCTGCGGCAACACCGCCCAGATCAACGGCATAAGGCCGGTAAAAGCCGTACCGCGTTATATTGGCGGACAGCCAATCATTGAATCTGGCCTGATGAGCATCCCCTTCATACTCCCAGGGTTCGAGCTGAAGCTTTTCTCCCTCGGGCAGACAATTGGCAGCGTACACATCAATATCTGTTCCCCAGTGGTGCCGGCTGGCACCGGGCAGGGCGGACCAGCGTAAAATCGCATGGATTTTGGCTTCATCCGACAGACTGTCCGGATCCAGCGGCTGACTGTTGCTGTCCAAAATCGGACGCAATCCCTGAAACTTGTTGTTCCAGATCAGCATCTGGCGATCAAAGGAGCGGAAAGCGCTGGCCAGCGTCAGTTCAAAGCCCGCCTTACTGGCCGCCTGTTGCAGCGCGGCCAGTGCGTCCTCAACACCCTGGTGAATTTGTTTTCCCTGATAGTCACACAGATGACTTTCGTCTTGCCCGGTGAGCTGCGCCAGTGTTAACGGGTGTTCGAGGTGTTTCATACCAGTGCTTTTTCCAGAACTTTCTGATACATGTCGGTCAGTTTTTCCAGATCGGCGATTTTCACACATTCGTTCACCTTGTGAATGGTGGCATTCACCGGCCCCAGTTCGACCACCTGTGCGCCGGTACGGGCAATGAAACGACCATCTGAGGTTCCACCGGTTGTGAGCAGTTCAGGGCGACGATGGTTCACTTCCTCAATCGCGCTGACAACGGCTTCCAGCAGGGTGCCTTCATCGGTCAGGAACGGATGACCGCTGAAGGTCCATTTCAGGTGGTAGGACAGACCATGGGCATCCAGTACGGAATGCACTTTGCGTTTGATGTCTTCATCTGTCAGCTCGGTACTGAAGCGGAAGTTGAACTGGACTTCAAACTCTCCCGGAATGACGTTAGAGGCACCGGTGCCTGCTGCGACATTCGCGATCTGAAAGCTGGTTGGCGGGAAGTATTCATTGCCGTTGTCCCAGGTTGTCGCGGCCAGTTCGGCCAGAGCCGGCATGGCATTATGAACCGGGTTATCTGCCAGATGCGGGTAAGCGACATGGCCCTGAACGCCTTTGACCACTAAGTCCCCGGTGATGGAACCGCGGCGGCCGTTTTTTACCACATCACCCACTTCATGGGTACTGGAGGGTTCGCCCACAATACACATATCGATTTTTTCATGTCTGGCTTCCAGCGCATCAATCACGCGGGTGGTACCGTTAATGAAAGGCCCTTCTTCATCGGAGGTGATCAAGAGTGCAATCGAACCTTGGTGGTCCGGATGCTCTGCCAGATAACGTTCAATCGCAACCACCATGCACGCCAGAGAGCCTTTCATATCGGCAGCGCCGCGGCCATGAAGGTAACCGTCAATGACCGTCGGCTCAAACGGTGGTGTATGCCATTGGGCCGCAGGGCCTGCCGGAACCACATCGGTATGACCTGCAAACACAAACAGCGGGGCTTCAGTGCCCCGGCGAGCCCAGAGATTGGTGGTATCTTCAAATACCATGGGCTCAATCTTGAAGCCCAGCTTTTCCAGTCGGTTGATCATCAACGCCTGACAGCCGGCATCTTCAGGGGTGACTGACGGGCGGCTGATCAGGTCTTTGGCCAGGGCAAGAACGGGGCTGTCTGACATCCGTGTTTCCTTCTTGATTCGTAAATGTTTGGGAAATAAAAAAGTCGGGCTCAGGCAAAAATGCCCTGATATTGTTCAGGTTTAAAGCCCAGATGATAGGTGTTGTTGTGGACCAGCAGGGGACGCTTGATCATCGCCGGATGTTCCAGCATCAGTGCCAGTGCATTGTCGCGGTTCAGATTGTTTTTTTGTTCATCGCTCAGTTGGCGAAACGTGGTGCCGCGTTTGTTGAGCATGGCTTCCCAGCCGAGCTCGGCTTCAAAGGTTTCCAGCAGGCTTGGGTCCAGACCATCGGCGCGGTAGTCATGAAAGCGGTAATCGATGCCCTGAGCATCCAGCCATTTTTTCATTTTCTTGATGGTGTCGCAGTTTTTAATACCGTAGGCAATGGTGCTCATAATCTAACCCGTGTTCGCTTGGCTGAATGGAAATAACAGCCCCTTTTATAACGGGAATCAACAGGCTTCGCAATGGCAAAGCCTGTTCCGGGCGGATTCAGGGCCGCGGTGGGGATTATCTGTCCTGTGCCTGCAGATAAATGACGGTGGCTGCCGTGCGGGAACCAGCCCCCAGCTTTTTGAGCAGACTTTTGATATGAACTTTGACGGTGGCTTCGGAGATGTAAAGCTGGCTGGCAATATCTTTATTTCGCTTGCCCTGAGCCACCAGCCGGAGAATCTCCGTTTCTCTGACGGTCAGTTCACCCAGCGGATCCGGCGCCGAGAGTTCTTCAGCCAGAATCTGGCTGATCTGTTCACTGAACACCTGCTGACCGTTCAGTGCCTGACGCAGCAATGTCAGCAACTGCTCTGGTTCTGTATCTTTGAGCAGATACCCGTCGGCTCCTGCGTTCAGGAGTGCCCGGATATCACTGGGATTGTCGGAGACGGTGAGAATGACGACCAGTGCCTGACAGTCCTGCTCCCGCAAAGCCCGGAGTGTATCCAGCCCAGACAATCCTTTCATATTCAGATCGAGCAGAATCAGGTCCGGGTCGTCTGCTGCGGCAAGGTCCAAAGCCTGATAGCCCTGGCTGGCTTCCCCGATCAGGGTAAAGTCGGGTTCCAGTGAAAGCAACTGGCTGAGACCCCGGCGCATCAGCGGATGGTCATCCACAATCAGTATTCGAGAGGCAGGGGGTTGGGTCATCGCGGTTATCCTGTTTGTTGTAAGACGAATTTCACCTGCACCCGGCAGCCTTCGCCGGTGGCACTGGTGAGCATTAAGTTACCACCCAGACTTTCGGTGCGTTCCTGCATGATGGCCAGCCCGTAATGGGCGTGTTTGGCGTGCGAGGGGTCAAAACCCACCCCGTCATCGGCGATCGTCACGAAAACTTGATGGCCGTCCATCCAGCAATGGATGGCAATGCGGGTGGCTTGCGCATGCTTGATGGCGTTCAGGACTGCTTCCCGGGTGATTTGCAGTAAATGAATATGCTGAGATGCATTGAGCTGTAAGGAAGGCAACTGGTTGTGCAGCACAATACAGGCGGAGGTCTGACTGCGAAGCGGGGCGAGCATATCCGTCAGCGCTTCGCCAAGCCGGCCGGGTTGCACATTCAGACGAAAAGTATTGAGCAGCTCCCGAAGCTGGCGATAAGCCTGAGACAACCCCTGATCCAGATCATCAATGACGGCACGGGCCTCGTCTGGCGCGCCGGCATTCTGGCGTTTGAGCAGCGCCAGCTGAATTTTCAGATATGACAGAGACTGTGCCAGCGAGTCGTGCAGTTCCCGGGCAATGGTTGCTCTTTCTTCCATCAGCAAAAGCTGGTCATTGCGGGTCTGTGTTTGCTGTGTATAAAGCGCCCGGCTCAGAAGGTGGCCAACACTGATGATCAGGGTCGGATCCGGACAGGGCAGGGTGTGTTGCCACCACAGCGTGCCTAAAGACTGATCCGCCTGCTTCAGGGGGTGCTGATGCCAGCGCTGGTTCTCGTCCGGCTGACCGGCTTCAAATTCAGACCGGACGCCATCATCTTCTTCAACCACCAGCCGGATCACTGCAAACCCTTCCAACTGAATCAGATGGTCTAGGATCTGACTGAAATGCCGGGCCTGAATCCGGTTGACCGAGAGCAACTGTGCACAGTCATACAAAGTTTTCAGGGCAGTGTTGGCTTCCTGCAGCCGGTGTGTTTTTTCAGCCACGGTTGACTCCAGTGCCTGATAGCTTTGCCCCAGCTCTTCAGCCATCTGGTTAAACGCTCTGGCCAGCGTGCCCAGTTCATTCTGGCTGTGCTCACTGACCCGGACGGAAAAACAGCGCGACTGAACCTGCCGACTGGCCGCCAGCAGGCTTTGCAACGGCGGCACAATCTGGCGGCGACTGTAGTGGATGGCAAAGAGGGCGAGCAGAAGGATGAGCCCCAGACCGAGGCCGGAAAAGATCGCCATCAGTTGCAGTTTGTGCTGTGAAAATGCCTGGATGTCGGAGACGAATTGGTCAATCCGGTCAACAAACTCAGGCATCTGGCGCAGATAACTTTCCGGAAACTGGCTGGTCAGCTGTGGGCTGAGCTGCCGCCAGTCTTCCAGCAGGGCCTGATAGCTCCGGGTGATTCTGGCGGGGGTTAATCTGTCTTCCAGGGAGCTCAATGCCGGCGCATTCAGGGTCTGACTGAACCGCAGGATATCTGCTTCATCCGCCTGACCTGTCTGGGCGAGCTGAAACGCGAGCCGATAGCTCTGCATGCGAAGCGAGCCTGCCAGATTGACCATCTCGGCATCATAGCGGCTGGCATTGACGGTCATCAGAGTCGCGCCGGTGGTCAGTAAAGACAGTAATACAATCGCCAGCATCACGCGCGCGATGACGGTCGTTACGCTCATCTTTTGATCACCATGCCTGTTGATGTTCGGGTACTGAGACACGCGGGCTCCTGCGCGGAAAGTGACAGTTTTCATGTTCATTCTGATGTTGTCGCTGATGTTTGGCATTTTGTGAAGATTGTCAGTGTACTTTCTTGATCTCAAACAAGCTTAGCCCCGAATTACCCCCTTCGGGGTATGGGCTGCTATTGATAACCCTACCTAAACTAAGCTTATAAAACAGGCACGGCATCTTGCGGACCCGGCGATGCTGCTGCGTAAGAGGTGATGAACTCATGGCAGATCTGGCAAGGCGATTCTGGTTACGGCAACGACAGGCACTGCAGGCGCCCCGCTTACCCTGGATGATCGGGGATACGGCGTTTACCGATCAGTGTACGCGTTGCCAGAACTGCCTGAAGGCCTGTGAATCACACATCATTGTGATTGGAGACGGCGGCTTCCCCCAAGTCGATTTTCAGCATGGCGAGTGCACCTTTTGCTATCAGTGTGCCGATGTTTGCCCGGAGCCGTTGTTTCGTCCCCGTGCCGAGGCACCCTGGAGCGCGACCGCCAGCATCACGGAAAGTTGTCTTGCTGCTCAGGGCGTGGAATGCCGGAGTTGTGGTGATGCCTGTGAACCGATGGCGATTCAATTCTCGCTGCAGCCTGGCTGTGTTGCACAGCCGGAAGTTCTTGCAGCCGATTGTACGGGCTGCGGGGCCTGCGTGTCTGTCTGCCCGAGCCAAGCCATTCATATTCAGTCTGAAACTCAGCGGAACCACACATCATGAAGCAATACAGTGAAGCGAACCAAGCCAGTCGGCATCCGCCGTTGGGTCATGCAGGTAAGGGCGGAGAAGTGCATATTTCCAGCCTGGTCATCCATGTCAAACCGGAAGGGCTGGCGCAGGTAAAAGCCCGGGTAAATGCCATACCACAAGCTGAAGTTTATGGCGAAAGCCCGGCGGGCAAGCTGGTGGTGGTTCTGGAAACGGCAAGCCACCGGGAAGTTGCAGACCTGATCGACATCATTCATGCATATGAGCATGTGCTCACCGCTTTTCTGGTGTTTCACCAGATTGAGCAGCAAGGACCTGACTTTGAGGAAATCCAATGAAAATGACCCGACGGGCGTTTGTGAAAGCAAACGCGGCTGCGTCTGCTGCGGCGGTCGCAGGTATCAGTTTACCGGCCACCGCCACTAATCTGATTGTGAGCTCGGATGAAACCAAGATTCACTGGGACAAAGCCCCGTGCCGTTTTTGCGGGACTGGCTGTTCTGTGCTGGTGGGAACACAGGAAGGGCGGGTGATTGCGACGCAGGCCGATCCGGAAGCGGAAGTGAACCGTGGCCTGAACTGCATTAAAGGCTACTTTCTGTCCAAAATCATGTACGGTGCCGACCGTTTGACAACCCCTTTGCTGCGCATGAAGGACGGCAAGTTCCATAAAGATGGTGATTTTCAGCCCATCAGCTGGGATCAGGCATTCGATATCATGGCCGAGAAATGGAAAGCAGCGCTGAAAGCCAAAGGGCCGACCAGCGTGGGCATGTTCGGCTCCGGTCAATGGACCGTTATGGAAGGCTATGCCGCGTCGAAAATGATGAAAGCGGGGTTCCGCTCCAATAATATCGACCCCAATGCTCGGCACTGTATGGCGTCGGCTGTTGTGGGGTTCATGCGGGCGTTCAATATGGACGAACCCATGGGCTGCTATGACGACTTTGAACATGCGGATGCTTTTGTGCTTTGGGGGTCAAACATGGCCGAAATGCACCCGATATTGTGGACCCGGATTACCGACCGCCGGCTGAGCTACCCGCATGTCAAAGTGAACGTCCTGTCGACTTATTATCACCGCTCCTTTGAGCTGGCGGATAACGGGATGATCTTCCATCCGCAGACGGATCTGGCGATTGCCAACTTTATCGCACATTACATCATTGAAAATGATGCCGTGAACTGGGATTTCGTGAACAAGCATACCCACTTCAAGCGGGCCGATACGGATATCGGCTATGGCCTGCGTGATGATGACCCGCTTCAGAAAGCAGCGGCACACCCGAATTCCGGTGCGATGCATGACATGAGTTTCGAGGAATATAAAGCTTCTGTCGCTGAATATACGCTGGAGAAAGCAGCGGAACTATCGGGCGTTGCACAGGAAAAACTGCTGGAGCTGGCCAAATATTATGCCGATCCGAACATCAAAGTGATGTCGCTCTGGACCATGGGCATGAACCAGCACACCCGCGGTGTCTGGATGAACAACCTGGTCTATAACATTCACCTGCTCACCGGAAAAATCTCGCAGCCGGGCAATAGTCCGTTCTCGCTGACCGGTCAGCCATCGGCGTGTGGGACCGCGCGGGAAGTGGGCACCTTTGCCCATCGTCTGCCGGCGGATCTGGTGGTCACCAATCCGAAACACCGCGCTACCGCTGAGAAAATCTGGAAGTTGCCGGAAGGCACCATCCCGCCGAAGCCCGGTTTCCATGCCGTGCAGCAAGACCGAATGCTGCATGATGGTGTCCTGAATGCTTACTGGGTGATGTGTAACAACAACATGCAGGCGGGGCCGAATATCAATGTCGAGCGTTTGCCGGGTTACCGCAATCCAGAGAATTTCATTGTCTGCTCCGATCCCTATCCGACCGCAACCGCACAGGCTGCTGATTTGGTGTTACCAACCGCCATGTGGGTGGAGAAAGAGGGTGCATACGGTAATGCAGAGCGCCGGACGCAGGCTTGGTATCAGCAGGTGAAGGCGCCGGGGGATGCGAAATCGGATCTCTGGCAGATCATGGAATTCAGCAAGCGCTTCAAGATAGAAGAAGTCTGGGATGAAGCTTTGCTGGCCAAGATGCCGGAGTACCGGGGTAAGACAATGTACGACGTGCTGTTCCGCAACGGGCAGATTGATAAGTTCCCGCTGAAAGAAGCCCAGACACTCAATGATGATGCCCAATCGCAGGGGTTCTATGTTCAGAAAGGTCTGTTTGAGGAATATGCAGCCTTTGGCCGGGGTCATGGCCACGATCTGGCACCTTACGATGCCTATCACGAAGCGCGCGGCCTGCGCTGGCCGGTGGTGAATGGACAGGAAACCCGCTGGCGCTATGCCGAGGGTTCAGACCCTTATGTACCCGAAGGCAAAGGGTTTTACTTTTATGGTCAGCCGGACGGCAAAGCCAACATTATCTTTGCGCCTTATGAACAGCCACCGGAAGTCCCGGACGAAACCTATGACTTGTGGCTCTGTACGGGGCGGGTGCTGGAGCACTGGCACACCGGTACCATGACGCGTCGTGTCCCTGAGCTTTACAAAGCCGTGCCGGATGCCGTGTGTTACATGCATCCGGATGACGCGAAGCAGCGCAATATCCGCCGGGGCGATGAGGTTTTGCTGGCTTCACGTCGTGGTGAAGTGCGTTGCCGGGTGGATACACGGGGCCGGAATCGTCCGCCAGCCGGGCTTGTGTTTGTGCCTTTCTTTGATGCCCGGGTCTTGATTAACAAACTGGTGCTCGATGCAACGGATCCGCTCTCCAAGCAGACGGATTATAAAAAATGTCCAATCAAGATCACCAAGGTGTAAGGGAGCCGGTCATGCGTATGAACAAAATTATCGTTGGATGCCTGGTGGGACTGATGGTGCTTGGCAGCGCGCAAGCCGCCAACGAGACTCTGGTTGGCGGAAATGGCGGGCTGGAGTCATTGCGCGGTAAAACTGAGCTGAGTGAGACTTTTAGCGGAGAGCGCTGGAAACAGTATCCGAAAGATGGCAAGCCGATAGACAGTGACTATGTCTATCAGCCACCGCTGATCCCGCATACGATCCGAAACTATGAACTGTCGCTGAATGCCAATAAGTGTTTGTCCTGCCACAGCTGGAAGTACGCCAATGAAATGGGGGCAACCAAGATCAGTGTGACGCACTATCGCTCACCCCGGCAGGGACAAGTGTTGTCGGATGTGTCGCCCAGCCGCTACTTCTGTCTGCAGTGTCATGTGCCGCAGGCGGATGCTCAGCCACTGGTCGAAAATACTTTCAAACGGGTTGATGCACTGAAAGATCAAGTACAACGGAGCCAGTGATGAAACTATTGAAACGATTCTGGCAACGCTTCAGTTCACCGAGTAAAGCCGCGGTTGGTCTGGTGCTCTTTCTGGGGTTTATGGGCGGGCTGCTGTTCTGGGGCGCGTTTAACACCGGTATGGAGGCAACGAATACAGAAGCTTTCTGTTCAGGGTGCCATGCACCGATCGTGAAAGAAATCCGTTCAACGATTCATTATTCGAATCGTTCCGGGGTCAGGGCGATTTGTTCCGATTGCCACGTACCGCATGAGTGGACGGATAAAATTGTCCGTAAAGTTCAGGCCTCGAAAGAGTTGTTTGCATTCGCTATCGGGACCATAGATACCGAAGAAAAATTTCAGGCACGACGCGGGCATCTGGCGCACCGGGAATGGAGCAGGATGAAGAAGAATGATTCGAAAGAGTGCCGAAACTGTCATCAGTTCGAGTACATGGATTATTCCGAACAGGCGCCCCGAGCGGTCAATCAGCACTCCAGCGCATTGGCTTCCGGTGATAAAACCTGTGTGGATTGCCATAAAGGGATTGCGCACCGGCTACCGGACATGAAAGACGTTGAAGGCTGGCAATAGGAGGAAGCAGCATGAGTACATTGGAATCCATTATCTGGCATGTCCTGGGCTATGCAGCGATGCCAGTGATCATTCTCTCCGGCTTTCTGGGGGTTGCGATTGTCGCAATGTGGTTGCTCTCCTTTGGCAAAGATAAGCCCCAGCAACCCTAGTCTGATTGATGTTGATTGGGCTGCCACCAACTGATCCCCAGTTGAATGCCCCAAACCGCATACAGTGGCAGCCATTCAATCAAAAATGAATTCAGTGTTGCCGGGCCGGACAACATGAGCTCCACCAGGTGAGACACTGCAATGCTGGTGAATCCCAGCAGACAAATCATCCGAAACACACGCCGCTCCATACTGAAACCCTTTGAAAGTCTATGGGTAAGTATAGATGCAAATGCAAATTGTTATCAAGTGCATTTGTTGTGTATTTATTGATTTGTCATTAAGAGCCACCCCAGAAACATCCCCCAGGACAGGATGAGCAGAATCCACGGTAATTTCGCTTGTTTGACAATGATTTCGGGCGATTTTGTTGTGGTATTTTCTGCTTGCTGTGTCATCGTTTTGTCTTTCAGCTGTTTCTTGCGAAGCTTATCCCGCTCTCTGGCTTTGGCTTTCTGCTGTTTTTTATACAGCTCAATGCCTTTCTGAATGCCCTGCGCAATGCGCTTGGTTTGCTCTTTGGTCTGGCCGGGTTTTTGAGTCGCTTTGGCAATTTGCAGCGCTTCCGCTTGTGTTTCTGGCGATGGGGTGTTGTTCGATTGATTCATCTTGGTCTCTTTCGGGTGAAAATATCAGGCGCGTAGCATTTTATCTGGTTTCTATTCGCGGGATGTCAGCTTAAAAATGTAGGAATATTTCTACATTGTCAGCAAATCGCATAGCTCCCACCTTATTCAGTGAAGTCGTGGAAAGCCTACTAAATTGATGATTAATCATCAATTCCCCAGAGGATTAAGACTCGGCTCTGAAAGGATGGACAGCCTTGCTAATCGTTGTTTGTTAAATATACGTAAAAGCGTGATCATGATTGCAGGTTAAGCAAAAGATTCGTGCGTGAAAGCGCAGAACTTACGTCTATAACTTTGCTGATTGATCCATATCATTTAATGTCGAAAAAGATAAATACGATGTTCAATAATCCTGGGCGGCAGCATGTATTCAATTGATGCCTACAACAGTCATGGTCAGTTGAAACCTTCCGCTTTGTTGTGGCTGAGTTTTCTGTTCAGTGCAAGGGGATGGGGCGTATTTATGATGGCAGGTGCAAGCCAGGCGCAGGGAGCGCAATTGCTGCAGCTTTTTTTCCCACATGCAGAGAACTTGTATCTGCTGATGGGCGTTGGCTTTCCAGCGATGTTACTGATGTGGCTGAGTGGCCTGAGACATAAGAAAAATAAAATCATACATGGCGTGTGGGGGAGTGGCAGAGTGATTTTGCTGATGACTTACACGTTGGATATTCTGTTGCAAGTGTACCAACTGACATTATTACGAGGTGCCTTTAGCTGGCCCGGAGCAATCACGCTGTTGATTTCGCTCTGGCTGATGGCCTATCTGGTACGGAGTTCCCGAGTCAGACATACATTTGCCAATTAGCCCACGGAGAAGATGTCAGATGAATGAATTTGGGAGAGGTTTGGTACTGTTCAGTGCCTTATTAAGCCCACTGGCGATGGCCGACTGGTTGTTGAATGTGAACCTGGAACTGTCGAGTGCGGGTTATCACCAGTCCGTGACCACCTCATTGCAACTATTGCCCGGTGAAGAAACCGTGATTTTTGGCAGCGCGACTGGCGATCAGGGGCGGAAGTTTTTCGGAAGTGCCGAATTGCTGGAAGTGTCTGCTGAAGAAGTCAAAATCGCTTTTAAGATTCAGGAGCAGCTGGACGACGGCGCTTGGCGGGTTTTGGCAGCTCCGGTGATCTCGACGGGATTGGATACACCAGCCTCGTTTGAAACCTGTGAAGACGATGCATTGAATTCTGTAAAGTTGCAAGTCGCGGTCATGTCAGCCTGATTGACAGGCGATGACATTGAATGAAATGCAATCAAGGCGCCTGAAAGGGCGCCTTTTTTCTGATAGGCCGGAATCTCTGTGGCTACGTTTGTCCAATTTGCAAAGTATGTGGCTTGGCTGTCTGTGATCAATATGCTTAACTCACAATCAGATACCATGATTGGATCGCCTGAGACTGCAATCGGTTTGCGATTGTGATGTCGGAGAGATCCAGTCCATAAATAGATGAGCAATGGGAGAGTGAATGTGACGCCACAAAGTGCCATTTTACCTGAATCCGGACCGTTTTCTTTAGTCAGCGTGTTTAACCTGGTCGGAAACCAGGACAAGGTGATCCGTCAATGCCAAGGGTTGCTGGATGTGGTGAATCAGCTGAACCAGCAACATGTGAGTGCTGATATTCACCTGAGCGTTGGCTTTGGTAAAAGCTTCTGGCAACGGCTGGAGCAGGGTGTACCGGAAGACTTTGAAGAGTTTGTGCCGTTGGGCAGTGGCGATGTGACGGCACCAGCCACCGGCGGCGATCTGCTTTTGCATCTTCATTCCAATCGTCACGATCTGAATTTTCATTTACTTAGCACTTTCATGCAGTCTGTTGCAACTGAAGTTGAACTGCTGGATGAAACGCATGGTTTCCGATACCTCGATGCTAGAGATCTGACCGGATTCATCGACGGTACAGAAAACCCGAAAAAACAGGAAGCTCGCCGGGATGTTACTGTAATCCCACAAGGTCCCTTTGCCGGAGGCAGCTTTGTAATGCTGCAGCGTTTTGTCCACAATCTGCCAGCCTGGCATGCGGTTCATGTTGCCCAGCAGGAAAAAATCATCGGTCGGACCAAGCCCGATTCGGTTGAACTGGAAGATGTTGCAGAAAACTCTCACGTCGGACGCGTTGACCTGAAAGAAAATGGCAAAGGCCTGAAAATTGTGCGCCATAGCTTGCCCTACGGCACAATGAGTGGCGACCATGGTCTGTTGTTCATTGCTTATTGCGCGCAACAGCGAAACTTCAGGGAAATGCTAGACAGCATGTATGGCGAGAAAGATGGTCAAACGGATAAGCTGCTGGATTTTACTAAAGCAGTGACGGGCGCTTATTTCTTTGTGCCATCCGCAGAAATGCTGATACAACTGTAATCCGTTGTACTGATGCATACAAAAATGCCACCCCATTGGGTGGCATTTTTATCATTCTCAAGGCGTCTTACTTCTTGATACGCAGTACCGGTGTTTCACCGACAGTCACGGCACCAGACAGTTTGCTCAGTTCTTTGATTTCATCCATGTTAGAAATCACAACTGGTGTCAGGGTAGACTTCGCTTTCTCTTCCAGCACAGCCAGATCAAATTCGATGATGGTGTCACCCACTTTTACGGATTGGCCTTCTTCAGCAACACGGGTGAAGCCTTCACCTTTCAGTTCAACGGTATCAATACCGAAGTGAACAAAAAGCTCTACACCGTCATCAGACTCAATAGAGAACGCGTGGTTGGTTTCAAAGATTTTACCGATCGTACCATTTACGGGTGCAACCATTTTGTTGCCAGCAGGTTTGATCGCAATGCCATCACCCACGATTTTCTCAGCAAAGACAACATCAGGCACATCTTCGATATTGACGATTTCACCTGAAAGCGGGGCGATGATCTCAATTGCACCAGCTTCATTGGTGTCGTCAGAAACCAGTTTCTTTAATTTGTCAAACAGACCCATAGCGTTGCTCCTAAGCGTTGTTATTCTATCTGCTGCAATCTTAGCAGATGGTTTTTTCTGCGATAAATGTCTCTACATGTGCTTCGATTTCTGCGGCTGTTGGCAGCGCAAGGGCTTGTTCTGCCATCAACTTCACATCAGCAAAGTTGCTGTTTCGAATCACTTTCTTGATGCGCGGAATTGAAATCGCACTCATGCTGAACTCATCAAGCCCCATGCCAAGCAGCAGCAGGGTTGCACGTTCATCACCCGCCAATTCACCGCACATGCCAGTCCATTTCCCTTCCGCGTGGGAAGCGTCAATCACTTGCTTTATGACAGTGAGTACTGCAGGCGACATTGGATTATACAGATGAGAAATCAGCTCGTTACCACGGTCAACAGCCAGAGTATACTGGGTTAAGTCGTTTGTACCAATGCTAAAGAATTCAACTTCTTTTGCCAGGTGGTGAGCAATTGCCGCCGCCGCTGGTGTTTCCACCATCACGCCAACTTCAATGGTTTCGTCGAACGTCAGGCCTTCTTCACGCAGCTCGGCTTTATATGTTTCCAGTTCGTTCTTCAGTTCACGAATCTCTTCAACAGAGATAATCATCGGGAACATGATGCGCAGTTTACCATGCGCAGATGCGCGCAGAATGGCACGAAGCTGGGCACGCAGGATTTCACGACGATCCAGGCTGATACGTACAGCACGCCAGCCCAGAAACGGGTTCATTTCTTTCGGCAGATCCATATAAGGCAGATCTTTGTCGCCGCCAATATCCATGGTACGGATGATCACCGCCTGACCTTGCATGGCCTGAGCCACATCTTTGTAAGCTTGATACTGCTCGTCTTCAGTCGGCAGGGCATCCCGGTCCATGAACAGGAATTCAGTTCGGTACAGACCCACACCTTCACCGCCGTTGCGGTTGACCCCATCACAGTCTTTGACGGTACCAATGTTACCGCACACTTCGACCTGATGACCGTCCAGTGTGATGGCTGGCAGATCTTTCAGCTTCGCCAGCTCGTCTTTTTCTGCCTGATATTCATCACGAATGGTTTTGAATTTCGCCATTTCATCAGCAGTCGGGTTGATTACGATTTGGTTATTAATCGCATCCAGAACCAGCATGTCACCATTGTTTACTTGCTTGGTGATGTCGTTGGTTCCCACAATCGCTGGCAGCTCCAGAGAACGGGCCATGATTGAGGTGTGAGAGGTACGGCCACCAATATCGGTGACAAAACCCAGTACGTAGTTCAGATTGATCTGAGCCGTTTCTGACGGGGTCAGATCGTTCGCCACCAGAATCACTTCTTCGTTAATGGCGCTCAGGTTGACGATGTTAATACCCAGCGCATTTTTCACAACACGGTTGCCGATATCACGGATGTCGGTTGCACGCTCTTTCAGGTATTCATCGTCCAGAGATTCCAGTGTGGTTGCCTGCTCTTCAATAATTGCGTGAATGGCATAAGCCGCGCGCACTTTATTGTCTTTAATGAAGGCTATGATTTCCTCTTCCAGCTCTTCATCTTCCAGCAACATGATGTGGCCTTCAAAGATGGCTTCCTTTTCTTCACCAAAGGTTGCACGCGCTTTTTCTTTGATCACTTCAAGCTGCTCAGAAGATTTCTGACGCGCATTGAAAAAGCACTCGATTTCTTTGTCGAGTTGATCCACAGAAATCGGTGACTTATCAAGAGTAATCTCTTCTTCCTGCAGCAGTAGCGCTTTACCAAAAGCGATACCAGGAGATGCCAGGATACCTGAAATCATAGCCTTACCTTAAATTTAACAAACAACTAGTAGGGAATTTTTGTACTGCGGCTAGTGAATTAGTGCAGTTGGTCCATCAGGGCAACCAGATGGTCGACAGCTTCCTGTGCCTGCGCACCTTCTGCTGAAATTGTGACCACAGTGCCTTTCACCAGGCCTAGTGTTTGCAGTTTAAACAGGCTTTTTGCACTTGCGCTTTTGCCGTTAGACGTCACAGTGATGTCAGCTTCAAAACCTTTCGCTTCTTTCACGAATTGCGCAGCAGGACGAGTGTGTAGGCCGTTTTCTGCAGTGATCTCAACTTGCTTCTGATACATTTTTCACCCCGATTCTTGATATCGTCTTATGTAATAATCACGTAACTGAAGGTAAGCTTAATCCCAATAGCCAGAGCTTGCTAACTTAGGTGATTAATTTCACATTCACTTACATTGGTTTAGTGTATGTTCTGGGACCCATTTTAAGGGGTTCATTTCCCAGCAAACATCGACCAGGTCAATTTTTGCCCTTTTATTTCGATGCAGAAAATAAAAGCGTGGTCGGATTTATATTAAAGGTAAGGTCAAAAAGCAATAAAAAAGCCCCCGAAGGGGGGCTTGACATTAACAATTGCTTATCAAAAATAGCAATTTTGTGATCACTGTTGGGTTTCTTTTTCGGTGAAGATACCCGCAAATAGAGCAGATGATAAATAACGCTCACCTGAGCTTGGTAGCACGACAACAATGTTCTTACCTGCAAATTCCGGACGCTCTGCAATCCGGTTTGCAGCCACTACTGCGGCTCCGGAAGAGATGCCAGCCAGAATGCCTTCTTCTTCCATCAGACGCTGTGCCATGGCGATGGCATCTTCAGAACTCACGCGCTCAACTTCATCAATCAGTGCCAGATCCAGGTTGCCTGGAATGAAACCAGCACCAATGCCCTGAATTTTGTGTGGCGCAGGTTTGATTTCTTCACCATTCAGCGCCTGAGTGATCACTGGTGACTCAGTCGGTTCAACAGCGACGGTGGTGATGGCTTTGCCTTTCTGTTGCTTGATAAAGCGGCTGACACCTGTCAGCGTACCACCGGTCCCCACGCCTGAGACGAAGACATCGATTTCACCTTCGGTTGCATCCCAGATTTCCGGACCTGTGGTTTTTTCGTGAATCTGCGGGTTGGCCGGGTTATCGAATTGCTGCAGCAGCAGGTATTTGTCCGGGTCAGAGGCAACAATTTCTTCTGCCTTTTCAATGGCCCCTTTCATGCCTTTCGGAGCTTCTGTCAGGACCAGGTTCGCGCCAAGCGCTTTCAGCAGTTTACGGCGCTCCAGACTCATGCTTTCCGGCATGGTCAGCGTCAGCTTGTAACCGCGTGCAGCAGCAACGAAAGCCAGAGCAATCCCTGTATTCCCGCTGGTCGGTTCAACCAGTTCTACGCCTTGTTTCAGGACACCGCGTTTCTCGGCATCCCAAATCATGTTGGCACCGATACGGCACTTCACGCTGAAGCTTGGGTTACGTGATTCGACTTTTGCCAGCACGTTGCCTTTGCTGACGCGGTTCAGGCGCACCAGCGGGGTATTACCAATGGTCAGAGAATTATCTTCGTAAATCTTACTCATGCTTGTCGTTCCTTGGTGACACATTATCAACAGATGATAGACCAAGCATAATCGCTGACTGCACATTGAAAAGTAATTTATTGTTATATCTTAGAGTTATAAGAAAAGGTGTGACGTCACCCACTTTATGCGTGAATACAGGGAGGATCGTTCGGTATTCGGGTTGTGAAATGGGTATGAGAGAGGGGCGTGCCCCATCTCTCAGGGTATTCAGGCTGTTTATTGTGCTCGGAGTTTCAGCATGGGTTGACGATAGTGGTCAACCCACATGGCGGTCGCGCCACAAACCGCGACCGGCATAACAAACAGATTCAGAATCGGGGTCATGGTACAGAGCATAACCAGGCTACCGAAGCTCAGTGATTTACCCCGGCGTTCTTTTAGTGCATCACGCATCGTGATGAAAGGAATCTTATGGTTATCAAACGGGTAGTCCACATACTGAATCGTCATCATCCAGGCACTGAATAGAAACCACAAGACTGGTCCCAGTGTTTGTCCGACAACAGGGATCCATAGAAGAATCAGCAATCCGATTGCTTTGGGAAGGTAGTATTTCAGTTTGATCCACTCCCGGTGCATGATGCGGGGTAAATCTTTCAGAATGTCCTTCAAACCACTGTCCGGTGCATTTTCTCCGGTCAGCTTTGCTTCCAGATGTTCGGCTAGCAGGCCATTAAAGGGCGCCGCAATCCAGTTGGCAATGGTGCTGAAAAAGTAAGACAGGACAACCAGAAGTGCAATGGCAAGCAGTGGCCACAGCAGGTACGATAGCCAATCGAGCCAGCCGGGTAAACCTTCCATCCAGCCTGTGATCCAGTCGTCAAGCTGTGTCAGGATGTAGCCGAATGCGGCGCCGAACAGCAAAATGTTCACAAGTAAGGGAATCATCACAAACCGGCGGGTGCCGGGTTGCATCGCCAGTGACAGACCGCGAAAAAAGTAGCCCGCACCGCCAATCGGTGTTGTGTTGTAAGCATGGTTTGGCATTGCCAGTCTCCTACTGATGCACCCATCATCTGTGCTTGAGCAGATGGCGGGTTAAAGTGCAGGCATATTAACGGCATTTCAAGGGAAGGATCAATTCGGTGGCATAGACAGACTTGGGCGATGATGCCAGTTAATTGATGGAATTTTGTGCTCGGATGCACTATATGACATCAATCACAACATTGAACTTCTCTTTCGGATTTGAGTTTTGATACATTAAGGTCAATACCTTCATGAGATAGGTTCAAAGCCTTGCGGCTTTGATGACAACAAATTTTTCTCAGGTGTGGCTCGCTCAGTTCGGTCTTCTATCATCGCCTGTGTGGCAGGTTGGTAAAGACTCACTGGTTCTGGCCGTTTTGGTTCAGGTAAACAAGATATTCAGAGTACTCATAATGCAGGAATTGCGTCTGGTTCTAATTATTGTCGGAGTGTTGGCTATCTCCGCACTTCTTTTGCACGGATTATGGTCGAGCCGGAAGGACAAGCCCGCGAAGTTTGGTGAAAAGCCAATCGGCCGACTGGATGAGGGCAAACTGAAAGATACGGAAGGCTTTGATCAGGATGGTATAGGTTCTGTTCGGGTGATTGCTGGAGGTTCCCCGCCAGAGCAGGCACCAGCAAAGCGGACAGAACGAAAAGAGCCCGAACTGCATTTCGGTGATGCGCTGGATGTGGATCCGCTGCTGGATACGCCTGTGACGCCTGCAACAGCTCAGCGGCAAGAGACTCAGACTGAGCCTGAACAAACCTCAGATGTCATTGCCCCGCCCCAAAGTGTGCCGCACCTTCCGTCGATGACAGATGAAGCTCCTGTTCAGGAACCTGTTCAGGAACCTGTTCAGGAACCTGTTCAGGATTCTGCTTTGGAAAGAATGTCCGAAACGCACGCTGAAATGACCGCTGAATCTGCCCCGGTCGATGAACCAGAACAGCCGACAACACAACCGACCGTAACAACAGCGTTCATGGCTGAATCGCCGCTATCGAGTGATGCTGCAACTTCCGAGTCGGCTGAAGTGACTGATGCTCCGGTTCAGGCGCAGCAGGCTGAACTGCACAACCAGCCAGAAACACCGGTTGAAGAGGCACCTGTTGCTCCGGAGCCTGATTTCCTGGTGCTGAATGTGCATGCCCGTCGTGGTGAACTGCTCTCCGGTGTGAAGCTGTTTCAGTGTCTGGAGCGGCACCACCTGATTTACGGTGACAATTCGGTGTATCACCGTCATGCAGATTTAACCGGCACCGAGCCAGTTCTGTTCACCGTAGCGAATATGGTCAGCCCGGGATATTTTCCGCAAGATCAACTCGATGAATTTGAAACGCCGGGCATTGCTTTTTATCTGATGCTACCTTGTCATGGCCCTGCGGATGATAATTTTAATCTGATGCTGCAAACCGTTCAGCGTGTGGCAGATGAGCTCGGTGCGGATATTCTGGATCATGAGCGAAATCTGATCACGCCGCAGCGACTGAAAGCCTATCGCGAGAAAGCCAAGCTTTATCTTTAAGCCCTGATCATTCAGTCATCGATTGTATCATTAGGGCCCCTTTTGGGGCCCTAGTTATTGAACCCCAGATCATCGGCATCCGGCAGATTCAGACACAGCACAGACCGGGTGAATTGTTCAGGTCTTTTCACGGCATGGACAATACTGGATTAAGAATTGAGTTAGGAAAGAAAAATGACAGACATCCAAGAACAGTTGACCGCCTTACGTGAGCAGCTCGTACATCACGGTTATCTTTATTATGTGGAAGATAATCCTGAAGTCCCGGATGCTGAATATGACCGCTTAATGCAGGCTTTACTGAAGTTGGAAGCCGAACACCCGGAACTGGTGACCTCTGACTCACCGAGTCAGCGCGTTGGGGGGCAACCACTTGCCGCGTTTACTCAGGTCAGCCATGAAATACCGATGCTGTCACTTGATAATGCATTTTCGGATGAAGACCTGACGAATTTCCACCGTCGTCTGACTGAGCGCTTAGCCGCATCGGCCAAAGTCGCTTATTGCTGTGAACCGAAGCTGGACGGGCTGGCCGTCAGCCTGATGTACGAAAATGGGGTATTGGTTCAGGCTGCAACCCGCGGGGACGGCACCACAGGCGAGAACATTACGGCTAATGTCCGGACCATTCGTGCGATTCCACTGAAACTCCGGGGTGACGACTGGCCATCCCGGCTTGAAGTGCGTGGCGAAGTTTTTATGCCAAAAAGCGGATTTGAAGAACTCAATGAACGTGCTGCAAAGAAAGGGGAGAAAATTTTTGCCAATCCTCGTAATGCGGCAGCAGGCAGTCTGCGACAGCTGGATCCGCGCATTACAGCCACCCGCCCGCTGAGTTTCTATGCGTATTCTGTGGGTGTGGTTGAAGGTGCTGAACTGGCAGGCAGCCAGTATGAGCGGCTGTGCCAGCTAAAACACTGGGGACTGCCTATGTGCCCGGAAACCCGGCGACTGGAGAATCTGGCGGAGGTGATTGGTTTCCATCAGGCCATTGGCGAGAAGCGCCAGCAACTGAGTTACGAAATTGATGGGGTTGTAATCAAGGCGGATGACATTGCCCAGCAACAGCAGCTTGGATTCGTGGCCCGTGCGCCCAGATGGGCCATTGCCTATAAATTCCCGGCACAGGAAGAGCTGACTGTCCTGAATCATGTGGAATTTCAGGTGGGGCGAACCGGTGCGATTACACCCGTAGCCAAACTGGCTCCGGTGATGGTCGGTGGCGTCACGGTCAGTAACGCAACGCTGCACAATGCCGATGAGATTGCCCGGTTGGGGGTGATGATCGGAGATACCGTCGTTATTCGAAGGGCTGGTGATGTCATCCCGCAGGTTGTTTCTGTGGTGACTTCCCGTCGTCCTGAAGATGCGACCCCCATCGAATTCCCGTCGGCATGCCCGGTGTGTCAGTCGGCGATTGAGCGGGTAGAAGGCGAAGCCGTTGCCCGTTGTTCTGGTGGCCTGATCTGTCAGGCGCAGCGAAAAGAAGCATTGAAGCACTTTGTCTCGCGTAAAGCACTGGACGTCGATGGTTGCGGCACCAAAGTGATTGAGCAGTTGGTGGATAAAGAAATGGTCGCGACGCCGGCCGATCTGTTTAAGCTTTCCCCCGGCATTCTGACGGGTCTGGAACGCATGGGACCGAAGTCAGCTCAGAAACTGGTGGATGCCTTCCAGGCGGCGAAAACGACAACGTTGCCACGCTTTTTGTATTCATTGGGTATCCGGGAGGTCGGGGAAGCGACTGCGGCGAATCTGGCGAATCATTTCCTGACGCTTGAGGCTGTGATGGCTGCAACAGAAGCACAGTTGATTGAAGTGCCGGATGTTGGCGGTATTGTTGCCGCTCATGTGCATAATTTCTTTAGCGAAGCGCATAACCGGGATGTGATCCGAGCGTTACTTGAGCAGGATATTCACTGGCCTGCGATTG
Source organism: Photobacterium sp. 1_MG-2023 (assembly GCF_030547945.1). NCBI lineage: Bacteria > Pseudomonadati > Pseudomonadota > Gammaproteobacteria > Vibrionales > Vibrionaceae > Photobacterium > Photobacterium sp. 1_MG-2023. Next base: position 321,007 of record NZ_JAUORR010000002.1, on the reverse strand, counting down.
AAAAGGTATCAGCGGATGTCGAACTCCCGCTTGCCGGTAAAGTGGTTGTACTTACGGGAACCCTGTCCCAACTGAGCCGGACCGATGCGAAAGCAGCACTGCAGGCGCTGGGTGCGAAAGTCACAGGCAGTGTGTCCAAGAAGACGGATTTGCTGGTGGCTGGTGAAGCAGCCGGGTCTAAATTAGCGAAAGCGCAAGAACTTGGCATCGAAATCTGGGATGAAAACCAACTGATTGCCCAGATGAACGAGTGACACTTTTTTCAACCCACTCATCATGATGAAGAGCCCGCCGAAATAAGGCGGGCTTTTTGATATCACGTGATTAACGTACTTTTTTTGTTTCGGAATGTTTCTTATCAGTTGTTGAGGCTTCATAGCTTTTATGAATATAAGAACCTGCCTATGTATTCCATATTTTATATAAGAATCGATCGCTTACATTCAGATGAAACAAATGTTGCAACATGCAAAAAAGTACAATCAAGATCGCAGTAGTAAGAATGTTGTTTTTATATCCAACTGAAATATAAGCTTTTAATTCAATTAATAAAAGCCATTTAATGGAATCATGACTAGGATCACTGATACCAGATAAATTTGCGCTGAATCATATTTTTTTAACGACAAATTAACTTCTGATTGATGTTTTGCGCCGCGAAAGTAGTCTTACCCTTGAACTGATTAAAGTTCCCAACCAAACAAAATATGGAATAGCAAACTCACATCAGGTTTGACTGACATATTGGGGAGAGTGACCTGTCGTCAACGGCGGCCAACCTTTTTGGCGTCAGGTCTACAGCTAGTTTTTTGAGGAGTTTTTCCATGGAAAATGTGTTCAAGCGTTCGCTTTTAGGTTTAGCCATTGCATCTGCTGCAGTTGCAACAACGGCGCAAGCCGCACCTGCGACAGATACAGTGGATCTGTACGGCCAGGTTGCTGTTTCTGTGTGGCAATTCGGTGAAGATAAATTTAAGAACAGTGAAGGTAAAGAGGGTGATTCGGTCCTGAATGTGGTTAACGAATCCCGTTTTGGTCTGCGTGGTTCTAAAGATCTGGCACGTGGTCCGAACCTGATCTGGCAGCTGGAAGGTGGTGATGTTGGTGACGCGGGCGGTAACTCAGGTTTAGGTGTTCGTGATACCTATATCGGTGCAAGTTTCGACGACGGTAGCCGGGTTCGCTTGGGCCGTATGCTGACACCATTGTATGAAGTGATCGACTGGCCATATTCAGGTCAGCGCGCGGGTGCAATTTTCGACTGGGGCGGTGATGTTGTTGGTGGTGCACGTTACGACCGTCAATCAAACATGGTTCGCTTTGATTCAGGCAACTACAGCGGCTTCACCTTTAATGTGGCAGCAGGTCGTGGGACTGAGTCTGACAAAGATTCAAACTTCTATGGCGTCGGCGCACATTACTCAACGGGTCTGTTCACGCTGCATGCGGCATATGAGGCAGGCTCTGACCGCGACGTCAGTGCAAGCTCGACCTTCTACCGCGCGTATCTGTCACAACAGCCCGGCAACACGCCGAAATTTAAAAAAGTTGAAGGCAGCACCAAGTCAGATACTGACGCATACCTGCTGGGCTTTGAGCTGAATCTGGGTGACTTTGGCGTTTACGGTGCGTATAAGCACGAAGCTGCGGACTATGATGATGGCAAGTTCAGTGTTGATGGTCAAGAGTTTGCCTTCACGGACATGGACATTGAGCAGGGGAGCTATTCAGTCGGTCTGGTTTATAACGGCGTTGAGAACTGGCAGTTTAAAGCCAACTATGCGGCGAACCTGGAAGCTGACGTGAAGGGTGAATCCTTCGCAGGTAGTGAAGATTACATCGTTTCAACCAATATTGCGTACTTCCTGGATGATTCCGCCATTACTTATGTGCGCCCTTATCTGATTTCGAAAGACGACGCAGATGCTGAGTTTGGTTGGGGATGGGGAGTCGAGTACTACTTCTAATCGCTGAACTGCTACTGCCTTATTCAATTTGGCCGGTCCCTTGTGGGCCGGTCCTTTTGTTTTGAGTGGATGTGATGTCAGTCGTGATGAAAGCAAAAAGCACCGAGAGGGTGCTTTTTGTTTTGTTCATTCCGATATTCTCTTGAAAGTGGAATTAATCCATGTTTTGAATCGCCCAGCTTAAAAACGCTTTCCGACTTTCCGGGCTTGCCTGCTCAAACCAGTATTTGAGCATTTCATCCGCTTTGCTATCTGTTGGGACGGATTGCTGAACAGGCGTTGCAGAACGAGGATTCGTTTTCAGCGACGCCACACGATCGGAACGGTTATAGTCTCGAGTCAGTTGCAGATAATCTGGCGACAAAGTAAAGCCGACAGCAAGTTGGTCGGATTTAACATCAATTGGCTGACCATTGTTCAGTAGTTGAAAACGCGGATCTTTGTCATAAGCTTGGCCTTGCGCGAGCGTTTCGATGTTCGGAACCTCCAGCGAGAGCGTTGTCTCTTTGGCATCAAATAACGCGACAATCGGCACAGAATCATATTTAGTTTTCAGGCTGCCACTTTCCATCACAATCTTACCAATTCTGAAGACAACCTGATTCTGTCCATCCGGCAACTCAAGCACGGGCCGGTGATTAAACCCCAGCGCGGAATACCCTGCATCTTGTTCATTCACAACCAGAAGGTGGACACCTTTTGGCAGTGCCAGTTTGACTTGAGCCATGGTCGGGGCCGTCAGAGCCAACAGCGCAGATGACAGGAATATTTTTTTCAACTTCATGATGGCAATCCTTTAGCGCAAGCGGGGATCCGCTGGTTCGTGTGTCAAAATACAGTTTACTGAGTGCACGTGAAGGGTAAAGCGGTAAAACTGACAATCTTGGAGAGTTTGAAGGGGGTCACTTTCAGGGGCTCTGTTTTCACGTCACTTACATTGCCCTCAGGAATCAATGGTTGAGCATTTGAGGATTGCCCCGGCGGTGGTAGAATGCCGGTACTGCAGACAGCGTAAATTCTTCCTGTTTCGCTCATTGTTTGAATCATTAGATTGAAGGTCTTTTCATGACGGTTAAAACTCGTTTTGCTCCTAGTCCAACAGGCTTCCTGCATGTTGGTGGTGCTCGTACTGCGCTTTATTCCTGGTTGTATGCCAAACACACGGGTGGTGAATTTGTATTGCGTATCGAAGATACGGATATTGAGCGTTCCACTCAGGAAGCTATCGACGCCATTATGGAAGGAATGACGTGGTTAGGGTTGAACTGGGATGAAGGCCCGTACTACCAGACCAAACGTTTTGACCGTTATAACCAATTGATTGATCAGCTGCTGGCAGAAGATAAAGCGTACAAGTGCTACTGTCCGAAAGAGTTGCTGGATGAAATCCGTGAAGCACAAATGGCAGCAGGCGTGAAGCCGCGCTACGATGCGAATCATCCGCGAATCATTGAAGCGAACGCGGCTGCAACAGCAGATTCACCATTCGTGATCCGTTTCCGTAACCCGAAAGAAGGCAGTGTGGTTTTTGACGATCACATTCGTGGCCGGATTGAAATCAGTAACAGCGAGCTGGATGATCTGATCATTCGTCGTACAGATGGCAGCCCGACTTACAACTTCTGTGTAGTGGTGGATGACTGGGATATGGAAATTACCCATGTTGTTCGTGGTGAAGACCATATCAACAATACTCCACGCCAGATCAACATCTATCAAGCGCTGGGTGCGCCTGTGCCAGAGTTTGCACACTGTGCCATGATTTTAGGTGATGACGGTGCCAAGCTGTCGAAGCGCCATGGTGCTGTCAGTGTGATGCAATATCGTGACGAAGGTTATCTGCCGGAAGCGCTGTTGAACTATCTGGTTCGTCTCGGCTGGTCCCATGGCGATCAGGAAATTTTCACGCAGGAAGAGATGATCAAGCTGTTCAGCCTGGATGATATCAGTAAGTCGGCATCTGCATTTAACACCGACAAACTGCGTTGGCTGAATAATCACTACATCAAAACGTCAGAGCCAGCTTATGTTGCAAAACATCTGCAGTGGCATCTGGATCACCAGGGAATCGATACGGCGGGTGGCCCGGAAGTGACAGAAGTGATCAAGCTGCTGGCAGAGCGCAGCGATACACTGGTGGAGCTGGCTGCTCAGTCACGTTATTTCTTTGAAGATTTCACGGCCTTTGATGAAAACGCTGCGAAAAAGCATCTGCGTCCGGTTGCCAAAGAAGCGCTGGCGCTGGCCAAGCAGAAAGCAGAAGCACTGGAAGACTGGAACACGGAAGCTCTGCATCAGCTGATTCAGCAAACCTGCGAAGAGCTGGCGCTGGGGATGGGGAAAGTCGGCATGCCACTGCGTGTGGCTGTGACCGGTCAGGGTCAGTCTCCTTCAGTGGATGCTGTCATGATGCTGGTTGGTAAAGCTCGTGTGATTGCCCGTATTCAGATGGCGCTGGATTACATCGCTGCGCGTGAAGCAAGCGCTTAATCACCAGAAATACGTCATGCTTTCATGAAAAGCGGAGGCCTCAGCCTCCGCTATTTTTATACCTTGGATAGTGTTATCGGTTCTGGCGTTCAAAGTTGTCCACGCAAACCCAGAAGTTTTGTGCACCTGCACAGTATTGCATGGCATCGCTCGGGATTTGAGTTGGTGTGCCGGACAAGGTGTAGGCCATTGCATTAAAGCTCAGTGCCATCAGCGCGGCAGTCGCGAACATTGCGAACTTTTTCATAGCTCTCTCCTGTGGTGACGACATAAGGTGATTCCTCAAAGCAACCTTATGGCGGATTACTCTGAGTTTTTGGAATCACTCCGTCTTTATCACTATTAGACTAGAACAAGATCATAATTTTCAATTATTAAAAAGACGCAGAATCTTTTCAAAGACACAGACAGGATCTTCAGGATTAACTTTCAGGAATTTGCCGAAAAAGCAGCGAGTTGTCTAAATAGTGAGACGGCGAGAAAGCGAGAGGGAAATTGCTGGAAATGGCGCTCCCTGCAGGAGTCGAACCTGCGGCCTTCCCCTTAGGAGGGGGACGCTCTATCCTACTGAGCTAAGGGAGCCTTTCTGGAAAATCAGAAAGGCCATTATACCCAAAAGACGATATTTTTTAAGCGATTAGTACCTGCGTGGCGGTTGCTTGGTCAGTAAATCGCCAGGCTGAATGCTTGCCGCAAGTTCACTTTGCTGAACACTCAGTTCTGCTGAGGTTTCATAGACACGGTCAACAACTAAGCTGATTTCGGTCTCGACCATACGGTTGCGAGAGATACCATACTGATCAATAAATCCGGCTGTATGCCAGAGCTTGAGTTCATCGCCCTGACGAACACCATGGGTTCTGCCAACATTCATTTGTACCAGATTGCCATGTGCGTTTATGACTTCCGGCAAACTGGCACGGCACGCCAGTGACGATTCCAGATCCAGCATCATATTCCGGCTGACTCGTTGCAGGGCAGCCCCATAAGCCGAAACCCAGAAGCGCGCACTTTGGGTATCGACCTGACTGATCCGGGAGAAGGGCCACTCTGCCACTTCTCTGTATTTCCGTTGTAACATCATCTCGCCGGTTTTGCCGTCCAGCACCTGGAGTTCGACAGAAAACTGACGGTTGATGGTATCGCTGGAAAAACGGTTCTGATCTAGTGTTGAGGTGAGATCCGTGATTTGTCCGCTCAGGATGTACTGAGCATCGAAGTCTTCCGCCAGCATCATCATCGCGCTGGGATTCTCCGGCTGAACCGGTACGGCACTGGTCCCGGTGATCACGAAGCTTTGTGATTGCTTCCCGATCTGCCGTTTGAGCAGTTGGGTGAAATCTTTCCCCACCTGATAAATGCCTCCCAGTGCAGCCTGCTGCGGTACGGCAATGGAAAAATCGCTGATCAGCATGCCTTTTTTATACTGGACGTTGTGGCAACTTTTTGCCGTCGGGTAGATATCGACTCTGGCAGTGACGTAGTAATTGCCGTCTTTGGTATAGCTTTTACTGATCTGAACATGGCGGACTTCACTGCCGTTGAACTGATAGTCTTTCCGGTCTTCCTGGAAGTAGGGCTTCATACTGGAAAAGCTGGAAAAGTCAGCGCCTGCGTAATGCATGGCGCGGTAGACGGCGTCTTCAATTGCATTGGTCCGGGCAGAAGACTTGCTTTCCAGCATGATGGCCTGGCCAGTGACTTCAAACCAGGCAGCTTGCGAAGGAATTGCAGTCAATATTCCCAGACCCAGAAGGGCATTCCTGAGCGTCTTTTTCATAGTTTTTCCAGTCTCTGGATAATTTCGGTACGAATGTTGCTTTACTTTGTGTGTCGTTCAGGTTGAGTCAGCATTTGTGTTCAAGTCAATCAGCCTAACAGCTTTTTCCATTGCCAACATCCCAAGTCGCTGGATGATGTATGCAAAGAGCGTTCCTAAAACGTCAATTTGGGAGCGTGGCAATGAAAAGTGATAAAGTTTTCGAGATAAGAGGCGATAAAAGGCCATTGTCTCGTTTCTTCCGGAGCAGGGTAGAATGAAAAAATGGACCATCTTGCTGTTGTCGCTGCTGACAGCATCATGTACGTATGCACCCGTTTATAACGGTAAAGAGAGCTATGCAGGCAGCAACTTTTTGCTGACGGAAACCCCTCGCCATACCATCGACTTTTTTATCGAAGGGATGACGAAGCAACTGGTGGAATCCAACCAGTATCTGACTGCAAAAACCCCTTTAGCTGTCACGTCTTTTGTTGATATTCAGCAAATGAACGAAACAAACTGGCTGGGGAATGCTGTGTCAGAAGGCTTTATGTACCACATGCAGCAGCTTGGCTTTACTGTCGTGGACTATAAAGCGACGGGTGCAATTCGTGTGACACCGGAAGGTGATTTTTCGCTCAGCCGGAACTGGAAAGAGCTGGCTTCTGAACAGCCGGTTGATTATGTTCTGACGGGAACAATGCTGCGTCAGGGCGGTGGTGTTTTGATTAATGCACGCGTAATTGGGATGCGTTCTCGCGTCGTGATTGCCAGTGCGCAGGGATTTTTGCCGGAAGATCGGATCGGTCGTGATCTGGATACCCTGAATAAAATGCGGCTTGAGAATGGGGTGTTGATCCGTTCTGAAGCGACAAAATTTGAGAACAATTCGATCATATTAAAACCTTAGGAGTCACTATGCGGTTTTGGTGGATGGCTGTTTTGCTGATTACCCTGTCTGGTTGCCAGCCGTTAACAGAATTTCGCGATATCAATCTGATCACGGCAGTCGGGTATGCTTCAATTACAGAACAGCGTGGTCAGACGATTGAAGAAAAAAGAATTCGTGCGATGCGGGCTTCGAAACTGGATGCTTACCGGGAACTGACGGAGCAGGTCTACGGAATGCGGATCAGCGCCCGAGCTGGTTTGACCGATCAACAGTTGGGTTCAGAAGAAACAGACGGCGCAGTGGACGGCGTGATCCGAGGCGCTGAGGTGATTCGAAGCTATCCGGTCGGAGACAGCTATGTGACAGAAATGCAGCTGGATCTTAATAAGATGGAACGGATGAAACAGCAGGGCGAGGTTTACCATGTCCCGGCGAATCAGGAAATTCTGTTTTAACCGCGTTGAAATGAATAGGATAAAAAAAGCGGCAAGGTCAGGCATGACCTTGCCGCTTTTTTTGAAGGATTCAATCAGTGGCTGATGTTTCCCTTTGACTGCTCAGCAGAATCTTCAATGCGGAACACAGGTAATTGCCACTGAAAGCGGATTGCAGCGATGCGAAGCAGGAATCCGGTCACCAGAGTAATCCCGATGGCCATGTTTTCCGGCACGGCAAAGTAAAGTTGTGCCATGTAAAGTCCGGCTGCAATCAATGCCACGGAAGCATACAGCTCTTTGTGTAGGACAAGCGGGGTTTGGCGACAAATCAAATCTCGCAATAACCCGCCAAAGACGCCGGTGACAACCGCAGCCATCAGACAGATAATCACGGGCTGATCCATATTCATGGCAACCCGGCAGCCCAGAATGCTGAAGACAATTAATCCCAGCGCATCCAGCAACACGAACACTTTATGGAAACGGACAACCAGTGGAGCAATCCAGGTTGTCAGCAGGCCGGCAATGCAGGTAATCAGCAAATACTGCGGATTAGCTATCCAGTTTAGCGGGTAGTGCCCCAGTAAAATATCCCTCACTGTACCGCCGCCAATAGCAGTTGCGCTGGCGACCAGCATCACACCAAACCAGTCCATGTGGCGTTTGCCAGCTGCAAGGGCGCCTGTCATCGCTTCTGCAGTGATTCCGACAATGTATAAAACGGTTAACAGCATGAAAAATCAAACTCTTAGTGAAAGGTGGGGAGAAATGCTGCCATGGTAAATGTGATTCACATCAATATCCAATGAAATTTTTCCATTTTTACATTAGCTGACGTAATCCTGACGGATGGTATGTTGTGAGATTCATGGCATGAATCAAAGTCACGATGGGAAGTTATGAATGAAGGGTGGGGGCGGTTTAGTGCTTTGTTTTTTAAGGATAAAATAAAGGTTCAAAAAGCAGAATGAAGGAGCCAATTTATTGACAGTGATGGATTAAGCCCGAAAAAATTTCAGGCTTTCAGATTCGTTCCCAAAGAGCGCAGGTTCTGGGCAACGCCTTCTTTGTTGTAGGTCTGATGGTGCCCCATGCTTTGCTGGAACAAATTATTCAGTTTATGAAAACTAAGCTGGGCTCGCTGGAGGGCGGCACCATTGAGCTCATTCTGATGCTGGCATTCACTGACCAGTACCTGAATGGTCTGAACCTGCTCTGCCAGTTCCGGACTTTCTTTCAGCCGGCTACTTTGGGTGTGCCGGGCAATTTGCTGATCCTGAAGCTGAATTTTATCAACCAGATCTTTTTTATCGTTGGCTAGCCGGGTAATGTCGCCAGGCTGACGCTTCACAATGGCATCCCGCTCGTGTGTCAATAAGCGAAGCAGCACCTCAAGTGTGGCGTGTTGCTGGGCAAGTAATTGTTCAATGGTTGGCGACATAACTCTGACTCCGGAGACGTTGCAGCGAGCGTCTGATGATATCAGAGCCCGCGGAGCTCGTCCTCAAATCGAAGGATATTGTTTGCCAGGCGATCAGCATCAATCTGATACGAACCATTGTTGATGGCATTTTTGATGGCTTCAACTTTGGTGCGATCAAAGCTGGGCTCTGTCGCGAGTTGCTGGTGGATTTGACCCACGGCACGCGCCTGCGAGCTCAGAGACACCGCATCTTTCGGGGTGTGTCCTGATTCTTCCCGGGCTTCCGTTCTGCCTTGGGTGGTGTTCGTACTGTTGCTGTTGCGCAGGTTGGTCAAAATCTGACCGCCACGCAGGGAATCAATACTTGCCATAATCATGTTGCCTTAAACAGATTTCATCGTTGATGCCCTGCTATCGGCAAGGCTCTGTATAACTTTAGCATTTTTTTAGTAGCTGACCGTGACTTCACCCACGGCGGTAATGCGGGCCTGAATGATACGCCGGGACTTCGTATTCTGAACCCGGATCTCTTCTCCCAGCGAACCGTCAGACAGAGCCGTGCCTTTGGTGACGATGTTCAGGCCGCTTTGTCCGGCTTTAATGATGACTGAGTCATTCCGGCAAACCAGGCAAATATCGTTGCCTTCTACCGCTTCGCCCATATTGATGTTTCGCTTCACCGTTGAACCAATGACCTGTTCTGGGGACTCGAAGACGATACTGCGCTGAAAACGGCTTTCCACCTGGCTGACCTGCAAGTCGTCGGCGGTGAGGACCGTCCCCCGGGCCAAAGGTTTGGCTGCGACAACGCGTGGCAGCAATAACGAGACCTGAACCGGCACATAGACCTGCCAGCCTGATGTCGGGCAACTGACCAGGACAGTGACATTGCCGGTCAGCGACTGATTGCCGGGCACTGAGGTTTGCAGGGGTTCTTGGCATTCGGTGATTCGTAAGCGGTTATCTAATGCAGTGGCGTTTACCTCCAGACTCCCCCGGTCTGGTTGGGCCACCAACTCCCGGATGTGATCTGTTGCTGCCTGTCGCACATTACTGAGTAAGTTATCGCTTGCAGCAATTGCATTCCCGCTTAAGAAACCGCAGAGTATGCCGATAAAGATCAAACGGAGTGTAAAATGTGTTCTTTCGGTCACGGTTTTTGCTCTTTTTAGGTCGTACTCAGGGGCTACAATTGCACCATGATAGGGGATTTTGAGTCGGATTTCTCGTTTATCCTGCTAAATTGTCTATTTTAACAACAATTCTATTCGACAACTTTGGAGTCACGTATATGTCGGGGATTTTGGATTCTGTGAATCAGCGCACTCAGCTTGTGGGGCAAAACCGCCTGGAGCTGCTGACCTTCAAGCTGAACCGCCGTCAGCGCTACGGTATCAACGTCTTCAAAGTGAAAGAAGTGTTGCAGTGCCCGAAGTTGACCGCCATGCCAAATCTCCATCCTTTGGTGAAAGGAATTGCACATATTCGTGGTCAGACCATTTCTGTCATTGACATGAGTCTGGCAACCGGTGGCCGCCCGATTGAAAACACAGAGAATTGTTTTGTGATCATCTCCGAGTTTAATCGCTCTGTGCAGGGTTTTTTGGTGTCCGCAGTTGAGCGAATCATTAATATGAATTGGGAAGAGATTCTGCCACCACCGAAAGGTGCGGGCAGTTCGAATTATCTGACTGCGGTGACAGAGATCGACGGCGAACTGGTTGAAATTCTGGATGTGGAGAAGATTCTGGATGAAATTTCCCCCAGAACCACTGAAGTGTCAGAAACCCTGCGTGAAGAAATGCTGAATGAGAACCCGGTGACCCGCCGTGTTCTGGTTGCTGATGATTCCAGTGTCGCCCGGAAACAGGTCCAGCGTGCAATCGAATCCATTGGGTGTGAATGTCTGCTGGTGAAAGATGGAAAAGAGGCGCTCCTCAAGCTGCGTCAGATGGCCGAAGAAGAGAGTATCTATAAGCAACTGGATTTGGTGATTTCAGATATCGAAATGCCAGAAATGGATGGTTACACCCTGACAGCGGCCATCAGAAATGATGACAAACTAAAAGATTTACATGTTATCCTGCACACCTCATTGAGCGGGGTATTTAATCAGGCCATGGTCGACAGAGTGGGCGCCAATGCGTTTATTCCCAAGTTTAATCCCGATGAACTGGGTGCTGCCGTTAAAGCAGCCATGCCTGAATAAACTGACGTTAGAGTAGTAGATGACAGCCATAACAATTAAAGACCAGGAATATCGAGATTTTTGCCGTTTTTTGGAAGGACAATGCGGTATTGTTCTTGGCGACAGCAAGCAGTATCTGGTGCGGAGCCGCCTGAGTCCGCTGGTCAATCGTTTTGGCCTGGCGTCACTCTCTGAATTATTGCAGAACGTGATTACGGGCCGTAACCGTGAACTGCGTGTCGCGGCCGTCGATGCCATGACGACCAACGAGACCTTGTGGTTTCGCGATAGTTACCCGTTCACTGTCCTGGCAGACAAAATTTTACCTGAGCTGGCCGGTAACAAGCGTCCGATCCGGATTTGGTCATCCGCAAGTTCGTCGGGTCAGGAACCTTATTCTATTGCCATGACAGTGCTGGAAACGCAGCAACGCCGTCCGGGGATGCTGCCACTGGGGACACAGGTTACCGCGACAGATATTTCGCAAACCATGCTGGATATGTGCCGGACGGGGGTTTATGACAATCTCGCGCTGAGCCGCGGACTGTCGCCGGAGCGTCGTCAGGCGTTTTTTGAGCCCATCGGCAATGGCCGGATGCGAATCTCCAGTAAAGTCAAGCAGATGGTGAATTTCCGTCCGCAGAACCTGAAAGACAGCTATGCGCTGCTGGGCAAGTTCGATGTCATTTTCTGCCGGAACGTGTTGATTTATTTTGCGCCAGAGATGAAGGCGAAGGTCCTGAATCAGATGGCAGCCAGCCTGAATCCCGGCGGCTACCTGTTGCTGGGTGCTTCCGAGTCACTGACCGGGCTGACCGACAGATTCGAGATGATCCGCTGTAATCCAGGGATTATCTACAAATTGAAATAAAATCATTCAGGGCCCGTTCGGGCCCTTTTTGTTTTCAGCGCTGAGCTTTGCCGGTTGCGGTTGCGGTTGCGGTTGCTGTTGCTGTAATGATGCGCATTGATGTTGTTCGCCTTCCCAGTTTCTCTTTTGCCCTTCATCACGGACTTATTGGCACGACCTTTGCAAATATATCTGCAAGTATTTCAGGAGGCAGTGTATGGCCATCTCTTTTGATAAAGCACTAGGCGTTCACCAGCACACGGTGGGCGTGCGCGGTAAACGGGCGGAAACCCTTGCCAGCAACATCGCAAACGCGAACACGCCTGGCTATAAAGCAAAAGATCTGGACTTTCAGCGCGCATTGAAAGCGGCAACCTCGGAGGCAAACTTTGGCCTCAGCCGAACCAATGAGCGGCACATTGCTGCCTCTGCGAAAGTGATGGGTGAACAAAAGTACCGTGTGCCGACTCAGCCAGATACTGGCGATGGCAACACGGTCGATGCCCAACTGGAACAAAACCTGTTTATGCAAAACGCGCTGGAATATCAGGCATCGCTTGATTTTCTGGGCTCTAAATTCAAGAACCTGAGCAAGGCATTAAAAGGGGAATAATCCATGAGCTTGTTTAACGTTTTTAATGTCACCGGTTCGGCAATGAGTGCGGAGTCTGTACGTCTGAACACGACGGCCAGTAACATGGCAAACGCCAATACCGTCAGCAGTTCTGCGGCGGAAACTTATAAGGCACGTCATCCGGTGTTTGAAGCGGCACTGCAAAGCGCAAGTTATCAGCGGGATGAAAGTGTGCCGGTTCGCGTGAAAGCGATTGTCGAAAGTCAGAAACCCCTGACGGCGGAATACAATCCAGCGCATCCTTTAGCCAATGCTGAAGGTTATATCTACAAACCAAATGTAAATGTGATGGAAGAGATGGCAAACATGATCTCTGCCTCACGTTCTTACCAGAGCAATGTTCAGGTCGCAGATGCCAGTAAGCAGATGCTGATGCGAACACTGCAAATGGGCCAGTAAGGGTAGGGAGTGACTGACATGACCGGTATTCAAGGCACAGGTCAAAACCCTTTGTCCTATGTTGACCAGCTCAAGAGTATGCAGGAGAAAAAACTGCAGTCTGAGCAAAAAGTAACGGGACAACAGGAACTTAAGCAGGAAGATTTTCTGTCGCTGCTGACCAAACAATTATCCCAGCAGGATCCGTTCAAACCGGTTGGGAATGATCAGATGATCGCGCAGATGGCTTCATTTGCGACGGTCGATGGGATCAGCAAAATGAACGATCAGTTTGGTGGTCTGAACGCAGCGATGACATCAAATCAGGCATTGCAGGCCTCCTCGCTGGTTGGCCGTGATGTGCTGGTGCCGAATCCAACGGCTTCGAAAACAGCTGAAGGCGGTGTGTCTGGCATGGTGAAGTTGCCGCAATCACTGAATAACCTGGTGGTCCGCGTCGAAAATGCGGCGGGACAGCTGGTGCGTACCTTCGATCTGGGCTCGAAACCTGCCGGTGATCACCGCGTGGCATGGGACGGGAACGACGACACCGGCAATGCGTTGCCTGCCGGCAAATATCAACTGAAAGTCAGTGGTTTTGCCGATGGGAAGAGCACCGAATTTGATGTATCGACTTACGCCAACGTGAACAGTGTGCTGCTGGGCAACGGTGATGGCAATGTTATGCTGAATCTGGCTGGATTTGAATCACCCATCAAGCTGGCTGAAGTACTGGAAGTCGGCAAGGCATAATGATACCAATCGCAGTAAATAACTGGTCATCCTAGCTTGTTCAAATGCTCGATAACGGCGTTAGATTTTTTGATTGTAGAACGACGACTGATCTAAAAAATCTGCCTTGTTCTCAACCATTTTTCCTGCGCTATTTCTGATCATTTGCTTACTTTGATTGGTATGAAACACAGCGCCTGCCGGCGAGAGGGTACGGCAGGTGAACCATAAATACGCGCTGTAGACAGAATTCAGGAGAGTCAGTTATGGGCTTCAACGTCGCACTCAGTGGTCTGGGCGCTGCTCAGAAAGATCTGAACACCACAAGTAACAATATTGCCAACGCCAACACTTATGGCTTTAAAGAATCTCGTGCTGAGTTTGGCGATGTGTACTCCAACTCAATTTTCTCGAATCCGAAAACCACCACGGGTGGCGGTGTGCAGACTTCTGTCGTGGCGCAGCAGTTCCACGAAGGGTCCAGTATTTACACCAATAACCCGATGGATCTGCGGATTTCAGGCACGGGTTTCTTTGCCGTTGCAGATCAGCGTCTGGAGCCGAATAACAACAGCCTGACCCGTAATGGTGCGTTCCATCTGAACAAAGATAACTACATCGTGAACTCAGAAGATCAGTTTCTGCTGGGTTATGGCGTCGACCAAGACACGGATCAGGTGGTTTCCTATGAACCCCAGGCATTGAAGGTGCCGGATCAGTTTGGTCAGCCAAAAGCAACCAGTCAGGTTGATATCGGTGTGAACCTGCCAGCCAACGGCGAACCGAAATCAGTGAACGACTTCAATTTTGAAGATCCGGACACTTATAACAAAGCGACTTCCGTCACCATGTATGATTCGCTGGGTCAGCCTTATAAGATGACCAGCTACTATGTGAAAGACAACACACAGACCAACCGCTGGGCAACCTACTATACCGTCACGGATGCAGACGGTGAAAAGCCGATTGACATTGATGGCGGTGCGGCAACCAATGTGACCGGCCATGCCGGTGCCTACGTGGATTTCAACTTCGATGGAACCGTGGCGCAGGTCAATGGCGGCAACCCTATGATTTCTGAGCAGTTCTCTGCGGCCGGGATCAATATGAATGGTGCTGACGGCGCTCAGACACTGAACTTCAACTTCGACGCCCCAACGCAGTATGCGGCGCCGTTTGAAGTTCGTCGCTTCAGCGAAAATGGCGCGACAACCGGCTATCTGGCGAAAGTGGATGTCGATGCAAAAGGCTCCATTGTTGCCACCTACAGTAACGGTGAGAACATTACGCTGGGTCGAGTGGGTATGGTCCGCGTCCCGAATGAACAGGGCCTTCTGAAAAAAGGCGGCACACAATGGGATGTGAGTCAGGATTCAGGTGCAGCCGTTTGGGGTGAGGCAACCTTTGGTGCGTTCGGTTCGGTCAAGAGTGGTACGCTGGAGCAGTCCAACATCGACATGACGCAGGAGCTGGTGGATCTGATCACCGCGCAGCGTAACTTCCAGGCGAACTCACGTGCATTGGAAGTGGATAACAGCCTGCAACAGACCATTCTGCAGATCCGTTAATCACTCGAATCTTCCCGATTGCCGCCTGACATTTCAGGCGGCAATCTTTGTCCATCTTCCCCCCGTTTATCCAGTCATAATTTTGGCACCCTGAGCGTTCGCAAATCGTAAAATGGCAACCAAGCCCCAATAATCGGCTGATCTCAAGGCGATTTCTGCTTCATTTTCCACTTCTGATTAAATTGGTACGTATATTGCTTCTATCCCAACAGTACTGATTGGGAGACTCAAAATGGATCGTGCACTTTATCTGGCCATGAGCGGCGCCAAGCAAGATATGTATGGCTTGCAAGTTCATGCCAATAACCTGGCTAACGTTCGTACCACCGGCTTTCGCGCTGACTTAGAACAGGCGCGCAGCATGCAGGCGTATGGCGAAGGCATGCCGAGCCGAGTGTTTACCATGACAGAGCGGCCGGGGCAGGATTTCTCTCAGGGCGCAGTGATGACCACGGGCCGGGATCTGGATGTTGCCGTGGAAGGTGATGGTTGGCTGGCGGTATTGGATGCCAGCGGTCAGGAAGCCTATACCCGTGCCGGACATTTGAAAATCGACCAGACGGGTCTGCTGCAAAACAGTAATGGCAGCCTGATGGTGGGTGAAACCGGTGGTCCTATCTTTATTCCGTTGCCAATCAGTAAGATAGAAATTGGTAAAGACGGAACGGTTGCGGTTCGACCACAAGGTGCACCTGCGGGTGCGATGGAAGTGGTGGATCGGATCAAGATGGTGAAGCCAGCCAACAATGAACTCTTTAAAGACGTTGACGGATTATTTAAATCAAAAGTGCCGGCACAAATTTTTGATGCCGATGCACAGGTCACGTTGCTCAATGGCGCTCTGGAAGGCAGTAACGTCAATGCCGTGGGTGCAATGACCAGTATGATTGACCTTCAGCGTCATTTTGAAATGCAAGTTAAGTTAATGAAAACCGCAGAGGAAATGGACCAGGCGTCTTCGTCTCTGCTGCGTTTGGGCTAATTCGGAAGGAATAACACATGCATCCAGCTCTATGGGTCAGTAAGACCGGTCTTGACGCTCAGCAAACCAATATCTCGACCATTTCTAACAACCTGGCAAACGCCTCAACCATTGGCTTTAAAAAGAGCCGTGCGGTTTTTGAAGATCTGTTTTATCAGAATATTAACCAGCCGGGCGGTCAGTCCAGTCAGGATACAACCTTGCCATCCGGTTTGATGCTGGGTGCAGGTTCAAAAGTGGTTGCAACCCAGAAAGTCCATACGCAGGGCAATACTCAGACCACGAACAACGCGATGGATCTGATGATTGAAGGCGATGGCTTTTTCCAGATCCTGCTGCCGGACGGCAACATTGGCTATACCCGAAATGGTCAGTTCACGCTGAATCAGGAAGGTCAGGTGGTGACTTCTGGCGGGGGATACCTGCTGCAGCCCGAAATTGTGGTGCCTGAAGACGCGGTAGCGATTACCGTGGGCACTGATGGTGAAGTTTCAGCCCGTATCCGTGATCAGCAGGAAAACGTGATTCTGGGTCAGTTGACCACAGTGGACTTCATCAACCCAGGTGGTCTGGAGCCGATTGGTCAGAACCTGTTTCTGCCAACGGGCGCCAGTGGTGACCCGCAGGAAGGTGTTCCGGGGCTGGAAGGTTTTGGACAGATGCGTCAGTCGATGCTGGAAACGTCCAACGTGAACGTCACGGAAGAGCTGGTGAACATGATTGAAGCCCAGCGGGTTTATGAGATGAACTCCAAAGTGATTTCAACCGTCGACCAGATGCTGAGCTACGTGAATCAGCAACTTTAATCAAGGAATAGAGCGATGATGCGGAACTGGCTACTCACTGCGGTCATTCTGGGTTTAACGGGCTGTGTTCAGCTTCCTGAACAGCGTGATGAGTTAACTCAGGCGACAACCAATGTTGATGCGGTCGAAGGCAAGCAGGAATCCTCGGGCGGCGATCTGATTGATCTGGTCCGTCGCCGGGATGACCCGCAGGCGGGAGATCCGGCCTGGACCGGTGTCCGTCCGCAAGACAAGCCCGCGCATTACGCCACAGCAACCGGCTCTCTGTTCAGTCAGGCCCTGGCACAAGATATGTACGATGACACCCGCCCCCGCGGTATTGGTGACATCGTGACAGTTTTGCTGGCAGAGAAAAACAAAGCCAACAAAAGCGCCAGTACGGATGTCGATAAATCGACAGACCTGAGCATGGATCCGCTGACGTTAGGCGGTCAGCCGCTGAAGATTGGCGATCGTGATATTTCTTATGCAGTCAGTAACGAGAATACCTTTACCGGCAGCACCTCAGCCGATCAAAGCAACAGTATTCAGGGTTATATCTCTGTAGAAGTTGTCGATGTACTGGCAAACGGCAACCTGCTGGTTCGCGGTGAAAAATGGCTGACCCTGAACACGGGAGACGAATATATCCGTGTCAGCGGTACCATTCGCCCGGACGATATTACGCAGGAAAACACCATAGAATCGACCCGGATTGCCAATGCGCGGATTCAGTATTCCGGCACCGGCGATCGACAGGATGTTCAGGAACAAGGCTGGCTGGCGCGTTTCTTTAACGTCAGCCTGTAACAGATAAAACTCACCCGACGACGAGACGATGACAGTGACCAGAACAATGCTATGGGCAGGACTCGCCCTGTTAATGGCCTTGCCGCTACAGGCAGCCCGGATTAAGGATGTCTCAGAAGTCGCCGGGGTGCGGAGTAACCAGCTCACGGGCTATGGTCTGGTTGTCGGTTTACCGGGTACCGGCGAAACAACGCCATTTACCGATCAAAGTTTCAATGCCATGTTGCAGAACTTCGGTATTCAGTTACCGCCCGGCACCAAACCCAAAACCAAGAATGTCGCGGCTGTTGCCGTGAACGCGACATTGCCGCCGTTTACCAAACAGGGCCAGCGCATTGATATTACGGTGTCGTCAATCGGCTCGGCAAAAAGTCTCCGGGGCGGCACGCTGCTGCAAACCTTCATGCGGGGTCTAGACGGGAAAATTTATGCCGTCGCGCAGGGTAGCCTGGTCGTTGGCGGTTTCAGTGCCGAAGGGCTTGACGGTTCCAAGCTGGTCGGAAATAACCCGACGGTTGGCCGGATCACCAATGGTGCCATGGTCGAGCAGGAAGTGCCGAACCCATTCAGTCGTGGCGATCACCTGACGTTCAACCTCTTCGAATCCGATTTCACAACGGCACAGCGCCTGGCCGATGCGATTAACCAGTTTCTGGGGCCGGATATGGAGGCACCCGTTGATGCGACCTCGGTACGCGTTCGTGCGCCGCGAGATGTCAGCCAGCGTGTGGCATTTCTTGCCACCATCGAAAATATTGAATTTGACCCGGCGGAAGGGGCGGCAAAAATTATTGTGAACTCGCGGACGGGCACCATCGTCGTCGGTCAGCATGTGAAGCTGAAACCTGCGGCAATCACCCATGGCGGGATGACAGTGTCGATTCAGGAAAATCCAATCGTGAGTCAGCCGAATCCTTTCTCCGGCGGAGAAACTGTCGTGGTGCAAAACTCACAAATTGAAGTCACTGAAGAAGATTCCCGGATGTTCAAATTTGAACCGGGGATCACACTGGATGAACTGGTGCGTGCAGTCAATCAGGTGGGTGCGGCCCCTTCAGACTTAATGGCGATTTTGCAGGCACTGAAGCAGGCAGGCGCGATTGAAGGTCAATTGATCATTATTTAATGGTATGCCTGACTTGATGTGAACAGGCGACGGAATACAGGCTGAGAACAGAGATGAAACCGACGGATCCAGGATTTATCAACGACCTTTCGAACCTTGACCGGCTGCGTGCCGGGATTAAAGGGAAAGGTGATAAAGAAAACCTGAGAGCTGCCGCAGAGCAGTTTGAAGCCATCTTTACGCAGATGCTGTTTAAATCGATGCGCCAGGCTAACGAAGTTTTCGATTCAGACCTGATGAGCAGTTCGAATACCAAGTTCTTTGAAGAGATGCGGGATCAGCAGATGTCGAGTGAGCTGAGTACCCGAGGTTCGCTGGGGCTGGCGGATCTGATTGTGGAACAACTCAGCGCCATGGATAAGCCGGCTGCCACGCCAGAAGCGCAGGCGGAGGCCGATGCGCAGACGGCGGCAAACTTTGAAGCGCTGCAGCAATCGCGTCAGACGTCGGCGGATGATGTACTGGCACAAATTTTTGCGCAGCCGAACACGGATGCCAATCTAGCGGATAAGACTGCCAGCGAAGCTGTACCGGCAACCGCTGCAACAGAATTTGTCAGACCGCCACTGCGTCAGCCACAGGAAAAACCTTTTGCTTCCCCGCAGGATTTCGTCACACGTATGCGTCCTTTTGCTGAAAAAGCCGCAGGCGTGCTGGGCACGGATCCTGCTGTGTTGATTGCGCAGGCTGCGCTGGAAACCGGGTGGGGTAAAAAAGTGGTCCGCAATGCCGCGGGTGACAGTAATAACCTGTTTAATATCAAAGCGGATCAGCGCTGGGCCGGGAATAAAGTGGCCACTCAGACACTGGAATATCACGACGGGATTCCGGTTCAAGAGCGAGCGGCATTCCGTTCTTATAATAGCTACGAAGATAGTTTTAATGACTATGTCCGTTTTCTGAATGACAACCCGCGTTATTCTGAAGCACTGGCTGCGCCACAGGATCCGCGCCGCTTTATCCGTAATCTGCATCAGGCCGGTTATGCCACCGACCCGAAATACGCCGATAAGATCATCAATGTGATGGACACGGTTCGGAAGCTGATGAAGTAAAAAAATATGTCTAGAGAATAATCTCTAGACATAAAGTCAATTGATTAGCAAATTTTACCTTCAACCGCTGAGCCTAGCGGAATTCCTTTGTATGTTGTGTAAACGCTTGCAGCAGCGTTTCCCGTAGTTATCAAAGTTGAACTATTCCCACTGAATTTTCTATCTTGCCACTTTTGGTTTGGTCCAATAAACCTTACCCAGGACATCACAAGGGTTTTCCCGTAGATTTTGGAGCTGACACGGTAGGTTGTGATACCAATATGGCTCGCGACTGATATCGGTTTGCTCCAGAAGTTAGGTGTGGCATATGCAGAAAATCGACGGCAACTTGAAGTAACAATGCCGTTTTCAGTTAGTGAAACTTCCTTTCTTTCTTATGCTTTCTCAGGGTTTTTGGGTTTAGCGAGTTTTTCAACCGGTAACTCTTGATAACTGTCTGTTGTGATTCTTTGTAATTCACATTCAGGCCCTGGTAGATTTGTAATGCTGAAGTCTGGTGGGTTATTAGGGTCGGTAAATAATAATGTTTGAGAACAATCTCTCACTGCCTGATTACCATAATCATCCAAAGTTTCGAAAGTTCCAACATGAATGTACCTATGACCATCTGGGTCTGTCATTACTTTGGTATCAGGATCTTGATATAGCAGTGAAGTGTCTACATAAATGGGGTTCCCTTCCGTATCAAACGCATTTGTCTCGGTACCGGCATAGGCCAGACTGGTTACGAGTGACGCTGACAATACAATCATTTTATTATAATTGAACATTGTTATACTCCACTGTGAATTCAATTGCATATTAGTTCAGTACGCCTTTTCGTAAATAATTCTTCTTCATATTTTGCGATGTGCGGCAACCTTTTTCCTTTAGCCGACTTATATTTAATTTAATCAATTAAAAAACAATGAGTTATATGTTGGAACGATTTTTGCTAATTAATCTCCAGTGAAGGAACTCCCTGAGGTTTACTGGAGGCGCAATGGCGTTCGATTTGCTCAGTTTGGGCTCTCAAGGTGTGTTAACAGCGCAACGGCAGCTGAATACCACCAGCCATAACATCAATAACGTCAATACGGAAGGTTACAGCCGGCAGTCTGTAGTGCAGGAGACGAATGATCCGTTCTGGTCTGCCGGCAATAACTACGGGACGGGCGTTCATGCGGCAGAAGTTCGCCGCGGTTATGATCAGTTTGCTACCAACGAGCTGAACCTCACCACGACCAACCACAGCTATGCGACGGAGCGGGACGGCCAGCTGGAACGGCTTGATAAACTGCTGGCAAACAGTGCCAGTCAGGTGCCGCAGGATATGAACCAGTGGTATGACGCCGTGAAAGCGATGGCTGACAGCCCGAGTGATCTCGGTACCCGGAAGGTGGTCCTGGAAAAGGCGAAGATGGTTTCGGCTGGCTTAAATGACACCCACCGGGTGCTGGATGAGCAGAAAGCGGTGACCAACGACGTGCTGAGAAAGACGCTGGATCGGGTCAATGACATCGGCCGGGAGCTGGTGGAAATCCATGAAGCGTTGCTGAAAACCCCGGCAGGGGGTGCGGATAACGATCTGATGGACAAACATCAGACCCTGATCAATGAATTGTCGACGTATACCAAGGTGACTGTCACCCGAAAGAACACGGAAACCTTTAATGTCCTGATCGGCAGCGGCCACACTCTGGTGTCCGGCACCCATTCCAGTGAGCTGAAAATGATTGACGGCGATCCGGATCCGCAGCAGAGCCGACTGGCCGTGGTTGCAGGCAAATCGCTGAAAGCCATCAGTTCGGATGATATCGGCGGCAAACTGGCGTCTTTGTTCGAATTTCGCGACAAAACATTGCCACAGGTGATGGACGAACTGGGCAAAATGGCGATTGGTTTTACTGATTCTGTGAACCAGTTGCAATCTCAGGGGTTGGATTTGAACGGTCAGGTGGGCGAAGCCATGTTCACTGATGTGAATTCACCGGAAGTTGCGGCATCCCGAGCGCTGATCCCGCGCGGTTCCAGTGCCGAGGTGAAAGTCTATATCGAAGACCTGAGCCAGTTGAAAGGCGGCGAGTATGAGCTGGGATTCAACGGCAGTCGGCACACGCTGAAAATGCCGGATGGATCGACGCAAACCGTGATCCCGAGTGGGATTCCGCCCAGCTTCGCAGTGGATGGTGTGCGGATCGAAATTGCCGCCCCGGTTGGCAATGGTGATAAGATCCTGCTGCGTCCGACGCGTCATGCCGCACGCGATGTGGAAGCGGTGATGGCGGATCCGGCAAAAATTGCCGCGCAGAGCTATCTCAGTTCAGCGACCCAGACACAAGGGAAGGCTGAATTTGCCATCACTTCGGCAGGGCCGCTGCGTGAATTTCAGGTGGCTGTTTCTCCGGACAGTTCTCAGTTTGCGGTGCTCGATATGCAGGGCAATGTGTTGCAGGCACCTCAGCCTTATCCGCCCACCGGGCAGGTTGTGGTTGGCGGGACCGGATTCACACTGAGTAACGGCGCATCCGGCGGCGATGTTTTTGCCGTGAGTTTGAATGCCGCAACGGGTGATAACGGCAACCTGATCAGAATGCAGGATCTTCAGGATACCAAACTGATGGATAAAGGCCGTTCCAGCGTGATTGATGTCTATGAGGCGCTCAACACCGAAATGGGTGTACAGCGGGCTTCAGCAGCCCGTCTGAAAGAGGTCGGTCGTCAGGAAAAAGAAGCGGCGGAAAGCCGTGTTGCTGAGATTTCCGGCGTCAATATGGATGAGGAAGCAGCGAACATGATGAAGTTCCAGCAGGCTTATATGGCATCGTCCCGCATTATGACGGTGGCCAATGAAACCTTTAACACATTGCTCAATGCTGCGCGATAAGGAGTAAACCCAGATGATTAGCCGAATTGCCAGCTTTCATAATTATCAGTCTGTGGCGAACGATATGGCGCGCCAACAGACGAAAGTGGCACACAATCAGGAACAACTGGCTTCCGGAAAACAATTGCTGACTGCCGGAGATGATCCGGTGGCTTCAATTTATGTGCAGAACTTTTCCCAGCAAAATACGGAAATTGATCAGTCTATCCGGTCGATTACGCTGGCGCGAAACCGTCTGACCAGCGAAGAAGTGGCCATCTCAGACGCAGAGACCCTGCTGGATGATGCCAAACGTAAATCCATGGCCATGGTGAACGGTTCGTTGTCGGATGACGATCGGATTGCACACATGCAGGATCTGCGTGGTCTGTTTGATTCATTTATGCATCTGGTGAATACCCAGGATGAGTCCGGTAACTTTGTGTTTGCCGGGAACCAGTACGACAAACAACCTTTCTTCCGGGATGGCAACAGCAACGTCAGTTATGTCGGCGACAGCTATCAGCGGATGTCTAAAGTCTCTCCGAACGTGGAAGTGCCGGTGAATGATCCGGGCGATAAACTCTTTATGGAGATCCAAAACCCATACGGAGATTACCAGCCGGATTACGATCTGCAGTCCGGATCTTTGTTGCTGCTGTCCCATGCCCGGAACAGTAACCACAGTGATAACGCCAGCTACACCATTGATTTCACTCAAACCGGAACCGGTGCTGTCTACGATCTGTATCAGGATGGTTTGCTGGTGGATAGCAAGCCGTTTGATCCGAAACGCGGAATTGAGTGGGGCACGTTGTCGGTACAGCTTGAAGGTGAAGTGAAAGACGGCGATCAGATCACCCTGAAACCGCAGGAAACCTTCAACCTGTTCGATTCGTTCAAGCGTGGCATTGAAGTGTCCGCTCTTGCCCCGTCTGATGCGTCTGCCACAGCCGAATTGCATCAGGTCGCAGAAGAGTTTTCTCAGGCGTTCAAACATATCAACCGGGCCCGTTCTGAAATTGGTACGCGTTTGCAGACACTGGATCGTCAGGAAGACATGCATCAGGACTTTAAAGTCGTGATCAATAAAGCGCGTGGCACGCTGGAAGATCTGGATTACGGCAAAGCCGTGATCGAGCTTAATGAAAACATGCTGGCGCTTCAGGCATCTCAGCAGGCATTTGCCAAAGCCAAGGATCTGAGCCTGTTTAATTACATCTGATCCGGGTGAGAGCGGCATTGCCGGGCGGCAACGCTTGTTTGCCACTTGGCTGAACAGTAAAGGCATGGCATTGCCGCTCCGGGGAATAACCGTCAGGAAAACGATCTAACATATTGAAAAACATGATTTAAGTTTTCTGGCACAGTTATTGCTAAGTTACCATTGTGAATTCTATGAACAACATTTTTACTAACGCTGGTCCCGCTTCACTCTCTGATGGGTTGACGTTGCGGGTAGCTGTTTCGCTAACAGCGAAAAGTCAAAGGAGAGCAAAATGGGTGTAACAGTAAACACCAACGTGTCTGCCATGACTGCGCAGCGCTACCTCAACAAAGCATCTGAGGGCCTGGGTCAATCCATGGAGCGTCTGTCTACGGGGAGTCGCATCAACAGTGCAAAAGATGATGCGGCAGGTTTGCAGATTTCTAACCGCCTGATTGCACAGACCCGGGGTCTGAACGTTGCCATGCGAAATGCCAACGATGGGATTTCCATTGCCCAGACGGCTGAAGGTGCGATGCAGGAATCGACCAGCATTCTGCAGCGGATGCGTGATCTGGCCCTGCAATCTGCGAATGGCGCGAACTCAGACAGCGACCGTGTCGCGATTCAGGAAGAAATCACGGCCCTGCAGGACGAACTGAACCGGATTGCGGAAACCACGTCTTTCGGTGGTCGTAAATTGTTGAACGGCACCTTTGGTGAGGCTGCATTCCAGGTGGGTGCGGATGCCGGTGAAGCGATTGTTGTCGGTCTGGACAGTGTGCGTGCGGACGAGCCTCAGATGGGCGGCAGCCTGCTGGTGTCGACCAACACCATTAAAGCGGATGCTGTTCTGGCAGCGAACACGACCATTGAGTTGAGTGTGACTGCGAAAGACGGCACCGTCCTGCCGGTTTCAATCGATCTGATCGGTGGCGATGATGTAGAAGAAATCGCAACCCGTATCAATGGTCAGAATGGTTTGATCAATGCATCTGTCACTGAGAAAGGTGAACTGCAGCTTGTATCCAGCGATGGTACTGTGGGTGTGACCAACGGTGCGATCAGTATGCTGAACACCGACGGGACAACGACCGCGGGCGATATTGCCGGTACAGCGGTTGATGTGACTGTGTCTCAGATTGATGTGTCGAATGCCGGTGGTGCTCAGCGCGCTGTACCGCTGATTGACTCAGCGCTCCAGTACATTGACAGCATGCGTGCTGATCTGGGTGCCAAGCAGAACCGACTGACGCACACCATCAATAACCTGGCCAATACTTCAGAGAATGTTTCTGCATCGAACAGCCGTATCCGCGATACGGACTTCGCGAAAGAAACGACTGAAATGACCAAGAATCAGATCCTGCAACAGGCAAGTACCTCGATTCTGGCACAAGCCAAACAAATCCCGCAGTCTGCACTGAACCTGCTTCAGTAATCCCAACGGGTCAGCAGACACGGACGGCAAGGTGGCAACACCTTGCCGTCTTTTTTTGCGATAAACCGAATACCAATCGCAGTCAATCACTGGTCATCCTAGCTTGTTCAAATGTTCGATGACTGCGTTAGATTTTTTGATTGTAGAATCACTACAGATCTAAAAAATCTGCCTTGTTCTCAAACATTTTTCCTGCGCTATTTCTGAACATTGACTGACTTTGATTGGTATAAGCAAAAAATCACTCAGAAACCTCAAAAAAATCAGTAAAGTTTTTCTCCCGCCCGTCGATAACCTTTATAGAACAAGAAAGTGCGTCTCAACGAAGAAAACCCCTCGGGGGTCTTGAGTACCAAGTCACACTTTTTTGCCCGGTAAAAATTTTTCAAAAAAATAACTAAAGCTTTCTTCTCCAGCGCCGTTAAAGGTGATGTACGAAGATTAACCCGGACTTGCCGGCTGAGCTGGTCAAGCCACAAAGAAACACAAGTAAGGAGAATTACTATGGCAGTTACAGTCAATACTAACGTTTCTGCAATGACCGCTCAGCGTTACCTGAACAAAGCTAGCGATAACACAGCTGCTTCTATGGAGCGTCTGTCGACCGGTTCACGCATCAACAGTGCAAAAGATGACGCAGCAGGTCTGCAAATCTCTAACCGTCTGATGACTCAGAGCCGTGGCCTGGACGTTGCCGTCCGTAACGCCAACGACGGTATCTCTATGTCTCAGACCGCTGAAGGTGCAATGCAGGAAACCACCAGCATTTTGCAACGTATGCGTGACCTGGCGCTGCAATCCGCGAACGGTTCAAACTCTGATGATGACCGTAAAGCGATTCAGGAAGAAGTTACTGCACTGAACGACGAACTGAACCGTATCGCAGAAACCACATCTTTCGGTGGTCAGAAACTGCTGAACGGTACTTTCGGTACCCGTGCATTCCAGGTGGGTGCTGACTCTGGTGAAGCCGTACAGATTACGCTGAAAAACATGCGTTCTGACGGCGCTGACATGGGCGGTAGCCTGATGGTTTCTACCAACGGTGTTGCCGACAAGAACTCAACACTGGATGCAGATACCACGATTGAACTGAGCGTGACTGATGCAGACGGTAACGCAACAGCAGTGAGCGTAGACCTGGTTGGCGGCGATGACATCGAAGAAATCGCAACCCGTATCAACGGTCAGAACGATCAAATCAACGCATCTGTGACTGAAAACGGCGAACTGCAGCTGTTCTCTTCGAACGGTACTGTCGGCGTGACCACGGGCACAATTGCAATGACTGATACATCAGGCAACGCAGTTGACGCATCTATTGCTGGTACTGCAGCGGATGTGACGGTTTCTCAAATGGACGTCAGCACCATCGGTGGCGCACAGCAAGCTGTGTCTATCCTGGACGGCGCGATGCAGTTTGTTGACTCTCACCGTGCAGAGCTGGGTGCGAAACAGAACCGTATGGATCACACCATCAGCAACCTGAACAACATCAACGAAAACGTGACTTCTTCAAACAGCCGTATCCGTGATACTGACTTCGCGAAAGAAACCACGAACCTGACGAAGAACCAAATCCTGCAGCAAGCGTCTACTTCTATCCTGGCGCAAGCAAAACAGGCGCCTCAGGCAGCACTGAGCCTGCTGGGCTAATTCGCTCAATGAAGCGGCAGGGGCAACCCCTTGCCGCTTTTTTCGATCAGAAGGTGTCAGACAATGGACGTTAAATCTGTATTAAACCCTTCATTTCTCTCCCGATATTCTTCATCCAATACGAAGTCATCTGTTGGCACAGATGTTGCAAAACCTTCTACCGGGCATTCACACGATAATTCTTTGACGCCAGCGGTGTCTGAACCATCCGCGAGAAGCTTGTCTTCACCGTCAGAAGTCAGACGTGTCGAGCAGTCTGCCAAGCTGGAAGAGCAACGACAGTTACATCGCCAGCAACTGGAAAAGCTGGTGGAACGTATTGAAGATTTCGTTGGCTCCATGAACAAGGGGCTGGCATTCCGAATTGATGAAGAATCCGGGCGTCAGGTGGTCACCGTATACGAAAAGGAAAGCGGTGAAGTGATCCGACAAATTCCCGATGAAGATATGCTGGTCTTGTCGCGTCAGATTGCGACATACACGACCGGGCTTCTGACGACAAAAGTGTAATCGGTACGGGTTGAGGTTGTAGATGAATATTGGCGCAATGGGAACGGCATCCGGCCTGGATATCAACGCCATGGTCGACAAGATCGTCGCTGCAGAGCGAGCGCCAAAGGAAGAGCGCATCAATCAGCGCAGGGAAGAGGCGAACGTCGAGCTGAGTGCTTACGGCCGTCTGAAAGGCGCATTGGATGGCATGAAAAGCCTGATGGCTGAGTTCCGTCAGGGAAACACCTTGTCTGCCCGGACAGCAACTTCCGATAATCAGGATATGCTGACCGTCAGTGCAAATCATGAAGCACAGCCAGGTCGCTATACCGTCGAAGTTCAGCAACTGGCGACAGCACACAAGGCGGCTTCTGCACCGATTGATGACAGCGTTGCTCTGGGTGCCGGAAAATTGACACTGTCTGTCGGCGGTCAGTCTTTTGACGTTTCACTCGACGGCAATGAGAGCAAATTGCTGGATGTGGTGCGCCAGATTAACCGCCACCCGGAGAATACCGGTGTGCTTGCCTCGGTGATAAAAGACAGCGCAGGCGCGCGACTGGTGCTGACATCGGATAAGTCCGGCGAACGGAATCCGTTAAAAGTGACGGTGGATGCCCCGGCGGGCAGTCCGTTGCAACAGTTCGCCTTTGACAGTACACAATCAGCCAGCCCGATGATTGAAATGCAGGCTGCCGCTGATGCGAAAGTGCTGATTGACGGGTTAGCCCAAATCAGCAGTGACACCAACACACTGAAAGATGCGATTCCCGGTGTGGATATGGACTTGAAACAACTGTCGGCCAACAGTAACCAGCCTCAGGCGGTGATCGAAATTGGCTACGACAGAGACAAAGCGGGTGCTCAGATTGAACGATTCGTGAATGCTTATAATCAGTTTTACGATACGACCAAAGAGCTGGGTAAATTCGACCCAAGCACCCAAAGCAAAGGACCTCTGGTCGGGGACAGTATGTTGCGGGCTTCGGTGCAGCAACTGCGAAATGCATTCAGCACACCGCTGGAAGAAGGCCCGTCCAGTTTGCAGACATTGAGTGAATTGGGAATTACCACGACGCTGACCGGTCATCTGGAGATCGATTACGATAAATTGGATCGTCAGTTGAATACCAATTTTGCAGATGTCGGTGAGTTTTTCGGAAATCGGAAAGGTTTTGCCCGCCGGATTGAAGATCTGCTGCATGCATACACAGGTGCAACAGGGAGTATCTCGAACCGGGAAAAAAGTATTCACGAGCAAGTGCTGAAGCTTAACAATGACGAGCGTGACCTGGATCGACGGATGGAAAGTGTCTATCAGCGCACCCACGATCAGTTTGCAGCCATGGATCATGCGATGGGGCAAATGCAGAGTCAGCTGGGTTCAATGATGAGTATGATGCCGCAACCCTAACGGCAGACAGCGAGAGGGAAAGCAATGTCAGTGAAGATGATGCAAACCCTGGCCGACATTGATCAGCAGTTATACCAGGTGCTCAATGAAGGTACGGAGATTGACGCAGATAAACTACACGCCTTGCTGGCAGACCGCCAGACCGTGTTGAATGATCTGAAAGCAGTACCGGAATTATTGGACAAAGACAGTTGGCAGGAAGCTATCGACAGAACATCCGATTTGCTGACGATATTGCGCGAACGGCGCGAAATGTCGGCAGATCAATTGAAGAGATTACAGCACGGACAACGGTCAGTGCAGGCATATCATCAATTTCGCTAAGGTAACATCATGGTCATGAGAGGAAATCTACAGGCTTATAAACGAGTCTCCGTAGACAGTCAGTTAACATCCGCATCACCACATCGTGTGATTCAAATGCTGATGTCAGGTGCAATTGAACGTTTGATCCAAGGAAAAGCGGCCTTGGAGCAAGGATCGATTTCAACCAAGGGTGAACGCTTGGGTAAAGCGCTGGATATCGTGATCAGTCTGCGCGGTTGTTTGTCATTTGAAGATGGCGGTGACATCGCGAAAAATCTGGACTCACTCTACTTGTACATGATTGAAAAGATCTCAATGGCGAATCAGCAGAACGATTCAAGCCATCTGGATGAGGTCATTGAGATGCTGCGGGAAATTAAATCCGCCTGGGATCAAATTCCTGCAGAGCATCACAATATTACCAAGATGGAGTATTAATACGTTACCTAGTTATTGCAAAAACGTTCTCATCTTCACTCGCAATTTAGAGAACCATAGCCAATAAATTGCGTAACCCGCATCATTCCGTGGCACTGGGCTCACAGCTTTTCACTGTGCCCGGTTGCCAAGTCCTGTTCTTTTATTACAATGGACAGCAATTATGATTTGGTTGCTGTTCCGTTTGAATACGCCACAAGAATAGATAAAGACAGGCAAATATCACTTCTATGCAAGGTTTAGCTAAGACCCTCGTCATTGATGACGACCCGCAGCACCGTCACGATCTCAGCGTGATCCTTAATTTTGTCGGTGAGCAGCATGAAGCGATAACCACCGATGAGGCTGACAACGCACTATGGGATAAAACCTGGAGTGCCTGTTTGATCGGGAATATCCATTCTGTGAAAAAGCAGAATCACGTGCTTGAGCAACTGCGTCAGCGGTATCACATTCCCGTTCTGGTCATGTCTGATCTGGAGAAAGCAGTTTCAGGTATGCCGAATTTTGTGGGGACGCTGTCGCACCCGTTGCATTACAGTCAATTAATGGATGCGCTGCGTCATTGTCAGGAATTTCTGGGAAAACACAGTTTTCAGGTGCCTCAGCTGGCTCGAAAAAATACGTTATTCCGCAGTATGGTGGGGCGTAGCGAGAGCATCAGTCAGGTTCGGCATCTGATCGAACAAGTGGCCGGTACGGACGCGAATGTCCTGATTCTGGGTGAATCAGGCACAGGTAAGGAAGTGGTCGCACGCAATATTCATTACCACTCCTCCCGCGGCAAAGGGCCTTTTGTCCCGGTAAACTGTGGTGCGATTCCCCCCGATCTGCTGGAAAGCGAACTCTTTGGCCATGAGAAAGGTGCCTTCACGGGCGCAATTTCGGCTCGGAAAGGACGTTTTGAGCTGGCGGAAGGCGGCACGCTGTTTCTGGATGAAATCGGCGATATGCCTATGCCGATGCAGGTCAAGCTGTTGCGTGTCATTCAGGAGCGCTGTTTCGAGCGGGTGGGCGGAAATCAGTGCATCAAGGCTGATGTCCGGATTATCGCTGCCACGCACAGAAATCTGGAACAGATGATCGCCGAGAATCATTTCCGTGAAGACCTGTTCTACCGGTTAAATGTGTTTCCGATTGAAACCCCATCACTGCGAGAGCGGCTGGAAGATATTCCCCTGCTGCTACAGGAACTGCTGACCCGGATGGAAGCGGAAGGTGCAAAGCCGATCCACTTTACGCCCCGTGCCATCACTTCTTTGATGGAGCATGACTGGCCGGGCAATGTCCGGGAACTGGCAAACCTGATCGAACGGCTGATGATTCTGTATCCGGGTGAGATGGTGGATGTGAATCATTTGCCGGTGAAATACCGTTACACCGATTTGCCGGACTTCAGACCTGAAGAACGCGCGATGTCTGTTGAAGACGAGGAGCGGGCACTGCTGGCTGACGTTTTTGCCAGTGGTTATCAGGATACGGACGAAAACTTTGGCTTCAGCGATTTACCGCCGGAAGGCCTGAACCTGAAAGAAATGCTGGCCGAGCTTGAAGTCGATATGATTCGTCAGGCACTGGAAGCACAGGCCGGAGTGGTTGCACGGGCTGCAGATATGCTGGGGATGCGTCGTACCACGCTGGTTGAGAAAATGCGTAAGTACAATATCTCCACCAAAGAAGCGAGCAACGCTTAAGCTCATCCGGAGCGGCGCTGAATCAGCGTGTCAGCAACCGGATGACAAAAAAAATCAGGAGCGGTGTCAAATTAATGACATCGCTCCTTTTTTATACGCCGACACTAATTGATTGATTTGCATTAATTATTCTTGGCATAAAACATGCTTAACTCATGTATATTAGGGAATCGTGTCATAAGGGTGTCAAGGTGGAAGAAGCACAGTCAGTCTCCCCGTTGGGAAACCTGAGTCAGCAGGTCAGTCGCTACAAGCAGGTGATTGAAGTGATGCCAACCGGCGTGATCTTGCTCGACGGGATGGGAAAAGTGTGTGAAGCAAACCCGGAAGCTGTCCGCCTGTTAGGAGAGCCCCTGGCGGGAGAGCGTTGGGTTGAAGTGATTCAGCGTGCTTTTGCCCCTCAGGAAGACGATGGTCATGAGATTTCTTTACGCAGTGGCCGCAAAGTGAAACTGGCGATTTCTGCGTCCGACAGCGGACAGCTCATCGTGATCACCGATATGACGGAAACCCGGTTACTGCAGTCGAGATTCAGCGAGATGCAACGGATGTCTTCGCTGGGACGTATGGTGGCATCTCTGGCGCATCAGGTCCGCACACCGCTTTCCAGTGCCATGTTGTACGCTGCTAATTTGTCGTCGCCTCAGTTGACGGCACAGACCCGTGACAGGTTTCAGACCAAGCTGATGGATCGGTTGCGGGATCTGGAAAAGCAGGTCAACGACATGCTGCTGTTTGCAAAGGGCGGTGATAACAAAGTGGTTGCGCCATTTACACTCGAAACCTTGTTTAATGAGCTCGATGCCATGGTTGAAGCACAGGTCGTGGCTAATCAGGTCGATTTCTCGATTGAATGCGACGATGAAAGCCCCTGTATTTTGGGGAATGCCAATGCCCTGGCCAGCGCGATCAGCAATCTGATCACCAATGCGATTCAAATGTCCGGCAAGCAGTGCCGGGTCAGCCTGAGTGTGGCTTGTACACAAGAAATGATTCACCTCAGTGTGACGGATAATGGACCGGGGATCGCGCCAGATATGCAGAAAAAAGTGCTGGAACCGTTTTTTACCACCCGTCAGCAGGGAACCGGTTTAGGGCTGGCGGTCGTACAAATGGTCGCCAAGGCACACAATGGCAGCTTGTCGTTGCAATCAGTGCCAGGAGAAGGCACCACCTTCACACTGAGTGTGCCCATGGCAATCAATCACGACAATGAAGATCATGAACTGACCCCAACAGGAGAAAGGCAATGACAAGCCGTGTACTGATCGTTGAGGATGACGAAGGTCTGCGCGAAGCATTAGTAGACACTCTGGCACTGGCTGGCTATCAGTGGCTGGAAGCGGAAAGTGCAGAGCAGGCGCTGTTGCTGTTGAAATCAGAGCCGGTCGATATTGTGGTTTCTGATGTTCAGATGGCAGGCATGGATGGTTTAGGGCTGCTCAGAAATATCAAACAGCACTGGCCAAAACTGCCGATGTTGCTGATGACGGCTTACGCCAACATTGAAGATGCCGTTTCAGCCATGAAAGAAGGGGCCATTGATTATATGGCCAAGCCGTTTGCCCCGGAAGTCTTGCTGAATATGGTCAGCCGTTATGCACCGGTGAAGGCGGAAAATAGCCATGCCGTTGTAGCGGACGAGAAAAGCCTGAAATTGCTGGCGCTGGCTGAGCGGGTTGCTCAGACCGATGCCAGCGTGATGGTGCTGGGTCCCAGTGGCTCGGGCAAAGAAGTGATGTCCCGCTATATTCATCAGCACTCCCTGCGCAGTGACGGACCCTTTATTGCCATCAACTGTGCAGCCATTCCGGATAATATGCTGGAAGCGACCTTATTCGGCTATGAAAAAGGGGCGTTTACCGGGGCTGTTCAGGCTTGTCCGGGAAAATTTGAACAGGCACAGGGCGGTACGATCCTGCTCGATGAAATCAGCGAGATGGATCTGAATCTGCAGGCGAAGCTGTTGCGTGTGTTGCAAGAGCGCGAAGTGGAGCGTTTGGGCAGTCGCAAGAGCATCAAGCTGGATGTCCGAGTGCTGGCGACCAGTAACCGCGATCTCAAGCAATATGTGGCGGAAGGAAATTTCCGGGAGGATTTGTATTACCGCCTGAATGTATTTCCGCTGGTCTGGCCGGCATTGGCAGAGCGTCCGGGAGATATTTTGCCGCTGGCCGCGCATCTGGCTGAGCGTCATTGCCTTAAACAAGGTCTGCCAGCGCCGGTTTTCTCACCGGCAGCGCAAAGTAAATTGCTGGCTTACCCTTGGCCGGGGAACGTGCGAGAACTGGATAACGTCGTGCAACGGGCGCTAATTCTGGCCGGAGAGGCTGACATCGGCGGCGAGCATATTTTGCTGGAAGGATTGGACTGGCTGGACGCGCAAGGGTTGCAGCATGCAGTGGCTTCCCCGGTTGCCTCTGTGGCCATACAACCGGTCAGTGATTTGCCTGTCGCACCGGTGGGCGCATCGGCACTGCCGGGTTCAGACAGTCTGGGCAGTGAATTACGAGAGCAGGAGTTTGCCATCATTCTCGATGCCATTCAGGCGTGTGAAGGTAAACGCAAAGAAGTCGCGGAGCGGTTGGGGATCAGCCCGCGTACCCTGAGGTACAAACTGGCGAAGATGAGAGACGCCGGAATCGAGATCCCAGTTTAACGATAAAAGATGAATGAATAGATTCATTTCATATTTTTGGCGTTAAGCTTGCACAACTTTATCTTTTCAACGTGATGGCGATATTAAGCGTCAAAAAAGTAGCACGGAGATAACGAATGAAAGTCAACGGATTTCTGTCAGAAATGCAGGCATTGAAAATGGAGGCCAGCAATACCTCCCGTCCGGCGACTGGCGCGCAGGTCAGTGCGGATTTTGGTGCCGCTTTGCAAGATGCCATCCAGAACGTCAATGGTTTACAGAAGGCATCCAGCGATCTCAGCACGCGTTTCGATGAAGGGGATCGCAGTGTGTCTTTATCGGATGTCATGATCGCCCGTAATAAATCGAGTGTGGCCTTTGAAGCAACGGTTCAGGTTCGGAATAAGCTGGTTGAAGCTTACAAAGAACTGATGAACATGCCGGTTTAATTCAGGAATTAAGTGAGTGTCGGAACAAACATCCAACGAGCTTGCCGTTGCGGGTAATGCACCAGCGCCAGTTGTCTCAGATGACGATCTGGCGCTGCAAAATCCGGATCTTGAAGAAAAGAGTGCCACGCGTGTCGACAGCATGCTGGGCAATCTGGATTTGCTGCGTCAGGTGATTCTTGTCTTGTCAGTCGCGATCTGTGTCGCGCTGATTGTCTTGGTTGTCGCCTGGCTGAAAGAGCCGGAAATGCGGCCTTTGGGCAGTTATTCTACGGAAGAATTAATTCCGATTCTGGATCATTTCGATCAGAAGAAGATTGAATACCAGTTGGACGGGAATACCATTCGTGTGCCTGCCGATCAGTATGGGGCCATGAAGCTGGAACTGACCCGGGCCGGGCTGAACAACCCGACGGCGGAAGGGGACGATATCCTGCTGCAGGATATGGGCTTTGGGGTCTCTCAGCGACTGGAACAGGAACGACTGAAGCTGAGCCGTGAGCGCCAGCTCGCGCGGGCCATTGAACAGATCAGTCAGGTGCGCAAAGCACAGGTGCTGCTGGCAATGCCGAAACAAAGTGTGTTCGTTCGCCATAATCAGGAAGCGACTGCCAGTGTTTTCTTAACGCTGAGCACCGGCGGAACGCTGGGTCAGCAGGAAGTTGATTCCATTGTTGATATGGTGTCGACCGCTGTTCCCGGACTCAAGCCAAGCCGTGTGACTGTCACCGATCAGCATGGCCGTCTGCTTAGCTCGGGAACAGAAGATCCCGCAGCCACTGCGCGCCGGAAAGAATACGAGCTGGAGCGGAAACAGGAACAGGCCCTGCGTGAAAAAATCGACGCAATTCTGATCCCGGTTCTGGGTCTGGGCAATTACACCTCTCAGGTGGACGTTTCCATGGACTTCAGTGCGCAGGAAGAAACACAGAAGCGCTTTGATCCAAACACGCCGTCTACGCGCAGTGAATACACCCTTGAGGACTACAACAATGGTCAGGCTGTTGCCGGGATTCCGGGGGCGCTGAGTAACCAGCCGCCACAGGATTCTTCGATTCCTCAGGATGTGATTGATTTACAAACCGGTCAAGGCGGCAATGGCTCAGTACACCGTGAAGCGACACGTAATTTCGAGCTGGATACCACGATTCGTCATAAGCGTTCTCAAACGGGCACGATCAGCCGTCAGACGGTGTCTGTTGCGGTGAACTACAAACAACAGCTCAACCCGGAAACTGGCGAATACACGCGGGTGCCGGTCACCGAAGAAGAACTGGTGAAAATTCGTCGTCTGCTGATGGGCGGGGTCGGATTCCTTCAGAATCGAGGCGATCTGCTGGAAGTTATTTCAGTGCCGTTTGCGACACCGGAGCAAGAACGGATTGTCGATCTGCCAATCTGGGAACACCCGAATTTCAATACCTGGGTGCGCTGGCTGGCTGCGGCACTGGTGATTGTGGTGATTCTGCTGGTTCTGGTTCGTCCGGCGATGCGCAAGCTCTTGTATCCGAATCAGGCGGCCGATGGCACGCCACTGGATGAGAACGGGATGCCGATTCTTGCCGACGGTGATGAACTGATTGGCGCGGATCTGGACGGTGTTGAAGGCATTGATCTAACAAACAGCAATCTGGAGCTGCCAAACCTGCATAAAGATGACGATCTGCTGAAAGCGGTTCGTGCGCTGGTGGCCAATGAGCCTGATCTGGCAGCACAGGTTGTGAAGAACTGGGTATACGAAGATGGCAAATGAAGTCGCGACCACGGATGAAAAACCGTTCGACATTGCAAGTTTAAGCGGAACCGAAAAAGCCGCCATTCTTTTGCTGAGTCTGAATGAGCAGGACGCGGCGACGATTATCCGTCACCTGGAACCCAAGCAGGTGCAGCGGGTCGGTGGTGCCATGGCCAGCATGAAAGAGCTGAGCAATGATAAGGTGACCGCCGTCCACCGCCAGTTTCTGACGGATATTCAGAAATACACCAGCATCGGTATGGGCAGTGCGGACTTTGTTCGCAATACCCTGATTGCCGCGCTGGGTGAAGATAAAGCGAATAACCTGGTTGATCAGATCCTCATGGGCAGTGGTTCCCGGGGGCTGGATTCACTGAAATGGATGGATCCGCGTCAGGTCGCCAGCATTATTCTCAACGAGCACCCGCAGATTCAGACCATTGTTCTGTCTTATCTGGATCCGGAGCAGTCGGCAGAAATTCTGTCCCAGTTCCCGGAACGTGTTCGTCTGGATTTGATGATGCGAATTGCCAACCTGGAAGAAGTTCAGCCTGCAGCCCTGCACGAGTTGAACGACATTATGGAGAAGCAGTTTGCCGGTCAGGCCGGAGCACAGGCCGCGAAGATTGGCGGCATGAAGGCTGCTGCGGATATCATGAACTACCTCGACAACAACATCGAGGGGCTGCTGATGGAGCAAATCCGCGACAACGACGAGGAAATGGCCGTTCAGATCGAAGACCTGATGTTTGTCTTCGAGAATCTGGCCGAAGTCGACGACCGCGGTATCCAGAGCCTGCTGCGCGAAGTCCCGCAGGAACTGCTGCAGAAAGCCCTCAAAGGTGCCGACGATATGCTGCGTGAGAAAATCACCCGCAACATGTCCAAGCGTGCTGCTGAACTGCTGCTGGACGATCTGGAAGCCATGGGCCCGATCCGTGTTTCCGATGTGGAAGCTGCACAGAAAGAAATTCTGTCTATTGCCCGCCGTCTGGCTGAGGGTGGTGAGCTGATGCTGAATGGTGGTGGTGGTCAGGATGAGTACCTCTAATACCGCGGGGAAAAGCGCATGACAATGGAGCGCCGTCGCGGCTTTGTTCGTCTGAGTGGTCATCAGGCGGAAGAACTTGAACGCTGGGCCTATCCGGATTACTCCGATGAGGATCAAGGCCCGGTAGAAAATGCGCTGAACTATGATCCGAGCTGGCGCCCGAGGGAGCCGGTCAGTGAAGAGCCTGAACCCCAGCCCCTGACTGCGGCGGATCTGGAAGACATTCGCCAGTCAGCTTATGAAGAAGGGGTGGAAGAAGGTCGCGCTGCCGGTCACGCCGAGGGCTTTGAAGCCGGTCATCAGGAAGGTTTGGCTGCAGGCCATCTGGAAGGGATGGAAGCGGGCCGAGAAGAAGGCCTTGCCGTCGGACAAGGGACGATCGACGAACATGTCGCCAGTCTGAACGCCATCATTGAAAAGCTGGCAACCCCGTTGCAGCAGGTTGATCAGGCGGTTGAACAGCTGATGGTTGAGATGGTTGTAGCCCTGACCCGGGAACTGATCCGGGTGGAAGTGCAAACCAATCCGCAGATGATTTTGTCAACCGTGCGCGAAGCTGTGGCTTCTCTGCCCCTGGCATCGCAGCACATCACAGTGCAGTTGCATCCGGAAGATCTGGCCTTGATACAGGCTGCTTACAGCACTCAGGAGTTGGAAAACCGTCGCTGGCAACTGCAAAGTGAGCCAGGGCTGTCCCGGGGTGATGTTCAGATTGCTGCCGGAGATTCCACCGTAGACTTCTGCATTGAAGAACGCATTCGTCATTTACTGGCTCAGTTTCTGGGCATGAACCGCCAGCCAATCCCACAGGAGCAAGCTGAATGACCCTGTCTGAGCGACTGGCAGGCTACCGGACTCAGGGACTGGCCTGTCGGCCGGTTGCTTCCGGCCGTCTGGTTCGCGTCGTTGGTCTGACTCTGGAAGCCATTGGTTGCCGGGCTCCGGTCGGCAGTGTGTGTCAGGTTGAGGCCATTCAGGGCAGTATTGAAGCGGAAGTGGTCGGTTTCAGCGGCGAAACTCTGTATCTGATGCCCAGCGAACAGCTGACTGGTGTGATGCCGGGCGCGAAAGTCACCCCGATGATGGATGATGGCGGTTTGCCTGTTGGCCCTGAATTGCTGGGCCGGGTCATCGATGGCATGGGCAATCCGCTGGACGGAAAAGGCCGTTTGTATACGACCGCGCGCGCGCCTCTGAATGCTGAACCGATCAACCCATTGGCGAGAAAACCCATTCATGAACCGCTCGATGTCGGCCTGAAAGCCGTTAATGGCCTGCTGACGGTTGGTAAGGGCCAGCGGATTGGTCTGTTTGCGGGTTCCGGGGTTGGTAAATCGGTGACTCTGGGCATGATGACCCGGGGCACGACGGCTCAGGTTGTGGTTGTGGGCCTGATTGGTGAGCGTGGCCGCGAAGTCAAAGAATTCATTGATGAAATCCTGGGTGAAGAAGGCCGCCAGCGTGCTGTTGTGGTCGCTGCGCCTGCGGATGCCTCGCCGCTGATGCGGCTGAAAGGATGTCAGACCGCCCTGACGGTTGCGGAATATTTTCGCGATCAGGGGCTCGATGTATTACTGCTGATGGACTCTCTGACCCGGTTTGCACAGGCGCAGCGTGAAATCGCGCTGTCCATTGGTGAGCCACCGGCTACTAAAGGTTATCCGCCATCGGTCTTTGCCAAGTTGCCGGCGCTGGTGGAGCGTGCCGGGAACGGCGGAGAGCAGCAGGGCTCGATCACCGCTTTCTTTACCGTACTGACGGAAGGGGATGATCTGCAGGATCCAATTGCGGATGCGTCCCGGGCTATTCTGGACGGACATATAGTGTTGTCACGCGAAATGGCGGATGCCGGGCATTATCCGGCCATTGATGTGGAACGTTCGGTTAGTCGGGTCATGCCAGCGATCGTCAGTGAAGAGCAGATGCTGATGTCCAAAGCGGTACGGCAGATTCTGTCGATTTGTCGAAAAAATCAGGATCTGGTATCGATCGGCGCTTATAAGCCAGGCTCTGACCCGGCCATTGATCAGGCATTTACCCTGAAGCCTCGCTTGGATGCTTACCTGCAACAAGGCATGAAAGAGTCTGTTCCCTACGAAATGTGTGTGAACATGCTGCGCTCAACACTGGGCGCCTGAT
The DNA here is from genome assembly GCF_030547945.1 of Photobacterium sp. 1_MG-2023. Classification (NCBI taxonomy): domain Bacteria; kingdom Pseudomonadati; phylum Pseudomonadota; class Gammaproteobacteria; order Vibrionales; family Vibrionaceae; genus Photobacterium; species Photobacterium sp. 1_MG-2023. Next base: position 281,423 of record NZ_JAUORR010000002.1, on the reverse strand, counting down.
ATGCTGAACGCAGACCAGACACGGAAGGAAGAACTGCATGGCTGAAGCATTGAATCTGATTCTTGATCAGGCCAGAGAAAAAGAGCGGAACGCGTTGCTTGCCCTGGAGCAAGCGAAGCGCGACCTTGACAGCTTTTACCATCAGCGGGAGCAAATTGAAAAGTATCGCTTTGACTACTGTCAGCAACTGACGGAACGGGGTCAGAGCGGCCTGACGGCCAGTCAGTTTAGTCATCTGCATAAATTTCTCGGGCAATTAGACGAAACGCTGGTTCAGCAGGATGCTGCTGGCCGGGAGTTTGAGCGCCAGGTTGAGCAATGCTCAGAGATTTGGCTGCAAACCCGGAAAGAGCGCAAATCCGTTGAATGGCTGCTGGAGAAAAAAGCCACGACCCGTGAACAGCAGCTCGCTCGTCAGGAGCAGAAGTTAATGGATGAATTTGCCACGCTACAATCCGCCAGAAGGCATCTCTGATCGGTCAGAATATCCGTACATATCCCACTTGGTTCGTTTCTTGCATGCTTACGGTTTATATCAGAAACCTGAGCGCGACGGCTGTAGTCGTCAAATTTTTGTCAGATAAAGGTAGATATGAAACCGTCCAGTCGTATTTCTGTCGATTTTAGCACGTCTGGTGCAGGGCTCCGGCCTGCAAAACCAGCGCATGCTGACAGCAGAGAAGAGCAAGGATTACCGGGCTTTTCATCCCGTTATGAGTCAGCCGTTCAGTCTGACAAAAAGCAGGAAGTCTCCCGTCAAAAAAATGAACCTTCTGCGTCGCAACAGGCGCGTGCAGAAAAATCTTCTGTGCGTCCGACTGAGAAAAAACAGGCCGGCAATGACAAGTTGGACGGTGCCGGGCGGCATGAAGCAGCCAAGGCAACGGCCAAAGAGACATCAAAAGATGCCATCGAGACTGCGGACGCTGATGAGACCCAGTCTGAAGGCAATGAAGAGCACATCCGTGCAGAGGCTGAAGCGCTGCTGGATCGGCTCAATGCCTCCAGCCAGCAACTGCAAACGGCAAAGGATGGCAAAGAATTGCCACCTGAATCCGATGTGGAAGCGCAAGAAATTGATGCGGCTGCTTTTTGGGCGGCAGGCAATACGACGCAACCCGGACAAGTGGCCTCGCAAACGGGCGATGTAGACGCCCTGACTGAAGGCGATGCGATCATGGCGGGCCGACAGGGAAAACTCGCGCAATTGCTGGCGGCTCAAACGCAGACGGCTGCAGACGGGAAAGCCAACGCGCCGGAATTATCTGCGCTGGCGGGCGCCGTTCAGTCGGCGACTCTGGGGGATTCGGCCGCAACAACCGCAGGTGAATCTCAGCCGGACTGGCTCAGTGATGCCATTGCCCGCCTGACGGCTTCGAAAGGTGGCGAAGCCGGGTTACAGGACGGCGGACAAGCCGGACAGCAAAGTGGTGCTCAATCCGGTATGACGGCTGGATTAAACGCAGCACTGATGGATGCCGGACTGCAATTGGATGGAGCTCAGACGGACAGTCCGGCAACCAGCCAGATTGGCGGTCAGCAAAACAATCTGCAATCTCTGGCTGCCGGTTTGCAGCGCGGGGATGCGGCGCAGGCACAGCAACCGCCGTTGCCCCTTCAGCGTGAGATGGCCGGGGAACAACTGGCCGAGCGCGTCCAGATGCTGATGAGTAAAAACCTCAAGCATGTGGATATCCGTTTGGATCCGCCGGAACTGGGTCGTCTGCAAATCAAACTACACATCAATCAGGATCAGGCGTCCGTGCAGTTTAACGTCAGCAATGCACAAACCCGGGATCTGATTGAACAAGCGATGCCACGTCTGCGTGAACTCCTGCAACAGCAGGGCATTCAACTGGCGCAGGGCAGTGTTCAACAGGACAGCGGACAGCAACTGGCGGGTCAGCAGGCCGGTGGCCAGCAGCAGGGTACAGGCAATTCCGGTGGCGGTCGTCATGCTGAGGCTGCCGAAGAGGACGCTGGCAGCGCCGTGGCGATGACGGTCAGCGAGCAACGTGACGGCATCGATTATTACGCCTGACCGGTCAGGGTTGTGAACCGAGCCGGACGCACAGAATTTAACCGATGGACTATTTCCGTTTTAGGAAACGAAAATTATGGCTGAAGCAGAAACAACGACAACAACGAATACAAAAAAGCGCCTGATTTTGATTTTACTGGCTTTGGTTCCCGTGCTTTTGGGAGGCGCTGCGGCTTGGTATTTTCTTGCGGATAATTCGCCTTCGGGCGAGGCGATGAATCAGGAGATGGCCAGCCCGTCCGGGAAGGCAGAACCGGCTTATTATGTGATTTTGCCTCATCCTTTCATTTTTAATGTGACCGGAGATACCCAGCAACGGTTGGTACAGGTTAAGGTACAGCTGATGGTTCGCGGTGATGACAACGATACGCTGGCCCGTCAACATATTCCGCTGATCGAGAGTACGCTGCTTCAGTCGTTCGGTGCTGCCAGTGTTGAGCAGCTTCGTTCACCAAGCGGCCGCCTTGAGCTGCGTCAGCAGGCGCTGCAGTCTGTCCAGTCTGCTTTGGTGAAAGTGTCCGGCAGTCCTGTGGTTGAACAGGTGCTGTTTACCGGCTTCGTAATGCAATAGGTTTCGCGTGACTGATTTATTAACCCAAGACGAAATTGATGCGCTGCTGCATGGTGTCGATGATGTAGAGGATGATCATCCCAAACAGGAGCCCGGCTCCGGGGTAATTTCATTCGACTTCTCGTCGCAGGACCGGATTGTCCGTGGCCGGATGCCAACGCTCGAACTGATTAACGAGCGATTTGCCCGGCATATGCGGATAAGCCTGTTTAATATGCTGCGCAAGACGGCAGAAGTCTCAATCAATGGTGTACAGATGCTGAAGTTCGGTGAATATCAGAACACGCTGTACGTACCAACCAGCCTGAACATGGTTCGTTTCCGTCCCCTCAAAGGCACGGCACTGATTACCATGGAAGCCCGGCTGGTATTCATTCTGGTCGAAAACTTCTTTGGTGGCGATGGTCGGTTCCACGCCAAGATTGAAGGTCGTGAATTTACCCCGACCGAGCGCCGGATTGTGCAGATGCTGCTCAAGCTGGTGTTTGAAGACTACCGTGAAGCTTGGTCGCCGGTGATGGGCGTCGAGTTCGAATATCTCGATTCTGAAGTGAACCCGACCATGGCGAACATCGTCAGCCCGACGGAAGTGATTGTCGTCAGCTCTTTCCACATCGAAGTGGATGGCGGCGGCGGTGATTTCCATGTGGTGATGCCTTATTCCATGGTCGAGCCGATCCGCGAATTGCTCGACGCTGGTGTCCAGAGTGACAAGATGGACACGGATGTTCGCTGGAGCAAGGCGCTGCGTGACGAGGTGATGGATGTCGAAATCAACCTCCGCGCCAAGCTGATGGACATTGATTTAACCCTGCGTGACTTGATGGAGCTGCGAAACGGGGATGTGATCCCGGTGGAATTGCCGGAATCGGCCACGCTTTATGTCGAGGATCTGCCGACTTACCGCGGTAAAATGGGCAAATCCGGCGACCATGTCGCAATGAAGATTACAGAAAAACTCAAACGGCCCGACACGGTGAAAACGGATCTGGCATTCCTGGATGGGGATGAACTGAGTCCGAGTTTCTCCGCCACTGACCCGATGGATGATTAATACAGGTAATTTATGTCAGATAAAGATCAACAAGTCGCTGACGACTGGGCAGCGGCACTGGCTGAGCAAACCAGTGATGATTCAATTGAAGCAGCGCCGCTGGAAGAATTGAAAGACGAAAGTAAACCGATTTCTGAAGATGAGCGTCGTCGTCTGGATTCCATCATGGATATTCCGGTGACGATTTCGATGGAAGTCGGCCGCACGAAAATCAGTATCCGGAACTTGCTGCAGCTGAACCAGGGGTCGGTGGTCGAGCTGGACCGTCTGGCAGGCGAATCGCTGGATGTGCTGGTCAACGGTACACTGATTGCGCACGGTGAAGTTGTCGTCGTGAACGATAAGTTCGGGATTCGTCTGACCGATGTGATCAGTCAGACGGAACGAATCAAGAAGCTGCGGTAACAAAATGATGGTCAAAAAAATCCACCTGACTTCGCTGCCACTTTTGTTCAGCCAGCCCGCACTGGCTGCTGCACCTGAAATTGATATGGGGGCCACCTTCGGCTCTTTAATGCTGGTGCTGGTGCTGATTGTTTTTCTGGCCTGGTTACTGCGCCGGATGAAACTGCCTGGTGTCTCCGGCGGGGATAACGGCCTTCAGGTCGTCCGTCAGGTTGTGGTTGGGCAACGCGAGCGGATTGTGCTGGTTCAGGTGGGCGAAGAGCAGGTGCTGGTTGGGGTGACCCCACAGAATATCTCGATGCTGACCAAGCTGGACAAGCCTTTGCCACTGGAGACCCGTGCCGGTAACGGCGAGTTCGCGCAGCAACTCAGTAAACTGTTGAAAAAATAATGATGCACCGACTGAATTTCTTGCCATGGATTGCTGGCTTGTTGTGCTTGCTGCTGTCCGGCGTGGCTCTGGCTCAGAGTGAAGATGGCGGTCTGGGGAATGTCGCAGGCAGCAGTGTCACTGTGAGTGAAATGCAAAGTGACAAAGGGGCTGCGACGCTGCTGACCACCAAAGGAGGCGGCGGGATCCCAGCTTTCTCTGTTTCGGTAAACCCGGACGGCACAGAAGACTACTCCGTAACGCTCCAGATTCTGGCGCTGATGACAGCGCTGGGCTTCCTGCCAGCGATTGTGATTCTGATGACATCTTTTACCCGGATTGTGGTGGTGATGTCGATTTTGCGTCAGGCGCTGGGCCTTCAGCAAACCCCATCCAATCAGGTGATTATCGGGATCGCCTTATTCATGACCTTTTTCGTGATGTCTCCTGTACTGGATGAAATCAATACTCAGGCTGTTCAGCCCTATCTTAACGAAGAAATGACGGCACCGGAGGCCTTGAGTGCGGCGCAGTTACCCTTGCGTCAGTTCATGCTGAAACAGACCCGGGTGAAGGATCTGGAGACGTTCGTCAACATGTCCGGTTCGGCGGCAACGGATCCGCAGGAAGTGCCGATGACGGTGCTGATCCCGGCCTTTATTACGTCAGAGCTGAAAACAGCATTTCAGATTGGCTTTATGCTTTTCCTGCCGTTTCTGATTATTGACCTGGTGGTCGCGTCCGTACTGATGGCTATGGGTATGATGATGCTGTCACCCATGATTGTCTCGTTACCATTCAAGCTCATGCTGTTTGTGCTGGTGGATGGCTGGAACCTGATTCTGTCCACGCTGGCTGGCAGTTTCGGGACTTAATCACACAGGGAGAACGTGACATGACACCGGAATCCTTTGTCGAGATTTTTCAGGAAGCCCTGTATATGGTCTTGCTGATGGTTACTGTGATTGTCGTACCGGGCTTGTTGGTCGGTCTGGTGGTTGCCATTTTTCAGGCGGCCACTTCGATCAACGAACAAACACTGAGCTTCCTGCCGCGTCTGGTGATCACGCTGGTCGCGCTCATGGTATTTGGTCATATGATGACCCGGATGCTGATGGATTACTTCTATCGCATCATTGAACAAATCCCTCAGATTCTTTACTGAGCCATCCAATCATGCATTATCCTGCGGAGATCATCCTCGACTGGCTTGCCAACTACTTCTGGCCGATGACGCGTATCGGCGCCATGATGATGAGTATGACGTTTTTCGGCGCGCGTTTTGTGTCGATGCGCATTCGCTTATATCTCTCACTGGCCATCACGTTTGCGGTGATGCCAGCCCTGCCAGCGGTGCCGGATACGCTTGAACTGCTGTCTTTTGAGGGATTTCTGACTACAGCGCAGCAGGTGGTGATTGGTGTGGCGATGGGGCTGGTCACGCAGTTTGTGACACAGACCTTTGTCCTGCTCGGACAAATTCTGGGGATGCAGTCCAGCCTGGGTTTTGCTTCCATGGTCGATCCGGCCAACGGGCAGAATACGCCGGTTCTCGGTCAGTTTTATATGATGCTGGCGATCATGCTTTTTCTGGCAACCGACGGACATCTTGAGATGCTGAATCTGGTCGTGATGAGCTTTACCACGCTTCCGGTGGGTTCGAGCATGCTGCAAAGTGTGGATTATCAGATGCTGGCGGGATGGTTCGGACTGATGTTTAAAGCCGGGCTGACGATGTCTCTGGCGGGCATTATCGCCCTGCTGACCGTGAACCTGTCTTTTGGTGTGATGACCCGGGCCGCGCCGCAGCTGAATATTTTCTCACTGGGCTTTTCTTTTGCGCTATTGCTGGGGTTGTTTATCAGCTGGTATCTGCTGGTCGGCATTCTGGCGCATTATGAAGATCACTGGCAGTTGGGGACTGAGCAAATCTGCAGCCTGATCCGGCTGGATTGTTAACTTTTCAGGTCAACAGGATAAAGTCAGATGGCAGAGTCAGACGGTCAGGAAAGAACGGAACAGGCAACCCCCCGAAGGTTGCAGCAGGCGCGGGAAAAGGGTCAGGTACCGCGCTCAAGAGAACTGGCGTCTGTGGCGGTCCTGGTGGCAGGTGCCGTCAGCCTGATGTGGTTTGGTGAAATGCTGGCGATTGCCATGAGTGAAGTCATGCGCAAGCTGTTTTCTCTCAGCCGGGAAGAAGTGCTTGATTTCAACAAGTTACTCTCCCTGACCGGGGATGCTATTTTGCACATCCTGTGGCCTTTAATGCTGGTCTTGGTGTTTCTCTTTGTTGCGGCTTTGATTGGCGCTTCAGCCCTGGGGGGAATCAGCATTTCCGCGGAAGCAGCCCGGCCGAAGTTTTCACGGATGAACCCGCTCAGTGGCCTGAAACGCATGGTGGGCAAACAAAGTGCCGTCGAACTGGTCAAATCGATTCTGAAAGTCGCGCTGGTTGCCGGAGTGGCTTACTTCCTGATGTATTCCAGTCTGGAAGATTTCTTTCAGCTGAGTATCGAAACCTATCCCGGGAATTACTTTCACGCACTGGATATTCTGCTGCGTTTTGTGCTGCTGATTTGTTGTTCCTTGCTGGTGGTTGTGGCGATTGATGTGCCGTTTCAGATCTGGCAGCACAATGAGCAGCTTAAGATGACCAAGCAGGAAGTGAAGGACGAATATAAAGATGTAGAAGGGAAGCCGGAAGTCAAAGGCCGGATCCGGATGCTGCAACGGGAAATGGCACAGCGCCGGATGATGGCAGAAGTTCCGAAAGCGGACGTTGTGATTACCAACCCGGAGCATTTCTCTGTCGCGCTGCGTTATGATCCGAAGCTGGACCGGGCACCGGTCGTGGTTGCCAAAGGGACCGATCATATGGCGATGAAGATCCGTGAAATCGCCAATGAGTACAAAATTGACATTGTCCCTGCGCCGCCGCTGGCCCGCTCGATTTACCACAGCACTGAGCTGGAACAGCAAATTCCGGATGGATTGTTTGCTGCGGTCGCACAGGTGCTGGCTTATGTTTTCCAGTTAAAACAATACCGTCGTGGCCATGGGAAGCGTCCAAAGCTATCGCCGGTTGCCATGGATATTCCACCGGAACTGCGTCACTGATCTGCATGGGCAGAAAGTTTTGGCTGCAGGTCAAAAAATTGACTTTCGAAGGCGGTATAAAATTTGCTTTATGCGAAGCTTAAGCGCGTTCAGTTCGTCTGACGTTACTCACTTTCCAACCCAGTAAGAATGCATGAAGCTGTCGATACCTTTTTCAGATAAATTGCCTCTCCATCGATTGCAGTCTTTACCGGCAATCGGGGCCCCGATCATGGTTCTGGCAACCTTGGCCATGGTGGTGTTACCCATGCCGCCGTTGCTGCTGGACATGGCGTTCTCCTTTAACATTGCGTTGGCGATGGTGGTGTTGCTGGTGACAGTGTATACCCGCCGTCCGCTGGACTTTGCCGCATTCCCGACGGTACTGCTGATTGCCACGTTGTTGCGGCTGGCACTGAACGTGGCTTCCACCCGGGTGGTGCTGCTGAATGGTCATGAAGGCCCTTCAGCGGCCGGTCAGGTGATTGATGCATTTGGCTCCGTGGTGATTGGCGGTAACTATGCCGTCGGTCTGGTGGTCTTCCTGATTCTGATGATCATCAACTTCATGGTTGTGACCAAAGGTGCAGGCCGGATTTCAGAAGTTAGTGCCCGCTTTACGCTGGATGCTTTACCCGGCAAACAAATGGCCATCGACGCCGATCTCAATGCAGGCCTGATTGATCAGGAACAGGCGCGAACGCGGCGGAGTGAAGTCACTAAAGAAGCCGATTTCTATGGTTCGATGGATGGTGCATCCAAATTTGTGAAAGGGGATGCCATTGCCGGCATTCTGATCCTGTTTATCAATATCATTGGTGGTCTGGTGATTGGCATGGGCCAGCACGGTCTGACCTTCGGTGATGCGATTGAAATCTACAGCCTGCTGACCATTGGTGATGGTCTGGTTGCGCAGATTCCGTCCCTGCTGCTGTCAATTGGCGCTGCCATGATGGTAACCCGTCAAAATACCGACGAGGACATGGGACAGCAGTTGATGTTCCAGATGTTCAATAACCCGCAGGCGCTGATCATCACAGGCGGGATTCTTTTCGTGATGGGCATTGTCCCCGGGATGCCGCATATTCCTTTCCTGCTGCTGGCACTGATCATCGGCTGTCTCGCCTACTGGCGGGTGAAGAAGCAGCAACAACAGAAAGCGCTGGCTGAAGCGGCACCACTGGAAGAAATTGACAGTAAGCCACCCAAGAAAGAGTTGTCCTGGGATGACGTCCAGCCAATGGATACCATCAGTCTGGAAGTGGGCTATCGCCTGATCCCCTTGGTGGATAAAGAACAGGGCGGGGAATTGCTGGAGCGGGTCAAAGGGGTGCGTAAGAAACTGTCGCAGGACTTTGGCTTCCTCATCCCACCGGTTCATATCCGCGATAATCTGGAATTACCCCCCAACACCTACCGGATCAGCCTGATGGGCGTGAACAATGGCGAGTCCAATATTCATCCGGATATGGAACTGGCGATCAATCCGGGACAGGTTTTTGGCAGCCTGGAAGGGGAAAGAACCACAGACCCTGCGTTCGGGCTGGAAGCGATCTGGATTCTGGAATCTCAGCGTGAGCACGCGCAGGCGCTGGGATACACCGTGGTTGATGCTGCGACGGTGCTGGCAACCCACCTGAGCCAGATTCTGGTCAACAATGCATCTCAGCTGCTGGGTCACGAAGAAGTACAGAACCTGCTGGAAGTGCTGGGGCAACTGACCCCGAAACTGGTCGACGGATTCGTGCCGGATCAGCTGCCATTGGGCGCGGTGGTGAAAGTCTTGCAAAACCTGCTGCATGAAGGTGTGCCGATTCGAGATATCCGCACCATTGTTCAGACTTTGTCCGAATATTCCGGGAAGAGTCAAGATCCTGACATTTTGACTGCGGCAGCCCGAATTGGTCTGAAGCGCCTGATTGTTCAGGAAATCAATGGTATAGAGCCGGAACTGCCGGTGATCACCCTTGTGCCAGAGTTGGAACAAATATTGCATAAGACTATGCAGTCAAGCGGAGGTGAATCCTCCGGCATCGAACCTGGGTTGGCTGAACGTCTGCAGCAGTCGCTGACGGAAGCCACCCACAAACAAGAATTAAAAGGTGAGCCTGCAGTCCTGCTGACCTCAGGGGTACTGCGAGGAACGCTGGCGAAATTTGTGAAAAACACCATCCCGACACTGCGGGTGCTCTCTTACCAGGAAATTCCGGATGAGAAGCAAATCCGTATCGTCAATGCAGTGGGTAATTAGGTGTCATCGGCCGACCGGGCTGTTCGTAACGCGCAGGTAATCCGTCACCGGATGGGAAGACAGAATTGAAAATAAAACGATTTTTTGCCAAGGACATGCGAACCGCACTGAGTGAAGTGAAGGAACAGCTCGGCGCAAATGCGGTGATCATGTCCAATAAGAAAGTGACCGGCGGGGTCGAGATCGTCGCAGCCGTGGATAACGATGCGCCGGAATCACCACCGCCGTCTCATCCTGCCCGTGATGCTTTGGCTGAACGCTTTGGTCAGGCCCGTCGCAAGCTTGCGGATGACAAAGTGCAGTTACAGCAATCTGCCAACGCCGGCCGCTTTGCCAAAGTGCTGCAGAATTATACGCAGGAACCGGAAACCGAAGTTGATTCTTTATCGGCGTTGCTTCAGCGACAGTCGAAGCATCAGCAGTCGCAATCCGGTGAGCGTCAAGGCCATGACATTGCTGCGCGAAACGGTGCAGACAAGCAAGCCCATGAAGGCGATCGCCGTCAGGTGCAGCATCCATATGGTGCCGCGGGACGTCAGCCTCAGCGCAATGGTTATGATGGCTACCGTCAAAATACGGACGCTGAGAGCGAGAACCGACCGGGCAGCCGCCTGGCCCAGTTACTCAATCAAAGCGCGGGCAGCAAACCTCAGCAGAACCGGCTTGATCCCAGCCGTTATGAATCAAATTCATCCCGCCGGGACGACGAACTGGACGCCATGCGGACAGAGATGGCTTCTATTCGCCGGTTGCTGGAGCACCAGCTGTCCGGGCTGATGTGGCAGGAAGTCGAGCGTCGTGAACCGATGCGCGCCATGATGATCAAACGTCTGGAAAAAATGGGGCTGTCTGCCGAACTGGCGGATCAGCTGGCCTGTTATATTCCTGAGGATGTCGCGCCCCATCAGGCCTGGTCATCCTTATTACAATTATTATCTGATCAAATCATCACCACCGATGACTGCATCCTTGAAACGGGTGGCGTTGTCGCCCTGCTGGGTCCGACCGGGGTGGGGAAAACCACCACCATTGCCAAACTGGCGGCCAGAGCCGCGATGGACTTCGGCCCGGATCAAATCGCTCTGGTGACCACGGATACTTACCGGATTGGTGCGCATGAACAATTGGCCACTTATGGTCGAATTCTGGGCTGTCCGGTCAGAGTCGCTAAAGATGCCGAAGAGCTTGCCGATATACTTCATCAGTTACGGCATCGCCGTCTGGTCCTGCTGGATACTGCAGGAATGGGGCAAAGGGATCTGCGTCTTCAGGAGCAGCTTGATACCCTGATGCAGAATAGTGGCTCACATATCCGTAGTTTTCTGGTACTCCCGGCAACCTCTCAGCGTCGGGTACTGCATGAAACCATTGAACATTTCCGTCGCATCCCGCTGTCGGGCTGTGTACTGACCAAGCTGGATGAAACACTCAGTCTTGGTGAAGTGATCAGTGTGACACTGGAAAGTGCTTTACCGATTGCCTATCTGGCCGATGGACAGCGTGTCCCGGAAGATATCAAAGTCGCGACAGGCCGCTTTCTGGTGAATCGTGCCAATGAGCTGCTGGAAAATGATGTGGGCCAGCAGCCTCACTTCTGGAGCAGCGAGAGCGCAGAGAACCAGGGGGCGGATTTTTATGATTGAGAATACGATGCACGATCAAGCGAGCGGCCTGCGCCGCATGACAAAATTGGCTTCAACCAAAGTGATCACGGTCAGCGGCGGTAAAGGTGGTGTCGGAAAAACCAACATTACGCTGAATATGGCAATCGCAATGGGCCGCCAGGGAAAACGCGTCATGGTTCTGGATGCTGATCTGGGTCTGGCTAATGTGGATGTAATGCTGGGTCTGCGGGCGGGTCGCAATCTGTCTCATGTGCTGGCTGGTGTGTGCGATTTGCAGGACATCATTATTGAAGGTCCGTATGGCGTGAAGATTATTCCTGCGTCATCCGGAACCCAGAACATGGCCGAGCTGAGCAGTGCGCAACATGTCGGACTGATCCGGGCATTTGCGACGCTCGAAGATGAAATTGACGTGCTGCTGGTCGATACTGCCGCCGGGATCTCAGATATGGTACTGAGTTTTGCCGGAGCCGCTCAGGATGTACTAGTTGTAGTTTGTGATGAACCAACCTCAATAACTGACGCTTACGCACTCATCAAAATCCTGAACAGAGAGTATCATGTACAGCGGTTCAAGATTGTTGCCAACATGGTGCGCAGCTACCGCGAAGGGCGTGAACTCTTCGCCAAGCTTACCCGTGTGACAGAGCGCTTTTTACAGGCCAATCTTGAACTGGTTGCCTGTATTCCTCTGGATGACCGGGTCCGGCAGTCAATTAAACGTCAGAAGGTGGTTGTGGAAGCATTTCCGCGGAGTCCGGCTGCACTGGCGCTGAGCACGCTTGCCAATAAAGCGCTGACCTGGCCAGTGCCAAATAATCCGGCCGGACATCTTGAGTTTTTCGTTGAGAAGTTACTCGTTAAACCAACAACACCTGAAGAGGTACCTCTGGGTGAATAAAGCACTAACATACGGCCGATATCAGGAATCACCCCATGCTTTTGTGGAGCGGTACTCGTCATTGGTGAAGCGAATTGCGCATCACCTGATGGCTCGGTTACCGCCCAGCGTACAGCTGGAAGACCTGATTCAGGCTGGCATGATTGGTTTGCTCGAAGCACAACAGAATTATGACCCCAGTAAAGGGGCCAGTTTTGAAACCTTTGCCGGTATTCGTATTCGAGGCGCCATGCTGGATGATATCCGGCGTGGCGACTGGGTTCCCCGTTCTGTCTATAAGAACAGCCGTCGTATTTCCGAGGCGATTTCCCAGCTGGAGCATGGCTTGGGCCGTGATCCGAACGACCAGGAAATTGCTGAATATCTCGAAATGACACTGGAACAGTATCATCAGGCATTAAATGATGTTAATTGTGGTCGCCTAGTGGGTATGGATGACCTCGGTGTGTCTGAAGATGCGGTTGCGACCGAAGATTCAATGACAGAAAACATGCCTTTTCAAGATGTTGCGGATGGCAACTTTCGCCACGCACTTGCTGGCGCGATCCGCACTTTGCCAGAAAGGGAAGCACTGGTGTTGTCGTTGTATTACGACGAGGAACTTAACCTCAAAGAAATTGGTGCCGTTTTAGGTGTCAGTGAATCCCGTATTTGCCAGATTCACAGTCAGGCAATGCAACGTTTGCGGTCCAAACTCTCTGCTTGGACTGTTTCATAAACACACGATTTAGAAGAAAACACTGTGACCTCAGTGGAGGCAACTTTGAATAAAAATATGAAAATCCTCATTGTTGACGACTTTTCAACAATGCGTCGTATCGTCAAGAACTTGCTGCGTGACCTGGGCTTTAACAACACCCAAGAAGCAGATGATGGATTGACTGCGTTACCCATGTTGAAAAAAGGCGACTTTGACTTCGTGGTCACCGACTGGAACATGCCTGGCATGCAAGGGATCGACCTGCTGAAGCAAATCCGTGCTGATGCCAACCTGAAACATCTCCCTGTGTTGATGATTACTGCGGAAGCCAAGCGTGAGCAGATCATTGAAGCTGCACAGGCTGGTGTGAATGGCTACATCGTGAAGCCGTTTACAGCTGCAACCTTGAAAGAAAAACTGGATAAGATTTTCGAACGGATGCAGTGATGCCGTCAGTCTGACGCGAATTAGGGTAGACACATATGATTTCACTTGAACAGGCGAGACAGTTGGTGAGCCTGCTGGAGGATAACCAGCAGGCAGAGGCCAATGAGCTGTTTCGAAGCCTGGTGTCGGATAGCAGGGATCCGATGTATCTCGAAGTGGGGAAACTCACCCGTCAGTTACATGATTCTCTTCAGAAATTCCGCCTGGATCCCCGGATTGCCGATTTGGCAACGACGGATATCCCGGATGCACGGGGTCGACTGACCTATGTAATTGACAAAACAGAAGAAGCTGCCAATAAGACGATGGATGCTGTTGAAGGGACTCTGCCAATCGCAGATTTACTTCGGGAGCGCCTGTTACAAGTGAAACCAGAGTGGCAGCGTTTGATGAAAGGCGACATCGCGCTGGGAGAATTTAAACAACTTTGCCACGATATTAATGCGCTGCTGACTCAGATAGAAGGTGACAGTGAGCAACTGCACCATCATCTGACTGAAATTCTGATGGCTCAAGACTTTCAGGATCTGACCGGTCAGGTCATTCGTCGGGTGATTGAGTTGGTGCATGAAGTGGAACATCAACTGGTTGAAATTCTGAAAGCTGCCGGAATCGAACAGAGTGAAAGCACAGTCGTTGCGAATCAAAAAGAGAAAACACTCTCTCCGGAAGGGCCAATCATCAACAGTGCCGGGCGTACTGATGTTATGAACACGCAGGATGATGTTGATGATTTGCTATCAAGCCTTGGATTTTAGGGGAAGCTTATGAGCTTTGATTTAGACGAAGACATCCTGCAGGACTTTTTAATCGAAGCCGGGGAAATTCTCGAGTTACTCTCTGAACAGCTGGTCGACCTTGAACGCCGCCCGGATGATACCGATCTGCTCAATGCTATTTTCCGTGGTTTCCATACCGTAAAAGGTGGCGCCGGATTTTTGGCGGTCACGCCACTGGTCGACGCCTGTCATGGCGCCGAAAATATTTTCGACTTGCTGCGGACGGGTAAGCGTACTGTCACATCTGATCTGATGGATGTGATTCTGCAAGCGCTGGATACCATCAATACGATGTTTGTGCAGCTTCAGGACAGGGATCCGATTGATCCTGCCGAGCAGACACTGCTTGATGCACTGCATTATTACAGCCAGCCACCGGGCGCGGAAGAGCTGGCTGCGGCCATGGCTGAACCGGAATCTGTTCAGGAATCTGTTCAGGATTCTGTTCAGGTCCCTGAGCCTGCTGCACCGGCGACGTCTGCGCCTTCTGATCCTGCACAGTCTGCGATTGCCGGTGGTTCGGTGGATGAAATTACCCAGGACGAATTTGAACGTTTGCTGGATGAACTGCATGGCAGCGGATCGGGGCCGACCGGACAGCCAACTGAAACGAAAGCTGCAACGCAGCCCGTGTCGACTGAAATCGATAGCGGTGATATTACCGATGACGAATTTGAGCGTCTGCTGGATGAGTTGCACGGAGTCGGCCAGGCACCAGGCAAAGAAGAACAAGCGGCTGCAATGGCTTCTCCTGCTGCAGCTCAGACCCCGGCATCTGCTGGGGAAGAAGACAGCGCCTTAATGACAGACGACGAATTCGAGCGTCTGCTGGATGATTTACATGGTGCCGGAAAAGGGCCATCCGATGAAGAGCTGGCCATGGCAATCAAGCCAGCTTCAGCGCTAGCACCGAAAGCAACAGCAGCTCAGGCTCAGCCGGTGACACCACCGCCCGCTGCGGAAAAAACTCAGCCCGTCGTTGAACGCAAAGCAACGAGTCTGAAAGAGAAGGGTAAGCCGCAGGCTGAAGCAACCGTTCGGGTGGATACCTCAACACTGGACACCATCATGAACATGGTGGGCGAACTGGTTCTGGTCAGAAACCGACTGATCAGTTTGGGCCAGAACAGCAACGACGAAGAAATGTCGAAAGCAGTGGCAAATCTGGATGTGGTCACAGCTGATCTGCAGGGCGCGGTGATGAAAACCCGCATGCAGCCGATTAAGAAGGTCTTCGGACGATTCCCGCGTGTTGTTCGTGATCTGGCACGGAGTCTGAAGAAAGAAATCGTGCTTGAAATGCGTGGTGAAGAAACGGATCTCGACAAGAATCTGGTTGAAGCGCTGGCGGATCCACTGGTCCACCTGGTGCGTAACTCGGTCGATCACGGGATCGAAATGCCGGATATCCGTGAAAAAGCCGGCAAGTCGCGGATTGGTACTGTGCTGCTTTCAGCGGCTCAGGAAGGGGATCATATCCTGCTCACCATCGAAGATGATGGGGGCGGTATGGATCCGGACCGTTTGCGTCAGATCGCGGTAGATCGCGGTGTGATGGATGCTGATGCTGCGGCGCGTTTGTCTGATAACGAATGTTATAACCTGATCTTTGCACCGGGCTTCTCGACCAAGAAAGAAATTTCAGATATTTCTGGACGTGGTGTTGGAATGGACGTTGTGAAAACAGCGATCAGCCAGCTCAATGGGTCGATTCATATCGATTCTGAACTGGGTAAAGGTACACGAATTGACATTAAAGTCCCGCTGACGCTGGCGATTCTGCCAACGCTGATGGTGGGTGTGGGCGAACAGCCATTTGCCTTGCCGCTGGCAAGCGTGAATGAAATCTTCCACCTGGATTTAGGGAAGACCAACGTCGTTGACGGGCAATTAACCATTATTGTGCGTGATAAAGCGATTCCGCTGTTCTACTTACAGGACTGGTTGTCTGGTCACCAGATTGCAAAACGTGATCGTCAATTGGGCCATGTGGTGATCGTTCAGATTGGTCATCAGCGAATGGGCTTTGTGGTCGATACCCTGATTGGCCAGGAAGAGGTGGTGATTAAACCACTGGATGAACTGCTGCAAGGGACGCCGGGTATGGCAGGGGCTACGATTACCAGTGATGGTCATATTGCCCTGATTCTGGATGTGCCGAACTTACTGAAACATTACGCAGGCCGTCGATAATAACAACCGTCAGGGGTTTCGGCCCCTGTACGCATTCAGGCCTGATTGCTTACGGAATAAAAAACATGGCTGTAAAAGTTTTGGTGGTGGACGATTCCAGTTTTTTCCGCCGCCGGGTGAGTGAAATAATTAATGCGGATCCGCGTCTTGAAGTGATTGGCGATGCAGTGAATGGTAAAGACGCTGTAGAAAAAGTGCGGACACTGAAACCTGATGTCATCACCATGGATATCGAAATGCCGGTGATGGATGGCATCACGGCCGTTCGTGAAATCATGAAGGTGAGTCCGACACCGATCCTGATGTTTTCGTCACTGACGCATGAGGGCGCCAGAGCAACGCTGGATGCGCTTGATGCTGGGGCACTTGATTTTCTGCCCAAGAAATTTGAAGACATCGCCCGGAATAAAGATGAGGCGGTCGCTTTACTGCAAAAACGTGTCGGTGAATTGGCGCGCAAACGTCTGTTTATGCGTGCGCCAGCGCGTCCGGCCAGCACGCCTGTGGCGCCTGCCAGTCGTCCGCTGAGTACTGCGACGGCAACCCGGACACAGGCCAGTACGGCAACCCCTGCGCCAACACGATCTGCACCAGTTCGTGCATCGGTACCAGCCCGCTTTAAATCATCGGGGAAAACCTATCAGCTGATGGCCATTGGCACATCGACTGGTGGGCCGGTCGCGTTGCAAAAGATTCTGACTCAATTACCGGCAAATTTCCCGTATCCGATTGTGCTGGTCCAGCATATGCCAGCGACTTTTACGGCTGCGTTTGCCGCACGTCTGAATAATCTTTGTAAAATCAGTGTGAAAGAAGCGGAAGATGGAGATGTTTTACGTCCGGGAACAGCCTATCTGGCACCGGGCGGAAAGCAAATGATGGTGGAAGGTCGTCCCGGGAACAGCCGTTTGCGTATCATTGATGGCGGTGATCGCATGAATTATAAGCCCTGCGTGGATGTGACTTTCGGGTCGGCGGCAAAGGTTTTCCATGACAAAGTCTTGTCGATGATTCTGACGGGCATGGGAGCTGATGGTCGCGATGGATCCCGCATGCTTAAATCCGCCGGATCAACCATCTGGGCGCAGGATGAAGAAAGCTGCGTGGTATACGGAATGCCGCAGGCTGTGGCCAAAGCGGGGATTTCCTCTGAGGATTTACCCTTGGATCGGATTGCAGAACGCATTCTGATCGAGGTTGGCTTAGCCTAAGGAGCGGTCGTGGTAGTCTGGAGTATCGCTAACCAGAAGGGTGGTGTGGGTAAAACCACAACAACGGTGAGTCTGGCTGGCCTGTTAAGTGAGCGCAATAAACGCGTATTGCTGGTGGACACGGACCCGCATTCATCGCTGACCACGTATTTTAATTTCGATGCTGATCGTCTGGATGCCAGTCTGTTTGATTTATTCCAGTTATCGACCATCAATCGCGATACCGTGAAGCCGTTGTTGCTGGAAACCCGTTACAAAAATATTCACCTGCTGCCAGCGCATATGTCGCTGGCGACCCTGGATCGCGTGATGGGCACGCGCAGTGGGATGGGTCTGATTCTGAAAAAGGCACTGCATTGTCTCAGTGAAGAATATGATTATGTGCTGATCGACTGTCCGCCGATTCTTGGGGTGATGATGGTGAACGCACTGGCGGCCAGTGAGCGTATTCTGATTCCCGTTCAGACTGAATTTCTGGCGATGAAAGGTCTGGAGCGCATGATGCGGACATTGCAAATCATGCAAAAATCCCGGCCGACTGAATTTAAAGTGACCATCGTACCGACCATGTACGACAAGCGAACCCGTGCATCGCTGGAGACCCTGCAAGAGCTGAAAGTGCGGTATCCCAATCAGGTTTGGGCATCTGCTGTTCCGATTGATACTAAATTTCGGGATGCCAGTATTAAACATATGCCGCCGTCGTTATATGCCCGGGGTTCGCGGGGTGTTTATGCCTATAAAACCTTACTGAATTATCTGGAGCGGCTTCGTCAAGATGAGCGATAACTTTAAGCTGTCCAGCGAACAGGCACTCGATGATTATTTTTTCGGGCTGCTGGATGATTCCCAGCAGCCTGAAGACGTCTTGGCGGCAGCCGAACAGGACGAACAGGCACAGCAAGATATTGCAGTGCTGACGGAGACACTTGTCCCGGCGGCCGAGTCAGAACCAGAACTGGTTCCAGAACTGGTTTCAGTTCCGGCATCGGAACCAAATCAGGAATCGATTTCGGAGCCGTCGCTTGATGCATCCGTCTTGCGTGGAGATGAACCGGAAAGCCCATCGGTCAGCAGCCATCAGCCATTTGATTTCAATCAGCTGGATGAATCTGCCCAAGAAGATGAGCGGTATGATTTTGATGGCGGGCCGCCGTCACTGCGGGCGATGGCGACACCAGTGCCGCAATCTCAATCGGCGTTGGCGACCCGCCAGCCTGAGGAACCTGAACTCCGGGTACCGGAAGTTCGGTTCACTGCCCCGCGCAGCAAATCGGATATGGCGCAGTTGCAACGGCTGCTGGATCAGATGTCGGCGATGCAGGATCAGGTGGTTTCTGAAAGTGAAGCTTGGGTGGCAGAGCGGCATCAACTGGCGGCGTTGTCTGAGGAAACAGAAGCACCGGTCGAAACCGGGCTGGATGCACCGGGCTGGTTTGAGGATCAGGGATCAGAAGGCGAACGCGTTCAGGAAGATGCGGCGTACAGTCTGCCTCTGGCTGAAACCGCAGTTCTGGATATTTCAGAATCGCAGCTTGCCCCGTTTGCAGAACCGGAAGATGACTTTCGACTGATGCAGCATTTGCCGCAGATTGCTGCAGCACCTGAAATGCCTGAGCCGGAGGAGAGCGCTTCAACAGCGTTGGAACCTGTTCAGGAACCTGTTCAGGAACCTGTTCAGAATCCTGTTCAGGACATTGCGGAAGCACCGGTTCTGGAAACGAGCTCTCAGCCTGAGGTGGAAATTCTTGCCTCTGCGCCGGATGACGACATGCTTAAAGGTGCGGTGCCGGAGACGACGGTTGCTGAATCGAACCAGACGGTACCGGCTGAAACACCGCCGCCATCCTGGGTGTTACCGGCATCCAGCGAGCTCTTTGAGTTTCAGGCATTATTTTTTGCCGTGAACGGGGTGACCTTTGCTGTGCCACTCACGGAACTGGGCGGGATTCATCAATTGGGAGAATTAAGCCACCTGATTGGTCGCCCGGATTGGTATCTTGGCTTGCAGTCTGAGCAGAAGCGTCAACTGGATGTCGTTGATACAGCCCGATGGGTGATGCCCGAATCGATCCACAGCGATGATCACAGAGAAAACTATCGTTATGTGGTCATGCTGGGTGAAAGTAAATGGGGGCTGGCCTGTGATCAACTTCACGGAACAGAAACCCTGACAAAACAGAATGTTCGCTGGCGGGAGAAGGCAGGTAAACGGCCTTGGCTGGCGGGTATGGTGAAAGAGAAAATGTGTGCTTTAATTCATGTCAACGAACTCATTTCGATGCTGAAAGCGGGTTTAGATGTGAACAGTATTGTGTGACGATGGCCGGAGAGGATACAACATGTCGCAGGTAAGTGTTGCCGAAATTCAAAAAGAAGACAGTAACGACCAGGTATTGCAGTGGGTCACTTTCCAGCTGGAAGAAGAAACCTACGGTATTAATGTAATGCAGGTCCGCGAAGTGCTGCGTTATACCGAGATTGCACCGGTTCCGGGTGCACCGGATTATGTTCTGGGAATTATCAACCTGCGTGGAAACGTGGTGACCGTGATTGATACACGCGCCCGTTTCGGTCTGACGCCGGGTGATATTTCCGACAATACCCGCATCGTAATCATTGAAGCTGAAAAGCAGGTGATTGGTATTCTGGTCGACAGCGTGGCAGAAGTGGTATATCTGCGTAGTTCTGAAATTGACAGCACGCCAAGTGTTGGCACGGACGAAAGTGCCAAGTTTATTCAGGGCGTAAGCAACCGTGATAATCAGCTGCTGATCCTGGTCGATCTGAACAAACTCCTGTCTGATGAAGAATGGGAAGAGATGGCGTACCTCTGATGCCAGAGATGTTGTTAGAATGGCTGCCGCTGGTTGTTTCTGGACTGGCGGTGCTGTTGGCTGTGGTGCTGGTTCGCCGTGAACGTCGTGCACGTAACGCATTGGAAGCGAAGTTCGAAGCGGCTGAATTGTTGCTGAAAACGGCCAGACAGCAGCAGGAAAGTTTAACCAAACAGTTTCATGAACTGCGTGCCGGTGCGATTGCCATGAGTAACAAAATGGCTGATTTGTCCCGTCAGCAGGATGAATTGTCGGAACGTCAGGGTGAAATATCGATGCAGGACCCTGAAGGGCGTCTGTACAGCCGGGCCAGTAAAATGGTCGAGCTCGGCGCTGATGTCAATGAACTGATGGAAGAGTGCGATTTACCGAAAGCGGAAGCTGAATTACTCTTGCGTTTGCAACAGCGCATGAGTAAGCGCCGTCGCTGATTATTCTCCGCACGCCTGCCTCACACGGTTTCATTCACAGGTTGATACCCCTCCCATCCGGGTGGGGTTTTTCCGTTCAACACCCATGAAAAAGCAATCAACTCGGCAACAATCACAAAAAGTGCCGGTGGAATGTTGTCCCCTTCCTCCAGTTGATTCAGATAGTCGGCTAAAGCCGGATCCTGATGAATCAACCCGCCTTGTGCTTTAACCTGATCAATGATTTCTCTGGCCCAGTCGTCGTATCCTTTGGCTGAAACATAGGGCGTGTCATAGCCGTCGTAGCTGAGTGCAATCGCGCTGGTTTGTGGTTTGTTCATACACTGATCCTGATGCCATGTTGCGGGGCCATGACCAGATCCGGTGCGTCTGCGGTGGCTGGTGCGTGTCGATAGGTCACGGATTCGCATTCAATGTCTAATTGCTTGAGGCGACGGGTGAGCTGTGGCGTTAAGAGTTCCGCTTGTTTCAGAATCTCTGGTTGGGCACTGTCGAAACTGAGGTTGAGCTTTTCATCCTGCCAGACGGCTGTCGCCAGAAGGCAGTCATGCGCTGCGACGGGCAATTCAAGTTTGATCACCCAGCTTCGGCTGTGTGGTTTTCTCCCTGAACCGGATTTGGCCGTTCTGGATTGCACACTGAGACGAAATTCGCGTCCGTTTGCCTGTGGCAGATGCAAAATGAAGGGAGTGTTCTCGTCGCGACTGACAGGTTGCCCGGCAATGCGTTGTTCTGCAGCGATCCGAATCAATGCCTTCAGTTCACCCTGCGAGGCCTCTGGCAGACTGGCCAGCAACCTGGCGAGTGGGCTGTCTGGCTGAGACAACTGGGTGACCAGCGCTTTCAGGCTTTCCCGACCCGCACCCTGCTGTAACCACCGGGCAATGTCTGTCGGGGTTTGGGGGAGCACCAATTGTGTCAGCCATTGAGCGATCGGGGAACCCTGCGCACTGAGTGCGGATGGAAGATTGGCGAATAATCGTTGCAACACATGAAGTTGTGTTAGCAAGTGTGAAAGTTGGCTGATCTGGTTGCCGGATTGGAATAAAGTCGCACTTGGCTGTGTTGTCTGAGTCGGTGTTGCGACGCTGCCCGTGGCCTTGGATTCATTCGTCCGGGACGTTTGATTCATGGCTGCCTGATATGCCGATGTTTGAGATATCGAGGTCACATTTACTTACCTTGCTCGGGGATAGATAACAGCCTGAAACTAACAAAGATCTTCGACGCTGTGGTATTATCCGGGGATGATTTAACTCATTCAGGATGACTCATCACTATGTTGTCAGTGAACGGATTGAGCTGTACCCGTGATGAACGCGTGTTGTTCGATGACCTCCAATTCTCTGTCTCTTCTGGCGAACTGGTTCAGATTGAAGGCCGTAACGGTGCCGGTAAAACCACTTTGCTTCGCATTATCGCCGGACTGGGACAGCCTGATGATGGCAACGTTTACTGGCACGATAACAAGATAGCGCATGTCCGTGAAGTCTATCATCGACAGATGTTGTTTTTGGGTCATCAAACTGGGGTGAAGCGCGAATTAACGGCTTATGAAAATCTGGCTTTTTTTCAGGCAATGCATGAGCTGGATCACAACGATGCCTTATCAGGTCAGGCTAAAGTGCACGGTGAGGATGCCATCTGGCAGTCGCTGGCACATGTCGGTCTGGCAGGGCGGGAAGATGTGCCTGCCGGACAGTTGTCTGCCGGTCAGCAGCGACGCGTTGCCCTGGCACGTTTATGGCTGAGTAATCATCCGCTGTGGATTCTGGATGAACCGCTGACGGCGATAGATAAGCAAGGTGTGAAAGTTCTGGAGCGCTTGTTTGTTTCTCATGCTGAACGAGGCGGGATCGTGTTGCTGACCACGCATCAGGATATGTTTTCTTCGCAGGACCGTCTGCGCAAAGTGAGTTTGGGGCAGGCGTAGCCAATGTTGTATTCGATGTTTCAGGTCATCCGGCGCGAGTTGCTGATTGCATTTCGCCGTCAGGCCGACGTATTGAACCCGCTGTGGTTTTTCTTGATTGTCATTACGCTCTTTCCGTTGGGGATTGGGCCAGAACCCAATCTGCTGGCACGGATTGCACCCGGTATTATCTGGGTTGCAGCCTTGCTAGCAGCCCTGTTATCTCTGGAACGTTTGTTCCGGGATGACTTCATGGATGGTTCGCTTGAGCAGATGATGCTGATGCCTGCGCCTTTATCTGTAATGGCACTGGCGAAGGTCATCGCCCACTGGTTGCTGACCGGCTTGCCACTTCTGTTGGTGAGTCCTTTGCTGGCGATTTTGCTGTCGCTGGACTGGTCAACCTGGCTGGCTGTGGTCCTGACGTTATTGATCGGTACACCGACCTTAAGTTTCCTGGGCGCAATTGGGGTTGCACTCACGGTAGGATTGCGCAAAGGTGGCGTATTATTGAGTTTGCTCATCTTACCGCTGTTTATCCCTGTGCTAATCTTCGCGACGTCTGCGATTGAAGCCGCGTCTCTGGGGATGAGTTATCAGGGGCAATTGGCGCTGATGGGAGCAATGCTCGCTGGCTCGGCGACATTGGCTCCGTTTGCGATTGCTGCTTCATTGCGGGTCAGTGTGAACTGAAAAGAGTTTACCGGAAGCAAAGAATTATTATTAATCATAGAGTAATGAACTATGTGGAAGTGGTTACATCCCTACGCTAAAGCCGAAAACTGCTACCGCTTGTGCGGTACGTTGCTGCCATGGTTTGCTGTGTTGTCTGTTATCAGCCTGACGATTGGAACGATCTGGGGGCTGGCCTTCGCACCGACAGATTATCAGCAGGGCGACAGTTTCCGAATTATTTACCTGCACGTACCAGCCGCGATTTGGTCGATGGGGGCTTATCTCTGGATGGCGATTGCTGCATTTATCGGCCTCGTCTGGCAGATCCGTTTATCCGATATGGCCGCCGCTGCCATGGCACCGATTGGTGCCGTCTTTACGTTTATTGCGCTGCTGACCGGTGCCGTTTGGGGGAAACCCATGTGGGGTGCCTGGTGGGTCTGGGATGCGCGACTGACCTCTGAATTGATTCTGCTCTTCCTTTATCTGGGGGTGATTGCCCTCTACAACGCCTTTGATGATCAGAAAACGGCGGCAAAAGCAGCCGGAATTCTGGCGATTGTAGGTGTGATTAACCTGCCAATCATTCATTACTCTGTCGAGTGGTGGAATACCCTGCATCAGGGCGCAACCATTACCAAATTTGCCAAGCCTTCGATTGATAGCCGTATGCTTTGGCCATTACTGTTGAATTTACTGGGTTTTGCCTGCTTCTTTGGTGCCGTGACGCTGATCCGGCTCCGGAATGAAATTCTGAGCCGGGAAAGTCACCGTCCCTGGGTTCGCCAACTGATGCAGTGAGGTGAGTATGCATTTTGAATCAATTTCTGAATTTTTTGCGATGGGTGGCTATGCCGGATATGTATGGTCTGCCTATGGTATTTCGGCTTTGTCGATGTTGATTCTGCTGTGGCGGAGTCTCAGCCAGAGCCGTCGTCTGGCTGCTGAAATTAAAAACAAAGTTGCCCGTGAGCAACGCATCAAGGCTGCAGAGAAGCTGGAGAACACGTTATGAACCCAAGACGTAAACGACGTTTGACCGTTGTGGTCGCCTTGTTGGCGGGCCTGAGTGTCACAATTGCCCTGGTCCTGTATGCCATGAACCAGAATATGGATCTTTTCTACACGCCAACTGAACTGGTTGAGGGGAAATCCAACGGTGTAAAACCAGAAGTGGGGCAGCGCTTGCGGATAGGCGGCATGGTCGTGAAAGGCTCGGTGAAACGCGATCCACAATCACTGGAAGTTACTTTCCGTGTTGCTGATGTCGGTCCTGAAGTGACAGTACGCTATGACGGCATTCTGCCTGACCTATTCCGAGAGGGGCAAGGGATTGTCGCGCAAGGGGTACTGGTGGATGCACGCACGGTCGAAGCCCATGAAGTGCTGGCTAAGCATGACGAAGAGTACATGCCGCCGGAAGTCGCTGAAGCGATGAATAAACACCACAAACCGCTTGAGTATACCGACCAACAAAAGCAAGGTAGCGTGCAATGATTGCTGAGTTAGGGCAGTTTAGCCTGATTCTGGCGTTGGGGCTGTCGCTCCTCGTCAGTATTTATCCTTTATACGGGGCGCATACAGGAAACCCTGTTCTGATGCGGTTCGCCAGACCGCTGACCTATGGCGTCTTCGCGATGCTGTTGTTGTCGTTCGTGATGTTGTCCTGGGCTTTTTATATCAACGATTTCACGCTGACTTACGTGGCCAGTAACTCAAACAGTAATCTGCCCTGGTATTACCGGCTGACGGCTGTGTGGGGAGCGCATGAAGGTTCGCTGTTGCTGTGGGTGCTGATTCAGGCAATCTGGGCGGCGGCAGTGGCTACGTTCAGCCGCGGTATGCCACAGGAATCTGTGGCCCGAGTGCTCGCGGTCATGGGGATGATTTCTGTCGGTTTCCTCTTGTTTATCATTCTGACCTCAAACCCTTTCCTGCGTACTTTGCCTTACTTTCCGGTTGATGGTCGCGATTTAAATCCGCTGCTGCAGGATCCGGGACTGATTATTCACCCGCCCATGCTGTATATGGGATATGTTGGCTTTTCAGTGGCTTTTGCGTTTGCAATCGCATCCCTGATGACCGGCAGACTGGATACGGCCTGGGCACGCTGGTCTCGTCCATGGACCATTGCAGCCTGGTCTTTCCTGACGCTTGGGATTGCGCTGGGCTCCTGGTGGGCCTATTACGAGCTCGGCTGGGGCGGCTGGTGGTTCTGGGATCCGGTCGAAAATGCTTCTTTCATGCCTTGGCTGGCGGGCACAGCGCTGATGCACTCACTGGCGGTGACTGAAAAGCGCGGCACTTTCAAAGCCTGGACGGTTTTACTGGCCATCTCAGCGTTCTCACTGAGTCTGCTGGGCACTTTCCTGGTGCGTTCCGGCGTCCTGGTTTCGGTGCATGCCTTTGCGTCGGACCCGGCACGGGGCATGTTTATCCTTGGTTTTCTGGTGGTCGTGATTGGGGGGTCTCTGTTGCTTTATGCGCTGCGTGGGGCACAAATTCGTTCTCACGGAACCTTCAGCCTGTTTTCTCGCGAGAATTTCCTGCTAGCTAACAATCTGCTGCTGGTTACGGCGTTGCTGGTCGTCCTGATTGGTACGTTACTGCCGCTGGTTCATAAACAAATTGGCCTGGGTTCAGTGTCGATTGGTGTGCCATTCTTCAACACACTGTTTACCTGGCTAATGATCCCGTTTGCATTTTTCCTTGGTATCGGGCCGCTGGTTCGCTGGAAGCGGGAAAACTTTGCAACGATTCGTCGTCCGCTGTTTATCACAGCGATCATCACGTTGCCGTTAGCCCTGCTGGTGCTCTGGCTCCGTCCAGACCCGATTCAGCCGCTGGCCGTGTTGGGCATGGTGATGGCATTCTGGATCATTATTCTGCAGGGATTTGAACTGTATGAGCGTGCCACACATCGTCACAACCTGATGACAGGATTGAGGAAGCTGGGCCGCAGTCACTGGGCCATGGTCCTGGGCCACATTGGTCTGGCAATTACGCTGATCGGGATTACACTGGTGTCCAACTATGATCTGGAGCGGGACGTGCGCCTGACCCCAGGGCAATCGGTCAATGTTGAAGGGTTTGATTTCCGTCTGGCTGGCTTGCGTAACGTGGAAGGGCCGAACTATGACGGCTTTATCGGTGATTTTGTCGTGAGCCGTGAAGGCAAGTTTGTCGCGGAACTGCATGCCGAGAAACGTTTTTATACGGTGTCGGGTTCCATGATGACTGAAGCTGCGATTGACAGTGGTGTGACCCGGGATCTTTATGTCGCTCTGGGAGAGCAACTGACTGATGGAGCCTGGGCTGTTCGTATTTATTACAAGCCTTTCGTCAACTGGCTCTGGCTCGGTTCTGTGTTGATGGCATTCGGTGGTGCCCTGGCGATCAGTGATAAACGTTACCGTTTCCGCCAGCGTTTCAAGAAATCAGAACAGACAGAAAATGCAACGGTGACGTCTCATGCAGAGGTGAACGGATGAACAAGAAGCTGCTTTTTATTCCTTTTGTTCTGTTTCTTGCTCTGGTTGCTGTTTTTCTGGTTCAGTTGACTCGCAATGCAGAGGGTGATGATCCCACCAAGCTGGAATCTGTGCTGATTGGTAAACCGGTTCCTCAGTTCCGTCTGGAAGATCTGAAAAATGCCGACACGCTGTACCAGCAGGATATTTTTCAGGGTGAGCCGTTGCTGCTGAACGTTTGGGCAACCTGGTGTCCGACGTGTTATGCCGAGCACCAGTACCTGAATCAGCTGGCCAGTCAGGGGGTGAAAATCATCGGCCTGAACTATAAAGATGAACGGCAAAAAGCGATTCGCTGGCTGGATGAACTGGGCAACCCTTATATGCACAGCCTTTTTGACGGCAACGGAATGCTGGGATTGGATCTGGGCGTTTACGGCGCACCGGAAACTTTCCTGATCGATGCACAGGGGATCATTCGTTACCGTCATGTGGGGGATGTGAACCCCCGGAACTGGGAAGCAACTCTGAAACCTATCTATGACCAGCTCAAAGCGGAGGCGAAAGGATGAAGCGATTAATCCTGACGTTCACACTGGTCATGGGCAGTTGGTTGTCACTCAGCTTGCCTGCTCAGGCATCGATTGATGTGTATGAATTTCAAACGCCTGAGCAGGAAACCACCTATCAGGAGCTGACCGCAACCCTGCGTTGCCCGAAGTGTCAGAACAATAATATTGCCGACTCCAATGCTGAACTGGCCAAAGATATGCGCCAGAAAGTGTACGAAATGCTGAAGCAAGGAAAGTCAAAGCAAGAAATTATCGATTATATGATTGCGCGGTATGGCAACTTTGTGACCTATAACCCGCCGGTCATGCCATCTACACTGATTCTCTGGCTGGGGCCATTGTGTTTCTTGCTGATTGGCGCTTCCGTGTTGGTGTATCGCTCCCGACGCGGTGTTCAGCCGGATGCAATCGATGAACAGGACAGTGCACGGCTGGATGCATTATTGAAAGAAATCGGTCAGGAGGAAGACTCGCGTTCGACGCAAGCCGCTGACGGCGAGAATAAGGTGAAAAAATGACGTTATTTTGGATTTGCACCCTGATTCTGGTGCTGATTGCGCTGGCCTTTTTCATCATGCCTGCCTTTGTCGGCAGCAATCAGGATCAGGTCGCCAGCCGGGATGAGCTGAACAAGGCCTTCTTTCGTGACCGACTGGGTGAATTGAAAGAAGAAAGTGTTGAAGGGTTAGTCTCTCATCCGGACGAGATGGAAAAAGAACTCCAGCAGTCATTGCTGGATGATGTGCCGGTTCAAAAGCAATCACAGCAGCAACGGTTCCGGCCCTGGTTACTTTTTCCCGGTGTCCTTGTCATCATTGGCGTTTCTTACGGTCTTTATTTTTCAGTGGGCAGTGCGAAGCAGGTGATTCAGTGGCAGGACACGGTGACCCGGCTACCGGAACTGACACAGCGTCTGATGGGAGACAATGCTGCGCCACTGACGGATCAGGAAATGGATGACTTAACCCTGGGTTTGCGAACCCGGTTACATGAACGGCCGGATGATGCCACGGGCTGGTTACTGCTGGGTCGGATTGGGATGGCAAACCGCGATCTTGAAACCGCGCAAGGGGCAATGAAGCGTGCGCTGGATTTATCCCCGAGTGATCCAAGCCTGCAGGTGAGCTATGCACAAACCCTGATGATGGGCGGAGAACCGGGGAAGGTCCAATTCGCCCACAATATGCTGATCCATCTGCTGGAGCGTGACCCCAAGAATTTGCAGGCGATATCACTGCTGGCGTTTGAAGCTTATGGCAACGGTGATTACGCGCAGGCCATTGACTACTGGGAGCAGATGAAAGGCTTACTGGATGCAAAGGACAGCCGGGTTCAAATGCTGGAGCGCAGCATTGCACAGGCGAAAGTCGATATGCATCAGTCTGCGAATCCTGCTCCGGGTGTGTCGGTGACGGTTACCCTGGGTCCGGATGTTGTTTTACCGGATACGGGTATGGTGGTGGTTTCGGCACATACAGCAGATGGTGCGACGATGCCGCTGGCAGCAAAGCGTTTGCCGTTGTCCCGGTTCCCGCTGAACCTGACGCTGAACGACAGCGACAGCATGCTACCGGACCGACTGATGTCTCAGCAATCCGAGCTGATTATCAGAGCAAGAATTGATCAGGATGGCAATGTTGCAACCAAAGCGGGGGACTGGTTTGGTGAAAGCAGTATTGTGGCTCTCGGAGACAGCGCGACGGTGATCATTAATACACCGTACGAATGAATCTCGGAAACAGACTGGCAGTTCAGAAACAGACTGGATATCATTATCCAGTCTGTTTTCATGAGAATAAGTGGCTAACACATTGAGTCGAAATCTTTTTTTATCAGTATTGCTCGCAATGTCCCTGATGGGATGTGCCAATTCGCCGTCGGAACCTGAGCCGGATCAGCTGGAAGGGAATGAATTCGGGCTGGACGATGCGGAGTTGGAAGCCGCCGGTCTGAGTGTGGAAGAGCTCGAAGCTTTGGGTGAGCCTGAAACGCTAGTATATGACCCGTTTGAAGGCTTTAACCGGGCCATGTGGTCAGTCAACTACGACTATCTGGATCCTTATCTGGTTCGTCCGGTGTCTCTGGCTTATGTGGATTATGTACCTTCACCTTTCCGGACGGGACTGAGAAACTTTCTGTCGAATCTGGAAGAGCCGGCGAACATGGTGAACAGTTTGCTGAAGCAGGAACCAGAGAAAGCCGTGGATCACTTTAACCGGTTTTGGATTAACAGTGTTTTTGGTCTGGCCGGTTTAATTGATATCGCAACGGCAGCGGATATTCCGCCACCGGGAGAGCAGAGCTTCTCAGACTCCCTCGGTTATTATGGCGTGGGGAATGGTCCTTACTTTATGATCCCTGCTTATGGGCCGGTCACGTTACGGGAAGGCGCAGGGGATTGGGTAGATAAACTGTATTTCCCGTTGAACTTGCTGACGTTCTGGCAAAGTCTGGGCAAGTGGGCGGTCGAAGGGATGGAAGATCGTGCCAAACTGGTGGCTCAGGAACCGTTGCTGGAGAACTCGCCGGATCCTTATATCTTCACCCGAGATGCATATATTCAATATAAGAATTTCCGGGCTGGTGGTGCGCAAGTTGAAACAAGCGCGACAGAGCAGGAAGTCTATCTTGATGATTATCTGGATGAAATTGATAGCGAATAATTGAAATCATCTGTGAACGACTCAAAGCCAGAGCAAGTTGATTGCTCTGGCTTTTTTGATCGTTCAGCGGCATCAATTGCCTGTATTGTTAATTTTTTGTAAATATTAAGGCTGAGTGACAATGGCCGGATTTGGTCTGTTTGGAAGTGAAAATGCGGTCAATCGATACCGGATTTTCCGGTGAATATCCCTGTTGCGATGAATCATTGCACGCGCGGATGATGAATGCGCTCAATCTTTGTTCTTTCTATCATTTTGTAAGGTGTGGCTTACTTAAGGTTACAAATCCAATGGCATGAGATCACAATGCGCAACATTTGTATCATTTTTTTTACTTTCTTTCTTTGAGACACAAAGAAACTCGACTATTGCTTATATTGCATAGCGATAAAGTTATGTGTTTTTGATTTTTTTTACTCAAGGAATGAAGTCATGTCTTTCAATAAGTTATCTCCGATTGCAACGGCGATTGCCGCTGTATCGTTCTCGTGGGGAGCACTCGCTGCGCCTGGAACGCCTCAGATCGCATGGATGGAAACTGATTTTGCTATCATTGAAGTCGATCAGGCTGCATCAGCCTATACCAGCCTGGTCACAGTGAAACCCGCAGCCGAAGTGCCCGTCGCATGGCAGCGCTATTCCGGTGATCCGGCGGATACCTGGAGAGTAAAACTCAATGGCAATGTGGTTTTTGAGCAAAGTATTGATCCGGCAGCCAGTGGCGCAGGCTCCACCACACTGTCGGTCGCTCAGGGCGGAAAGTATGCCATGACCGTTGAATTGTGTAGTGGTGCCGGTACTGCGCAGGTTTGTACCAGTAGCGCTGCAAAAGATATTGTTGTGGCTGATACGGATGGCAGTCATTTGGATCCGCTGCCAATGAACGTCGATCCGAATAACGGCAACTACACCACGCCAGCGAACGCTGTTGTTGGTGCATATTTTGTCGAGTGGGGGGTTTACGGTCGTAAGTTCCCGGTGGATAAGATTCCGGCACAAAACCTGACCCACATTCTGTATGGCTTCATTCCAATTTGTGGTCCGAACGACTCACTGGGTGAAATTGAAAACGGTAATAGTCTGGCGGCTCTGAAACGTGCCTGTGCGGGAACTCCGGATTTCGAAGTCGTGATCCACGACCCGTGGGCGGCAGTGCAGATGCCACATCCGCAATCCGGCCATACGCACAGCACGCCGTATAAAGGTACCTATGGTCAGTTAATGGCCCTGAAGCAGCGCTATCCTGATCTGAAAATTATCCCGTCTGTTGGTGGCTGGACGCTGTCTGACCCCTTCTACTCGTTCACCGACAAGGCGAAGCGTGACATCTTTGTAGCCAGTGTGAAGAAATTCCTGAAGACTTGGAAATTCTACGATGGTGTTGATATTGACTGGGAATTCCCGGGCGGCAAAGGGGCTAACCCGAATCTGGGCGATACCGTGAATGATGGTCCTGCGTACGTTGCGCTGATGCGTGAACTGCGTGCCATGCTGGATGATCTGGAAGTTGAAACCGGCCGTCAATATGAGCTGACCTCAGCAATTGGTGTGGGTTATGACAAAATCGATGTGGTGAATTACGCAGATGCGATTCAGTACATGGATTATATCTTTGCAATGACCTACGACTTCTTCGGCGGCTGGAACAATGTGCCGGGTCATCAGACCGCGCTGTTCTGTGGCAGCCATATGACGGCTGATGTTTGTAACGGTACCGGTGTGGATGACAATGGCGAGCCACGCAAAGGCCCGGCCTATACAGCATCACACGGGATTGACCGCTTGCTGGCACAGGGTGTCCCTGCGAACAAACTGGTTCTGGGCGCTGCGATGTATGCACGGGGCTGGACTGGCGTGACCGAAGCGAGCATGACCGATCCAAACAACCCGATGACGGGCACGGGAGCAGGTCCGGTACCGGGCTCCTGGGAAGCGGGCGTGATCGATTATAAAGATGTTGTGACAGACTACCTGAATAATGCTGCAGTTGTGAAAGGCTATGACGAGCAGGCTGAGGGACCTTGGGCGTATGACCCGAGCAATGGCAACCTGATCACATTCGATAACCCACGCTCCATTATGGCGAAAGGTCAGTACGTACAGAATCTGGGTTTGGCGGGTCTGTTTGCATGGGAAATTGATGCGGACAACGGCGATATCCTGAATGCAATGCAGGAATCTCTGGCTGGTAGCGGGGGGAACTATAACCCGATTGCAAATGCCGGTGCGGATCAGCAAGTGAACGCTGCAGCTTCCGTTACGCTGGATGGCACTGCATCAAGTGACCGGGATGGCCAGGTTGTGAGCTACCAGTGGGCACAAACCAGTGGCCCGTCTCTGACGCTGACTGGTGCTGATACTGCGACGGCAACCATTGCTGTTCCGTCTGTGACGGTTGATACACAGTATGTGTTCACCCTGACTGTGACGGATAACGCGGGCGCAACGGCAACAGATTCAGTCACTGTGACGGCAAAAGCGCCGGGTTCAAACACAGCGCCGGTTGTGGTCATCAATGCACCTGCCTCGGTAAATGCTGGTGATGTCGTAACATTGGATGCGTCACAGTCGACAGATGCGGATGGCGACACCCTGACCTTTCACTGGACGCTGCCTGCGGGTCTGAATGCGACCGTGAATGGTGCTCAGGTGACTTTCACTGCAGCTAGCTACACTGTGGATACCGTGCTGAATTTCTCGCTGGCTGTGAATGATGGCACAGAGAGCGTATCTGATTCAGCGACTGTCACTGTGTTGAAGGATGGCGGTTCGACTGGATGTACGAATGCCTGGGCCAGCGGCGGTGTTTACAATGCGGGCGACATTGTGACGCATTCAGGTAAATCCTGGAAAGCGAAATGGTGGACGACCGGTGAAGAGCCTGGAACCACGGGTGAGTGGGGTGTTTGGGAAGATCTGGGCGCAGCAAACTGTCAGTAAGTTTGACTCTGAGATTGGGCTGTACGTGATACAGCCTGAAAAGAAAAGCCGCTCATTGGAGCGGCTTTGTTCTGTTTGGTACGGACACTTTGCTTAGAAAGAGTGGCTGAACTGTACGCCGTACAGCAGTGCGTCAGCACGCGTGGTTGCCGAGACGTTTGAAAGATCAGTGCTTTCTGTTGCCTGAACATCTTTACCCATCAGGTAAGTCAGACCAAAATCGACCGTAGATTTGCTGCTCAGGTTATAGCTGAAACCGCCTGAGAACCACTGGCGATCTGAGTCTGGTACAGAAATTGAGGTCTTCTTGTCCTGGGCACTGGTGTCGTACATGTAACCGGCACGCAGCGTCCAGTCTGAATTCAGTGTATAAGTACCACCGATGGCGTAATGCCAGCCATTCTGCCATTGATAGTCGTTCAGCGTGACGTCTTTGTTGGTTTTCAGCACATCAAAGCTGCTCCACTCGATCCACTGAACACTATAGTGAACAGCAAACTGGTTGTTCAGTTGGTGGAAGCCTGAGAATTCAACCATATCCGGCAGGGGCATCAGCAGTTTCTGGCCGTTGAGCTGTCCGCCAGCTTGTTGCGCATAAATATCGCCATCTGCTTCCAGTTCCGGACTGTAGTGATAGGCCAGACCGAAACGGTTTGCGTCATTCAGTTCATACACAGTGCCCAGGTTGAAGCCTACCGCGGTGCCATCGACATCGACATCCAGCAGTGGTCCTTGAACGCTTGTTGAATACTGAAGCACACCTTCGATGGTCTTGTTCGAACGCTTCAATTCGCCCTGACCATAAATAATGTCGAGACCACCACCAATGCTCCATTGTGGATTGAGACGGTATGCCGCATTCAGCGTCAGGTTCATGCTTTTCACATCGGTCAGCCCGCCGAATTCATTGGCAGCATAGCTGTTGCCGAATTCTGTCTTGGTGCCGAAGTTTGAGTAAATCCCAACACCCAGTGCCAGCTTGTCATTCACCGGGTGAACATAGTAAAGGTTCGGGACATAGGAAGTGCCGCCGATTTGCTCATTGTCGAGATTCGACGAAGTAGCAGAATTGGTCAGTGGATTTGAGAGCGTATAGTTTGCATCTTTTACCTCAATGTCAGTATCAATAACATTCAGGCCCAGTGAGATTGCAGGCGCATTGAACAGCGTCATTGCTGCAGCGTTACGTGCCATGACAGACGCATTGTCTGCAATTACGGCATCACCAGCAAATGCGCGGCCCAGGCCAGTGGCCGATTGTGAGTTTAACTGGAATCCCGCAGCCAGTGACTGATGAGATGCCAAAGCGATGGCAGTTGCCATCATGGTTCTTGTAAACAGACGCTTCTTGTACATTTATTTTTATCCTGATTTTCTTGACCGTCTGGCACAAGAAAGTACCAGCGGGGAGCCGATTTTAGGGGCAGGAGAAAGCAGGACAAATCTGACCAGTCATTAAGTTATTGTTTTATCAATGATGGGGAAGGTTTGATTGATGAAAAGATAAGCGTTTCGATGACGGCGAGTGCACAACCGTCATCAAAAGAAGGGATTCAGATATCTTGCCAGTGCATTGCTTTTTGGAGTTTTTCGGCAATGGGCATCACATTTTCGCCTTTGTTGCCCACAACGATCAGGCTGGAGCCATGTGAAGGCATCACCACTCCATTCATTTGACTGTCTTCGAAACGGGCCATGTTTTTGCTGGGTTGAGGGACCACAAAAACAGTGATTTTACCGTGCTGACCATGCAGTACCATATGTAAGGCTTCGCCGCCGTTAAAACCACAATGATTCAGGTAGTAGACATGTGACGGCAAAGTGCTCAGTGTCGGACCAAATGGCTTCAGCTTAGCGTTTACCTGAGTCAGAGAGACGCCTTCATCGATCTGATTCACAAAAGGCGCTTCATTATAGATGTGTGTCAGTGCAATCTGACCAATATCGGGTGA
This sequence comes from Photobacterium sp. 1_MG-2023, assembly GCF_030547945.1. Lineage (NCBI taxonomy): Bacteria > Pseudomonadati > Pseudomonadota > Gammaproteobacteria > Vibrionales > Vibrionaceae > Photobacterium > Photobacterium sp. 1_MG-2023. The sequence goes on along the minus strand of NZ_JAUORR010000002.1, from coordinate 246,327 downwards.
AGAGCCGGGCATGGAATCCGGGACAAATTTTCCAAGCAGTAACCCCCCGAAGAAAGCAACGGAAGCGGCGATTGCCAAATGACGGCGAACTTTTCTTTCTGCCTGATAGCCCTGACCGGATTGACGAAACAGAATGCGATCGGCCAGATCTTCCGGGACATCGACCTTCATTGCAGCAGACAATTTACTATCCAACTGCTGTAGCTCATCATGGAGTTTTCGATTGGTGACTGACGAATTCTTCGCCGCAATCATCTCAGGGCTGCGATCATTCGGATCAGCCAGGATTCTGCGACGAAATTCAAGGTCGTCCATTATGTTGTCCCCTCCGTTCGGTTTGCTTTTCAATGGAATCTTTCAACTGATTACGAGCCCTGAATAGCCGCGTCATGACAGTGTTGCGGTTCAGACCTAAGATATTAGCAATTTCATCCCCGTTGAATCCAGCCATAACTTGTAAAACCAGAGGTTCTCGATACTCAGGCGAAAGCTGCTGAAGTAAACGACTTAGCTGACCCAGTTCTGAATCACCAAGACTGGATGTCTCCGGTTCATGATCGGGAATGGCATATTCATCCAAATCCACTAAATCAAGTTGCTTCCTTTCAAACCGGCGGGCATTTTCTCTGCGTAAGATGGTAATCAGCCAGGCTTTTGCAGCACTGTCATCTTTCAGGTTGTCCAAAGAACGCCATGCACGCAGACAAGTTTCCTGCACTAAATCTTCAGCGACATGAGGGTCATGGCAAAGCCAATATGCATACCTGTAAAGGTCTTTGTGCCAGGCTCTGACCAGAGATTCATATCGTTTTTGTTTATTCATATCTACAGAGACCGAGGTCTCTGCACTTTTCTTACGGAAAAACTGCTTCATCATGCTCTTGTCCATCCGTCATCATCCATTCTTGCAGATCTTACGGTGCTGAATAATGTTTGGATTCAAGTGATTCTTATAGTGTTATTGATTATCCTCAATATCTGTCAGCCGACTTTCGTTATACTGAGCTGGTTATCGGGGGGTGATTCTCGATATCGTCCTTTACGGGATTCAATATACGATATTAACAAATTGTGTATGACCCTCACTGGTGTTCTGAACGCCAATCGTGAACACCAGTTTTTTCCTACACAAATTTCATACACTTTTAACATCTGGCTGACAGAGTGAGTCTGACAACCATACCATAGCGGTGTGGTTTTTTTTTATTCGTCCCAAAATTCCCTTACTTTTTTTGTTGTTTTTGATGTCTCTCAACTTTTAAACATTGATTTGAAATTAATAACAATGCCGTTACAATCAATGTGGTCTGACCTCTAGATTACATCATGATAAGGAGTCGCGATGACACGTCGCCAGAATCTTACCACCCAACAGGGTGAGCGTATTGCTGTTGTGACAGGATTACGTACCCCTTTTGCCCGCCAGGCGACTGCCTTTAATGGTGTGCCAGCGCTGGATATGGGCAAAATGGTGGTCAACGAAATGCTGCAAAAGATTGATTTTGACCCCGCTTTGATTGAACAGGTGGTTTTTGGCCAAGTTGTTCAAATGCCTGAAGCCCCGAACATTGCCCGTGAAATTGTGCTGGGTACGGGCATGAACATTCACACGGATGCTTATAGTGTGACACGCGCATGCGCCACAAGTTTCCAGGCAGCGGCAAACGTTGCTGAAAGTATCATTTCCGGCACCATTGATATCGGCATTGCTGGCGGGGCAGACTCGTCTTCTGTGTTGCCGATTGGCGTGTCCAAAAAGCTGGCTGCGACATTACTGTCATTAAGTAAAGCCAAGACCATGGGCAAGAAAATGAGCCTGCTGAGTAAACTCAGCCTGAAAGATCTGATGCCGGTGCCCCCTGCAGTTGCAGAATACTCAACTGGCCTGAGCATGGGCCAGACGGCAGAACAAATGGCGAAAACCCATGGGATCAGCCGGGCAGAGCAGGATGCGCTGGCTCATCGTTCACATACACTGGCTGCTCAGGCATGGCGCGATGGTTTGATTCAGGATGAAGTGATCACGGCATTTCCCGAACCGTATCGCCAGTGGATCGATAAAGACAACAACGTCCGGGAAGATTCCACCGTTGAAGGCTATGCGAAACTGCGTCCTGCTTTCGACCGCAAGTACGGTTCTGTGACTGCCGCCAACAGTACACCACTGACCGATGGCGCTGCGGCGATTCTGCTGATGCGTGAAGGTCGCGCGAAAGAACTGGGTCTTAAGCCGCTGGGCTATATTCGATCGTACGCGTTTTCTGCGATTGGGGTTGAGCAGGACATGCTGATGGGGCCGTCCTACGCAACACCGCTGGCGCTGGACAGGGCTGGCCTGACATTGTCAGACCTGACGCTGATTGATATGCATGAAGCATTTGCAGCGCAAACACTGGCGAATGTGAAAATGTTTGCTTCCAGACAATTCGCGCAGGAAAAACTGGGCCGCAGCGAAGCGATTGGCGAAATCGATATGGATAAATTCAACGTGCTGGGTGGCTCAATTGCCTACGGTCATCCATTCGCAGCCACCGGTGCACGAATGATCACCCAAACCTTGCGTGAATTGCAGCGCCGGGGCGGCGGACTGGCACTCAATACGGCCTGTGCCGCCGGTGGTCTGGGTGCCGCGATGATCCTGGAGGCTGAATAATGACGGATGTAACCATGACAGAACAAAACACAGTTCAGACGACAGACACGCCAGCCTCTGCATTTCAGCTGCGCTACGGTGACAATGGTGTTGCATGGCTGAACATTGATGTGCCCGGCGAAAAAATGAATACGCTGCAGGCGGCATTCGCATCGCAGGTCGGTGCTGTGCTGGATGAGCTGGAAAGTAAAAAATCTGAGATCAAAGGTCTGGTTGTTCATTCTGGTAAGCCAGATAACTTTGTGGCAGGGGCTGACATCCGGATGCTGGCCGCCTGCACAACCGCACAGGAAGCAGAAGCGCTGGCGATTCAGGGTCAGACGATGTTTCAACGTCTGGAAGCGCTGCCATTTCATGTGGTCGCTGCCATTCATGGCCCATGTCTTGGTGGGGGGCTGGAACTGGCGCTGGCTTGTCACAGCCGAGTTTGTACAGACGCCGGGATCACCAAACTCGGATTGCCGGAAGTTCAGTTGGGTTTGTTGCCGGGGTCCGGTGGCACGCAGCGCTTGCCGCGCCTGATTGGTGTGGCCAACGCGCTGGATCTGATCCTGACGGGGAAACAGCTGCGTGCGAAAAAAGCCAAGCAGTTGGGTGTAGTGGATGAATGTGTACCGGAAAGCATCTTACTGACCGTGGCTGAGTCACTGGCTCTGAAAGGGAAACCAACCCGCAAGCACAGTTTTCAGGACTGGGCGATGGGCGGCAACCCGGTTGGCCGCACGCTGGTCTTTGATCAGGCCCGGAAAAAGATCCGTGAAAAAACACGTGGGAATTATCCGGCAGCCGATGCCATTCTGGATGTGATCAAATATGGTCTGCAGCATGGTATGTCGAAAGGCCTGAAAGAAGAAGCCCGCCGCTTTGGCGAGCTGGTGATGACCTCTGAATCTGCTGCGCTGCGCAGTCTCTTCTTTGCAACGACGGCCATGAAGAAAGAAACCGGCGTTGGCAGTGAAGTTCAGCCTGCAACCGTGAAGCGGGTTGCTGTGCTGGGTGGTGGCCTGATGGGGGGCGGGATCAGCCATGTCTCTGCAGCAAAAGCTGGCCTACCGGTGAAGATTAAAGACATTTCCAACGACGGCATTCTGAATGCATTGTCGTACAACTATCAATTGCTGGATAAAAAACGTAAGCGGAAGATCATCAGTAAAGCGGCATTGCAAAAGCAGATGCTGATGATTCAGGGCGGTGTTGATTATCGCGGCTTTGATCAGGCTGATGTCGTGATTGAAGCGGTGTTTGAGGATCTGAAGCTGAAACACCAAATGGTGCGAGACGTTGAAACGAACGCCCGTCCGGATACGATTTTCGCGACCAATACGTCGTCACTGCCGATTCACCAGATTGCCTCTGTTGCAGATCGCCCGGAGCAGGTTGTCGGCCTGCATTATTTCAGCCCGGTTGAGAAAATGCCGCTGGTGGAAGTGATTCCGCATGAAGGCACGTCACCACAGACTGTTGCAACTGTGGTGAAACTGGCGAAAAAGCAAGGGAAAACCCCGATTGTCGTCGCGGATAAAGCTGGTTTTTACGTCAACCGGATTCTGGCCCCTTATATGAACGAAGCGGCGCTGGCTCTGTTGAGTGGCGAACCGATTGAGCACATTGACACGGCATTGCTGGATTTTGGCTTCCCGGTTGGTCCTATCACCTTGCTCGACGAAGTCGGGGTGGATGTGGGGGCGAAAATCAGTCCGATTCTCGAAAAAGAGCTGGGTTCGCGTTTCCAGAGTCCGGATGTATTCGACATTCTGCTGAAAGATGGCCGTAAAGGTCGTAAAACCGGAAAAGGCTTCTATCTGTATCAGGGGAAGAAGAAAGGCGTTGATAAGAGCGTTTATAAACTGCTGAACCTGAATCCGGAACGGAAAGCTTCCGGTCATGAAATTGCCATTCGCTGTACGCTGATGATGTTGAATGAAGCGGCCCGTTGCCTGGATGAAGGCGTGGTCCACAGTGCACGCGATGGTGATATCGGGGCGATTTTTGGTATCGGATTCCCTCCATTTCTGGGTGGACCGTTCCGCTATATGGATCAGCTGGGCGCTAAGCGTGTGGTTGAACTCCTCAATGAGCACGTCGATAAATATGGCGAGCGATTCCGCCCATGTGAGCGCTTGCTTCAAATGGCGCAGGACGATCAGCGTTATTACGCGTAAGTCTTGCTGAGGAAAAAATCAAAGGCCTGCAATCGCAGGCCTTTGTCGTTAGAGGGATGGAGATAGAACTTAACGGAAAAGCAGTGAAAATTCAGACTGTTTTTTGGTGCTTAAAGCCTTGTTGCATGGTGGCATTGAGCCGAAAACGTCGATACAGACGCCGGGGTCTGATCAAATGCATCAACAGGATGACAGAGCCAGCAACCATCAGGGGATTAAAGCCAATCCAGAGTAAAAAGATCAGGCTAAATAAAGCAATACTGGTCATCAGGCAGAGCATCCCGTCGAAAGGACGGGGATGAATGGCTTTCATACAGGTCTGGCAAAATAGCCGACTATGAGAGCTCCGGTTTTTCGCCGTTATGGATTGACGGCAGATCGAACAGGCGTGCGACATAACAAGTTCCTGAACATTGTCCTGAAAAAATGCATATTCGACCTCATGACTTCTTGTGCGAACTCCGGCACAGACTGCTAGTCTGAGGAATCTCTTGATTTGGTAATTTAGTTAATCGACTGATACGAAAGGAAAATTAGGACATGTTCATGAAAGTGTAACCATGGTTCCAATTTTAGTGAGTTTGATGTGCTTTTCCGGCATATTCTCCGGGCGCTTGGCCCGGAGTTGTAAAGCGTCTGAGTCAGCAGGCTTGCTGTTGAAAATGGCTGACGGAGGTCATGGGTTCTCCGACTTCCAGTGGGGTTAAATTACTGTGCGCCTCCCCCTGATAATAAGTAATGAGGCGATTTGCCGTGCGCGGTTTGATCTCTTCAACCATAAAACGGACCAGTTCTGCACGAGACAGAGATTCCATTTCAGCGGCAATTTTTTGGCGCTGGTCAAAATGGTCATCTTTATGGCCGATACTGACCCAATAGCGTTGTGCGCGGGCGCGCAGGTTGGTGTCTGGCTCAGATAGCTGAGCAATCAACCCTTGCTTGCTGGAACGCCACTGATTTTCTGTCAGTTCCAGCAACACCAGTGCAAATGCATTGGTAAATTCATCAATGGCTTCGAGCAGTTGCAATGGCCCGGCCACCGGGGACTGAATATAGAGCAGCAAGCCGGGATAACGGTTCAGCGGCAGATTCGCTGTGCCGACCATGTATCCCAGTTGCTGTTCTGTACGAAGCTCATGGAAAAATGTGGTGGACATCAGGTGATTGGCCAGCGTGTAGGTTGCGATGGCTTTAGGCGACTGTTCTCTGGACTGGTGGTAAACCAGAATCGCTGAGTCGGCGTGATGACAGTCGACTTCATACCTTAAGGTACCGCAGTCTCCCAGATGGACCAGAGGTCGCTGGGCTTCACCATAGAGCTGATCGGTTACCCGGAAAGCATCTTTCAGGACTTCGGCCAGCGCCAGCGCATCGTCTTGACGCCAGTCCCCATACACAAAAGTATCGATGTGCAGTTCAGCGAACATCGCATCGACAAATGCAGGCAACTCGGACACCTCGACGGTTTCCAGTTCTTTGATCAGGGCTGGGTAGGGTGGGTTATTGGGTTGCAACAAGCCCGTTAACTGGTTAAATAACTGAGAAATCGGCTTATCTTCCGCAGCATTGCGCCAGTTGCGTAACATTTGTGCTTTGATGCTGTTGAACCGCTCCACGTTGAAGGTGCGTCCGGCAAATTTCTCCAGCAGTAATTTCAGCAGCAGTGGCTGCTTTTCGCTGAAGCCTGAGAGTTGCAGGGTGACCCCCCCCTGATGGGCGTACAAGTTGTAGGCCATGCCCGCGACTTCCGCCGGATAGGCGACTTCATTGCATGCTTCCATCAACATCTCGACGCAAAGCCGGGTTTTGACAATATTACGGACCGAGCTCACTGCATGAGGGCTGTCGATGGCGACATAAACCAGTCCTTTCGGCACCCGGAATTCATGCTCTTGTTTGAACCAGAGCCGGAAACCAGGCAGATCCTGAATCAGTTGAGGGGGCAGATCCTGTCGGCTTTCCAATGGATGTGGATCGAAGCGCTCACACAGGTAAGGGTTGGATTCCGGGAGTTGCAGTGCAGGGTTCACGCCCGGTGCCGCCCAGTTGCTGAGCTGCTCTGTCGTAAACGGTGTGACGGCATAAGGGGTGTGATACCAGTCGGCCACCTGATTATAGTGCTGACCTTTGGCCACCAGCGTCAGACGCAGATTATCCGGGCGAAGCTGTGTCAGTACTTCTTTCAGCAAAGATTCATCGTACTGACTCATCATATAGTCGCCGTAAACAATGTCTTCCGGCGCGTAATGGAGCAGATTCATGACCAGATAACTGACGGTATCCAACGGACGGCTTTTTTCCTGATAACGGAAAGCCTGCTCCAGGACTGCGCGTTTTTCATGATAGCGCCATTCTGCCAGCCCCTGCGTTGAGATGAGCTGAATGTACTGGAATATTGTGGTCACGATGTGATCGATTTTTTCCAGCCCCTTTGGGGTCAGGTTCAGACCAATGGTAAACTCACGGAAATTACTGCCGCTGACACCGCCCCCAGCGGCCAGCGTGTTGATCAGCCCTTCACTTTTCAGGACGGACATCAGACTGCCGGTCCCTTCATTGCCCAGCAAGTGCGCCAGATAGGACAGCGGTTTGCTGCGGTAATGGTGTTCCATGGCCGGCAAGGAAAAAGACAGCGTCAGTTTGCGGACTTCCTTGATGGGCTCCACTGTAATAAAGCGGGCATTTTCCCTGTCTGTCACTAAAGGAACGGCGATGTCTGCCTTGTCCTGACCGGAGTCAGGAATGTCTCCGAAAAACTGCTCAGCACAGGTTTGAAGTTCATCAAGCGTCTGGGGACCGAGCAGGACCAGCCCCATCAAACTGGCTGAATAATGCTGGCGATAGAAAGCGATGAGTTCATCGCGAACCGGTTTACCGGGACGGTCTTCCAGGGTGCCAATGTCGCCGACCGAGAATTTGGAAAACGGATGCTCAGGGTTAATCGTCTCTTTATGCACCTGATATAAACGACGGACGTCATCTTTCAGTTTGAGCTTATATTCAGAGTCGACAGCCTGGCGTTCTTTCTCCACTGAGTCTGCATTGAACAGCGGCGCCGTAAAAAACTGGCCGAATCGCTCCAGTCCGGCCGCAAAAGCGGGTGGAGCGATTTCGAAGAAATAGGTGGTGTTTTCAGTTCCGGTCCAGGCATTGTTACTGCCGCCGTACTGATTCACGAACGATTGAAATTCACCGGGATGGGGGAATTTCTCGGTCCCCAGAAACAACATATGCTCAAGAAAATGGGCCATCCCCTGGCGATCCATCGGATCATCAAAATGACCAATTCCGACAGAAAGTGCAGCTGCCGACCGGGGTGCCGTCTGATCGTGGACCAGCAACACCCTGAGTTGATTCTCAAGGGTGACATAGCGGTACTCTTTGGGATCGTTCGGACTCTTGAACACAGGAAGCGCCTATTTTTAAAGGGAATTAGGCTAATTATGACGCCCAATAGGTACACTGGCAAATTCTGTCTGGTCAGAGATTTCATTCGAGGGAAGAAATATTCCGTTCGCGATACCGATTCAGCCGTCACGCTTTCACATCGCGTAAGATTAAATGGCTACCCTGTGTGTGCCAGCCTTTGCTAGCATAACCACAGAAACGCGCAACCGGATTGGAGACTATGCGAATTTTTATCATGCGTCATGGCGAAGCGCAGCATTTTGCCCCAAGTGATGCGGAGCGGCCTCTGACCGCACAAGGTAAAGTCTATTCCCAGCAGATGGCCCGGCAGCTGGCCAGTCATCTCGATGGTGAGCTTGATCTGGTCTGGGTCAGCCCGTACCTGCGGGCACAGCAAACCTGGCAGGCGATGTCGGAAGAATTACCGGTGCCCAAAACGCTGATGACGATTGATGACATCACGCCTTATGGTGATGCAGCGCAAGTTGCGGACTACCTGAAAGCCGTCATCGACCTGGAAAAACCAAGCACCGTGCTGGTGGTGTCCCACCTGCCGCTGGTGGGCTATTTAAGTGCCGAACTGGTTCCGGGCCTGCAACCGCTGATGTTCCGTACCTCGTCGATCGCCGCGGTGGACTTTCATTCCGAAGGAGAAGCGTCCGCCTTGTTATGGCAGGAGAATCCGGTCGAGGCTGCGCAGCCGAATCATCATTAATCTCCGTCAGCCATTTCTTCTGATCGGGATAACTTGGGTGCAGGACGCACTTTTATCGGGCCGGGCTATCCCGCAAGGTGGGTTCGGGTACAATCATTCCAAAAGAACGACTGAAAAAATTATCGGGTTATGAAGAAAATACTTTTCGTTTTGCTGGGCAGTCTGGGACTGACTGCCTGTGCTGCCAACATGGTGAAGCCGAATATTGTCGCGAACGGGGCAATTAAATGGGTGAATGGTGTCCGGGAAGAAATGAATATTTCGAGTACGGGCAGCACGCTGACATTCATTGCACCGCCTTCCATACTGTCACCGGGCGGGATCACCATCTTTTCCCGTATCGACAGTGCTCGGAATGGCAACTGCGAACATTATTACAATGAGAATTCCGTCAAAGTGCGGATGCAGATTTGTGATACCGGTGAAGTCACGCTGATTCAGGACGGTCAGGTTGTGAATGTGGGCTCACTGACGCAAGAAGTGTATTGAAAGTGTTACCCGTGGGAGTCGTCAGGCCCTGAGACCTGACACTCTACGGGATGTACTTTTGCATTACCGTTCTGGAATTTCAATCAGAACCAGCAGGGCACCGGCGCCACCAAATTCAAGGGGCGCCTGATGAAATGCCATCACATCCGGATGCTGAGCCAGCCAGAGCGGTGCCTTTTGCTTGAGAATATGCTTGCCAATGCCATGCATGACACAAGCACAGGACACCCCATCTTTGATACAGGCGGCGATCATGGCTGCCAGTTCCCGCTTGGCTTCCTGCTGGGTCATCCCATGCATATCCAGATAGATATCCGGGACATAAACACCACGCCGTAACTTTTTCACTTCATACTTGGACACATCGGAACGGGCATACTGCATCGGGCCGTGTTCACTCAGGTGCGGTTCGAACTCGTCCGAGAAGTAAAACTCGTGGTTTTGACTGTCTTTCGTACTCACATTGCGCTGATCCGCTTTCGGGCGCTGTCGGCGTGTGGTGATTATGGTATCATTCGACAGCTGTTTAATGCCCTTAACGGCCTCCTGAAAGAGCGCAAAATCATTCTCTTCCAGGGCAGGGTCTTTTTTACTCATCATGAATTTCCAACTACTTTATCGCGGTATTGTAGCGCCATTTGGAGGCTATTTTGGATAAGATTTTTGTCGACGAAGCCGTCAACGAACTTCACACATTGCAGGATATGCTACGTTGGACCGTCAGCCGTTTCAACGATGCAGGCCTGTTTTATGGCCATGGCACAGACAATGCCTGGGATGAAGCGGTGCAGCTGGTGCTGCCGACGCTGCATCTGCCCATTGATATTCCTGCGGATGCGCGCCATTCGCGCCTGACCAGCAGTGAGCGCCGTGCCATTGTGGAGCGTGTGGTTCGCCGTGTGACTGAGCGCACGCCTGTGGCTTATCTCACGAACCGGGCCTGGTTCTGCGGTCTGGAGTTTTTCGTGGATGAACGTGTGCTGGTGCCACGCTCTCCGATTGCAGAATTGATTGAGAACGGGTTCGAACCGTTTCTGACCCGTGAACCAACCCGCATCATGGATCTGTGTACCGGCAGTGGCTGTATCGGGATTGCCTGTGCTTACGCGTTCCCGGAAGCGGAAGTGGATCTGGTCGACATTTCGACGGATGCGCTGGCTGTCGCCGAGCAGAATATTCACGATCATGGTTTGGAACAGCAAGTGATTCCGCTGCTTTCTGATCTGCTGCGTGATGTCCCAAAAGATAAATACGATGTGATTGTTTCCAATCCGCCTTATGTGGATCAGGAGGACATGGACAGCCTGCCGGAAGAATTCCGCCACGAGCCGGAGCTGGGCCTGACGGCTGGTTTTGATGGACTGGATCTGGTGCGCCGTATTCTGGCCAATGCCCCGGATTATCTGACGGAAGACGGCATTCTGATCTGTGAAGTCGGTAACTCAATGATTCATATGGAAGAAAAATACCCGCATATTCCATTCACCTGGATTGAATTCGAAAATGGTGGACACGGTGTCTTCATGATGACCCGTGAACAACTGCTCGACTGCGCAGCAGATTTCGCAGAATTCAAAGACTGATTGTTTCCCTCATTCAGTTCAGCAAGCAGCCAGAAGTATTCTGGCTGTTTTTTTATCCGGCTTTTTCTTCTGCCGTCATATCCCGCGTCACGTCTCAAAACCGAATGCATCATTTCTCATATGGGATGAGTTTCGCCTATACCTTCAGCACAGCGCATGGCTGCAACGGTACAGAACCTGCCTGAGCAGAGAGAGAACACCACATCTCAACAAAAGGGGAACATCTTGTTTTTATTATTGTTAGTGGTCACCTTTGCAGTTTCCGTGGGTGTTTGTTTTCTGGTGTCTCAATTGTTCAGCCAGCCGATTGAAAGCATATTAAAGCGGTTGGTTGCCCCTGATCTTTCCTTTGCCTGGACTAAGTATCTGACCTTCGCCATTTACGTCGTCGGTGTTTCTGGGGGCGTGAGAATTTACAGCCTGGAAAATTTTATCCGGGAACCCAGTGAAGACTTCACACCGCCTGTTTTAACCACAGAGCGCTGGGTTCTTGAAATTTACAGAACGCTGATCGAATCACTTCAATCCATTGCCTGGATGTTATTGGTCTTTTTCATCTTTTCACTGATTGCTTATGTGATTGTGCGAGGGTTTGAGCTGCGATATCGCAACCCGGATGAATAAAGTGGGCTGAGTTCCGCGGTTTATTTTTCCTACGCTGAATCTGAGTCATCTGGATGAATCAATTGAAAGAGGAGGTAGAACTATGTCGGGTCAGATGAAATATCGTTTGCCGGTTTCTTCTCCGCAATTCCCTCATATGCAGCACTATATTGAGGCGATTCGGACATCAAAAGAAATACAGGATAATCGCGGCTTCTATCATTTTGCCGGACTCCATGGTGCGCCGGGGCGTTGGTGCTGGCATCATCAGTTTTCCCGCCGTTCGAATTTAACAGCCAGGATTTTCCTGCCGTGGCACCGGGCTTATTTACATCGGCTGGAGCAATCATTACAGGATATTCAGCCGGATGCATCGATTCCCTGGTGGGACTGGACACAGTCGCAAGGGATCCCCGTTGCGTTTTCGACTCCGGTGATAGACGGGCAGGATAATCCGTTGTTCGATTCTGAAGTTATCTTGAATCCGCCTCAGGTCCCTCAGCCCATTCATCTGCGAACGACCCGCAATCCTGATACGCAGATGCCCGTGTTTTCCTTTCCAGCTGCCGATGTGAATCAGGACGGCAGAGCGACACTGGGCGAGCTGGTTGATTATCTGATTGACTCGGTCAGCGCCTATGAGCAGTTCAATGACTTGCTTGAAATGGTGCATGATTCGATCCATGGATATGTTGGCGAATCCATGGCGGATGTGACGTTTGCGGCTTACGACCCTCTCTTTTTTTCGCATCATTGCATGATCGATCGAATATGGGCGCTCTGGCAAAAAAAGCATGGCATTGAAAACTTTCCTGCCGGGCTGAAGGACGTGGTTTTAGAACCTTTTGGGTTAACCGCAGGGGAAGTTCTGAATTTTCAGTCGCTGGGATATGAATACGCAATGTCTCTGGATGATATTCCGATCAGCGGCACCGGACTGGAGAGCGTAGGATGATTGAACAACGCTATCAATTACCGTCAATCGATCTGAGCCGATTGAAAACACAACGTTTCAGCGAAGCCTATCTGGAATTTTATGGTCTGAATCATTTGCGTCCGACTTATACTGCTTGGATCTTCTTTGCACCCAAGCTGCCAAAGAAAGTGACGCCAGAGAGTCGGGGCTTTGCCGGGACACTGTCATTATTTGGCCACTCGGAATGCTGGGGTGCTTCGGGTCATTGCCATGGACCGGATGGCATTCGCCGATTTGATTCCCGGCCATCTCATCCCATGACACCGGCATTTAAAAGAGTCCCTGTGACACATGCTTTACTGAAAGCGCTCAAATCCGATCAAACCACGCTCAGTATCTGGATTTATGCTTTTTCCAGAGAAACATGGCGCGATCAGGGGGATCGGTCTTTGATTTGTTGTCATGGGGTTCAATTCGTCACTCTTTAAGTAAGGCGCTGATCGGAGTTCTGAGCATGGAGGTGGTGGTTTACAGGTGGCGTTCAGCACTGACTTGAATGTGAAAAAGGAATCAAACATGAATCATGAAAAGAAAACGAACCACCGGTTTGTAGTGGGAACCGTGCTGGTGGCCTTTTCGCTGACATTACCGCTGCCGCTATTGGCGTCTGTCGAAGGGGAGGCTGAGTTCATTATTAACGATGGAAAACAGGATCAGTTAACCGAGGCATTGCAAGAACAGGTTGAGCCTTCGAAAAAACGTGCGGTGCAGCAAACACCTGCTGTAGATGAATTGAATCAATCTGAGCCTGAAAATCAGAAATCCGAAAAAATAAAGCACAGTTCATAATTCAGTTTGTGCAGGTGCTGGATTTGATGGCTATCATGAACAGGTTCTGGGGGCGTTTTTTGCTCCCTTGAACCCGAAATATATCGGCAGCTTCACCTGAAAGATGACGTTCTCCTGGTTTCCCTTTTTTGTCCCGTGATTTTTAATCCGATGTTCTGTCTGCTGAAGCGGCAGTGGCGTCTGCTCATCGCCTATTGAAAACTGATAAGTCGGTTCCTTGATGAGGATGGTGCGGGTGATTGCTTGCCACTCCCGAAGTAACCTGACTTTTAATGCGTGGTGTTAAGAAAGGCAAGACAATGGATTATCAAATCATCAGAAAAAATCATGTAGCCGCATTAGCCGATGATGGGTTCAAGGTGTCACCGGGCTTACCGCTTTCCCATGAAAAACAGCCTGTCTGGCAGTTGCGCAGCCGTGAAGAAATTGCTGCTCGCTTATTTGCGCTGGATGCGTTAATCACCTGGGTGTTGATGACAGAGGAAAATGCACCCAGTGAACGGATTCGTGGTTATGTGGCGCGAAATCATCTTCGTGATTACATGACGGAACAGGAGCGGTGCATCATGGATTTTCAACGGGAGAGTGCTGCGCACTGGCACACCTCTACGATTGGTTGGCGTCTGGAAAATATGTGGGCACTGGCCTGGGTACTCGGGTTTGAGATGAAGCCTCAGGTTAATATCGGGCAACTGCCGGACTCAATTACACAGGCCATGATTTTTGAGTTTTTACCGGGCCTCAATGCCAGTATTCAGGATTTGCTTGAGCAGCACAAAAGCCGATCTTTTGAAGAAGTCGCTGAATTAGAAGACCTGTTTTATTGCGCGCACAATGCAGTCCGAAGTGCCCAGAACGGGGGTGATACAGTCCCAGAACATTATGATCCCATTGTAGACGGCGGCACGATTCATGAAAGAAGGCATAGCCTGACCTGGTGTCTGTCTCCGGGAGTATCCTGGGAAGAAACAAATTTAAGGACTTGAATGCTCATCAAATAGATTCATAAAAGTTGCGTCGTGGTCGCCGCCTCATTGAATTGATAAGAAATAAGATAACTGGCAGATCAATAGAATGAGGACAACAACAATGAATGAAAACAGCGACAGTCATCCTCGCACCGATGAAACATTAGAAGTCCTGTTGGAACAGCTGGCTGAGAAAAAACAGGAAGCCAGTGCAGCCTATCTGCAATTACTCGCGAGAATCGAGCAGGCCGAAACCCAGGAACAGATGGCGGTGTTACTGGATGAGTGGCTGCATGAAAGCCATCACGCAGACTTTGATCCCGAGATCAGCGGTTTGATGTACTGGGAGCGCTTTGAGGAATGGTTCAAAACCGATGAACACAAAGCGCTGGAATCAGTAATCGAAGGCGATGCTTCGGATCCGGTCAGTCGTTTTGATCTTTGTCAGAATGATGACGACTTTGACTTCGATTTTGATGCCTATCTTGATGCTCTGTTTGATAAAGCGGTCTCCCTCCAGTGCTGGGAATTGCTGGCAAGTTATTTAAGACAGCAAATTCAATGGGTGAGAGACATCAAGCAGGGGGACGCCTTGTACGCAGAAGAACTGCCTTACGGTAACTATGCCGCGGAAGCTTTGTTGCGTCATGACATCACCAAGTATGGCGCGCTGTATGTTGAATTTCTCTCGACATGCCAAGACGCAGTCCCGGAAGAAACCGTGGGGGAGTTCCTGCGTGAGATCATTCCTGAACTTGGGATCACTTCAGCTACTTATCCCATCATCCTTGCCCGCCTGACTTTCGCTTCAGACCAGCATGGCTGGGATGATTTTTGCGACTGGTGCGAGGCACTCCCAATCCGTGACTGGCTGTATGAAAACAATCAAATGGATGCGTTTTTGGCCGCTTATCAGGCTTATGTTGAGCGGGACCAATCTGATCCGGATGAAATTCAGGAACAACTGGCAGAAATCCGGGATGTGCTGGCAATCGAAGATACTGTCCAGAAAGAACTTCTGAATGCACATGATCAGGCTCAGCGATTACAACAATGCTATGTACAGCGCGAAGCTTGCTATCAGCAGGAACTCAGTCGGATTTCCGCTCTAGATACGCCAGAGGCGATGCGTGCAGAGCTGGTCTGCTGGCTGGAAGAAGTCCGTCACCCTGATGCCATGGTTTCGGAAGATCCGGTTCGTTTCGACTACGAGCATCGATTTGACCAGCGATTTATGGGGCGTGAAATCCGTGAGCTCGTGCGCGCCATGGATGAAGATCTGCTGGAACAGCTGAATCTGAAAAAACCTAAAATTTATTGTTCAGCGCTGCTCTACAGCCTCTTTGAACAGGCGAAAACGCTGCAGGCATGGGATGCGCTGGAGAATTACCTGAAGGCCCAGATTGACTGGTTAAAACACCATGAGATCCAGGCATTCTATTTGGATGAACTGCCTTACGGTCATTATGCTGCCGGTATACTGGCAGAAGCCCATCCCCGTTATATTCCGTTGTATGTTGAATACCTGAAAGCCTTACCACTGATCACGGAATATGAAGGGACGGGCGAGCAAATCGATCAGCTTTTCCACCACTATTGGGACAATCAGGATCACATTGAAGGTGGATTTGCTGCGTTTCTGCCGGTTCTGAAAGCCCGGCTGACTTTCGCACGGGGCGATTTGTGGGAAGAAAGTTTCTGTGATTGGTGCGAAACGGCGTTGCGGACATGGCTGGATGATCATCCCGCGCATGTGAAAACACTCGGTGAGCAGATTCAGGCTGAATTGGCAGATCTTGATTATGATGAAGAGGATATTGAAAATACAGTGGATCTTCTGATGAATGCGGATTGAATGAATTCACTGATTCACTGATTCACTGATTCACTGATTCACTGATTCACTGATTGTTGAACTCAACCTGAAACGGAAGGCACAGCCTTCCGTTTTTTGTTTGAACCCGCAAGTTTTCATCAAATGAAAAATATAAAGTGAAACGCCCAAAAAGTTTATTTATCATTATTCAATCAAGTGACTTTTTCAACATACACATTACTATCGCCTTGACTGGACTTTTTATGGACAAGATCAACATGAGTCAATATACACCAATTCCCTTTAAACCCTTATGGAATGACTTTTGGGTTTTTTCTCTGTATGGATTTATCGCTTCCTTTTTTATGGCACTTTATGTTGAAAATAATGCCTCGTTAGAGAATATCGAATCGATTGTTTTCGAGCCTTTTTCTGTCAGAACATTTTTTATGATTTCAACCTCTGGATTTTTGCTGGTTGCGATAAGAGCGATGATGTTAGGCATGGATGCAGACAGGGCGTCGAAGTGTTGCCTGATGCGGAAGTTTTTTGTGCCAATCAGCGAGGTCGGTCTATCGGCTGGCTTTATCATCATGGGCATGTCTGTCGGGATCATGACTTACTTTTTTACCTTGGGTGCGGCTGTTGAAGGTGCCTGGGATTTATCTGTGGTGAACCTGAAAGTGTTTTTACTGGTTGCGTTTATCATTATCCCTGTTTACTGGTTTCAAAGAAAAGTTTTTGCCGTGGCACGATCAGAAACGCTCTGGCTGACTGTTATCATCGTTTTTTACATGTTGACGATGTATTTATTATTGTGGCTGGTTGATCCGCAACAGTTTTGGATCGTCTCCATTTTTACGGGAGTGATTCTCGCCTCTGCCTGGCTGGGCGTGAAATATCTGTCCAAACGAAAAAAAGCGCAACCCATTCGGAATGGATGAGATGGGTTTAAATAGACTTAGATGACCCATGAGTTCCCAGGGAATCTTTCAGGTTCCCTGAATATGCTGCATCAGTTCTGCACTTAATTCACGCAGTTCTCCCGGTTCAGGTTGTGTGTGTGAATAAGCCCGGATGCCGTAAATTCCCATGACCAGATATCGGGCAAGTGCTTTTGCACTGCGATGGGTTGAGAGCTCGCCGTTTTGTTGGGCATGTTCAAATTTACAGGCGAACAGTTGTTCCCAGTCTTTCAGTTTATGACTGATCAGACGTTCAATCTCTTTATCGTCCTGCGCCAGTTCACTGAGCGCTTTTTGCAACAGGCAATCTTTGATGTTCTCCTGTTCGCATTCGGCCACCATCTGATCCAGATAGGCCGCAACGCCAGCCATGATTGAGGGTTGACTGTCAAATAACTGCACAAAAGCTTTGTCCCGTTCGGCCTGATAGTGCTCCAGTGCTTCGACCAGCAAACCTCGTTTGTTGGTAAATGCACAATAAATGGAACCTGGATGCAACCCGGTCGCCTGTTTCAGGTCCTGCATGCTGGTTTTGCTGTAGCCCTTGGCAATAAAGGCATCCATCGCGGAACGTAACACCATTTCACGGTCAAATTCGGCACTGCGCATCGATTCTCTCTTATCCGTAAAGTTCGCAGGGATTTTAACTGATCTTGAACAACCATTCAAAAAATACTTGAACGCCCATTCAAGATCGTCTAACTTGAATGGGCGTTCAAGAACTATAGACACGGTGTACCTTATGGAAAACTTATTTCAATCCATTGATCTGAATGATTCGATCTCACTGAAAAACCGGATCCTGATGGCGCCACTGACCCGGTGTATGGCCGATGATGCGCTGGTCCCAACTCAGGCGATGGTGGATTACTATGCCCGTCGTGCTGATATTGGCCTGATTATCACAGAGGCAACCATTATTCGGCCGGACGGTCAGGGCTACCCGAATACCCCGGGACTCTACACACCGGCACAAATTGCGGGCTGGCGGAAAGTGACCGACAAAGTCCATGAAAATGGCGGGAAAATCTTTGCTCAGCTCTGGCATACCGGCCGGGTCGCGCATCCGCACTTCTTTGGCGGCGAGTTCGTGCTGGCCCCTTCAGCACTCGGCGTTGAAGGGACAGTACCTCGTATGCGTGAACTGAGCTACGTGGTTCCGAAGGCAACGACGAAAGAAGAAATTGAAGAGCTGGTTGCAGATTACGCTCAGGCGGCGATTAATGCGCTGGAAGCGGGGTTTGACGGCGTTGAAATTCATGGCGCGAACGGCTATCTGATCGACCAGTTCCTGCATTTCAGCAGCAATATTCGCGAAGATGAGTTTGGTGGCAACGCGGAAAATATGGCCCGCTTCCCGCTGGCCGTTGTGGATGCTGTGGTGAATGCGATTGGTGCCGATCGAACTGCGCTTCGTTTGTCCCCGGGTGCTTACTTCAACATCACACCGGATGCGCGCGACCGGGAGGTGTTTGATTACCTGCTGGCTGAGCTTGAATCCCGCCGTCTGGCCTTCCTGCATGTTGGTATTTTTGATGACCAGATGTCGTTTGATTATCTGGGCGGCACGGCTTCTGAATATATGCGCGCTCACTACAGTCAGACGCTGGTTGGTGTCGGCGGCTTTACACCGGAAACTGGCAGTCAGGCGCTTGCGGAAGGGAAGTTTGATTTGCTGGCGATTGGTCGCCCGCTCATTGCCAACCCGGATTACGTTGCCAAAGTCAAAGCGGGTGAGTCGCTGGTTGAGTATTCCGACACCATGCTGGCTGAACTGATTTAAACGAATTATCCACTGCCTGATTGGATGCGGAAGGTCTTTCCTGACCTTCCGCTTTTTTGGTTGAGGGGTCATACCAATCGCAGTAAATAACTGGTCATCCTAGCTTGCTAAAATGTTCGATAACTGCGTTAGATTTTTTGATTGTAGAATCACTACTTATCTAAAAAATCCGCCTTGTTCTCGAACATTTTTCCGGCGCTACTTCTGATCATTGACTGACTTTGATTGGTATCAGTTTGGTCATCCTCACCTTGCATCAGCAGCGCTGGTTGACCACATTATCTAAAGCTTTTCATGTGGGTTGTTCTGTCGTGCATGAGTTGCCATCACGAATTCATCTTGAATGAAAACCAGAAGGGAGGCTTTATGGCTGAACTGATTCTCACCACCTTCGATTGGGTCCCAGAATTCCCCCGGGGATATGTACGGGATGTCAGGATACGTTGGGCACTGGAAGAAGCTGCGCTACCTTACCGGGTTGAAACCGTGCCTTTTCAGGACAGAAATGCTGCGCATTTTCAGCATCAGCCTTTTGGACAGGTGCCCTGGCTGAAAGACGGCGAACTGTCTGTGTTTGAAAGTGGCGCGATCCTGCTTCATTTAGGTGAGCAAAGCGAGGCACTGATGTCCCGGGAACCGCGGTATCGCAGTGAAACCATTCAATGGCTGTTTGCCGGTCTGAATTCCGTCGAGATGGCAGTGTTGCCATGGTTTATTGTCCGGTTCTCCGGGGAGCGTCAGGATACGCCGGGAAGCATGGCACTGAACCAGTTTTTAGAGGCTCGTCTCAGCCATATGGAAACGGTTTTAACGTCCCGTGAATGGCTGGCCGGACGCTTCTCGATTGCCGATATCGTGATGTCTGATGCCTTGCGTCTGGTTGGACGATTTGATGCACTGGCGGACTATCCTGCCTGTCAGGCTTATATGGAACGTGCGACGACAAGAGCGGCTTTCCAGAAAGCTTACGCGGATCAACTGGCACATTTTGCGGCTGCGGACTGAACACAGATGTGTATCGCCCTTCAGCGCAGGTACTGAAGGGCTGATGTTTGTATTTACAGGCCGTAACCGCCATTGACCTCAAGGACTGCGTTTCGCATCGCCAGTGACTGATCCGACAGTAAGAATGAAATCGCACCGATTTGATCGGCCGGGGTTAAGACTTTTCCGAAGGCTGTCTCGTTCAGGGAATCAAACAGGGCGTGCTGCTGGGCCGTTGTCATTCCGGCTTTGGCCTGAATTTCTGTTGCAGTCACGCCGGGCCGTATTGAATTCAGGCGAATGCCATCGGCGGCGAACTCAAGGTTTGCAACACGGACAATGGCTTCAACAGCAGCTTTGCTGGCTGAGTATGCGGCACTGTTTTCAAAGGCATGCGTGACAACAATGCTGGAGACAAACACAACACTGGACGGATTGTTCAGCAGCGGATGCAGGTGTTGCAGCGTGATGAGGGGGCCTTTGGTATTGATGTTCATCGTTTGGTCGAAATCAGCCTCAGAGGACTGCAGAATCGGCGCCGGATAGAACACGCCAGCATTGAGCACTAAGCCATCCAGTTGAATCTTATCTTGTTTCAGAGCTTCGGCGAGCTTTGCGATTTGTGCTGCATTGGTGTTGTCGGCGACATAACCCGTGCAGCCCAGCGCGGCAGTTACCCGAGTGAGTTTGTCCTGATCGCGGCCTGTGATGATTACTTGGTTGCCGGTATTGATCAGGTGTTCAGCCAAAGCTTTTCCAATGCCTGCGGTGCCACCGGTGATCAGAATTGTTTTTCCTTGCATGATGTTGCTCCTGCCTCTGTATATAGGTTTGTGAGATACAAAGAGCGTATCAAGTTGCATGGTTTCCGATAAGGCACCAATATAGATACAAATTGGTTCTCTTCTGGAAACAAGCGACATGGATGATTCTTATCTCAACTTACCTTTGCTGCATGTCTTTCACCGGGTTGCTGAGTGCGGCAGCTTTCAGGCGGCAGCGAATACGCTGAATTTACCCCGTTCATCCGTTAGTAAAAAAATCAGACAGCTGGAAACTTTTGTCGGCCAGCCTTTGCTGCATCGTTCAACGCGGCAATTGCATCTGACGGATGTCGGACGGAATTTATTACATGGCACAGGGGATCTCCGGGCTGTGTTGTCGAATCTGCATGGCATTCTGGATGAAACACAGGGTGTTCCGAAAGGACGGGTGAAAATGAGCGCCAGTATCCTGATGGGACAGTGTTTTCTGGTTCCCTTGCTGAAAAAGCTGCGCCAGGTGTATCCTGAGATCCTGATTGAACTGAGTCTGGATGATCGGACCGTTGATTTGCTGGACGAGAAGATTGATATCGCCATTCGGATCGGCCAACTGCCGGATTCTTCATTGATTGCCCGCAAAATCGGGGAAAAGCGCTGGGGCTGGTTTGCATCTGCACGCTATCTCTCGGATCGGGGGGCGCCTGCAACGCCGCAGGAATTGGAACAGCATGACTGTTTGGTGTTCGGCAATGCGGGCAGTACATTTAATTTCTGGCCGTTTCAGGATGCCAGTGGCCAGACAGAGACTATCGAAGTGACGCCTGTGATTCAAACCGACAACAGCCGGGCGCTGGTGGATATGGCCTGCGACGGGCTGGGCATCGTGATGGTCGATCCCTGGTTCGTGCAAAAGGAATGCAGCGCTGGCTTGCTGACGCCCGTGCTGACCGAGTGGCGGCATCCGGACCGGAGCCCGATTCATCTGGTTTGTGTCGGGGAGCGCACCAGAGCGTCCGAGGCCGTCTGGCAGTTTTTGCTGGCGCATTGGGCGCAATCTCCCTCAATTTAACAGGCCACGAAAGGGAAGCTTGATGCTGCTGTGCCGTCACGACTGCGTGTACATTCAGCCCAGACTGAGCTTCAGTTCAAGCGTCATCTTTGAATCAGAAATGGAGTTTCGTGATGTATACAGGCCAATGCCATTGCGGCAATGTGAAATTAACGATTGCTCGCCTGACTGAAACCGCGACCCGCTGTAATTGCTCGTTGTGCAGCCGATATTCGGCGTTGTGGGGCTATCTGACGGAATCTGAAGTGGATATCAGCGTTGGCCGTCATGGCACACAGCAATATTCGCATGGCGACAAGTGTATTGATTTTCATCGTTGCGGGCATTGTGGTTGTATCACGCATTATTCAACGACGGCAAAAGTCGAAAGTGATCGTCTGGCGGTCAATTACAACCTGTTTTCCCCAACAGAGATTGCTTCGGTGCGGGTGCGTCTGTTCGATGGCGCAGAGACCTGGCAGTTCATCAACGAATAATACCAATCAAAGTAAGTAAATGATCAGAAATAGCGCCGGAAAAATGTTTGAGAACAAGGCGGATTTTTAGATAAGTAGTTATTCTAAAATCAAAAAATCTAACGAAGTTATCGAATATTTTAGCAAGCTAGGATGACCAGTTATTTACTGCGATTGGTATAACACCTCGCGGTGTTGGCCGAACGGCCTAATGGAGACTCACATGGATGTTCTGCTCTATGCTGCCGAAGGCTCAAACAGTGCCGCGCGTGTGGAATGGGTGTTGAATTTTAAACGTGTTGTGTATACCCGGGTTGAAGTGGATAACAGCCAGCTGAAAACGGATTATCTGACCGTGAACCCTTTGGGACTGGTGCCCTGTTTGTCGGTAGACGGATACCGAATTGCGGAATCCATGGCGATCATTGAATGTCTGGAGGAGCTGTTTCCGGTGCCCGGAGTACTGGGAAAAACACCTTTCGAACGTGCGGCGATCCGTGAAGTCTGCGAATACGTGAATGCCAGTATTCATACGCCTCAGAATCGAACGGTTTTAAAAGCGCTCCGGCCCGAATTAACGGTGTCGGCAAAACGCGAACTGCGCGGACAATGGATCACTTCGGGTTTAGAGAGGCTGTCGACAAGGCTTTGTCTTCGGTCAGGGTTCGCGGTTGGGGAGCACTTCTCTGCGGCAGATATTTTCGTCGCCTGTATCTATCAGAAAGCAAAACAGCATGGTGCGGATACAATGCCGTTTTATGAAGCGCATTCAGCCCTGCTGCGCCAGCATCCTGAGGTTGCCCGAGCCGAACCCTGATTTCAGCGACGTAGAGTCGTGCCTGGGAGGGACGGCTGGCAAAGTGAAGGAAAACTGAAATAAATCTGACATCTTATCGCTGTACATTGCCTGCTTTATTATTGAATTATGTTGCATAAAATGCTTCAGGGTTTCAAAAGAAGCATTGATAAAACAAGGATGTACAATGCTATGAGTCAGGAAATCATCGTTGGCTTACTGGGCATCGTCACGGGGTGTTTATCCGGTCTGCTGGGAATTGGTGGTGGTATTTTACTGGCGCCATTGTTGTTGATTTGTCTGCCATGGTTCAGTGGCAGTGCATTACCCATCGTCACGATCACAGGGCTTACAGTGGCACAGAGCTTTTTTGGTGCCGCCAGTGCATTATTTCATCACGCCAGATCTCAGCAACGCGATCATCAACTGGTTTATTATTTTGGCATTCCTATGGGCTGCGCCAGCCTGCTGGCCTCTCTGTTTACGGTGCATTTATCGGCGCAGGTCGTTTTAGTGACTTTTGCGTTGCTTGCCATCAGCTCCGTCCTGATTTCAGTTTCCGGCCCTGGATTCTGGCGAAAATGGTTGGGCGATAATGATCAGCGTCATTGGCTGTTGCCCGTGTTGGGCGTGATACTCGGGCTCACCTGTGGTGCTGTCGGGCAAGGGGGCGGCTTCATCTATTTGCCCGTCATGATTGCGTTGTTTGGCTGCAGTCCAAAGCTGGCCATTGCCACCGCCCCCGTGATTGGTTTGATTGCTGCCTCGGGATTATTTGTCGGTCGTATTGCTTCGGGGACCCTGGACTGGACCCTGTGTGGTGCCCTGGTTATCGGGATATTCATCGGAGCAAAAGTCGGCAGTGTGCTGTATTTTCGGTTCAATGACCGTTTGTTGGCATATTGCATTCATGGCTTCGTGCTGTTGAGTTCAATCAAAATCATTACGATGGCAGTGAATCTGTAAAGTGAACGCTGGATTGAAAATACGGGTGATGATTCTGTGTTCCTTTGCATGCCTCACGGTGAACAGGCAAGATGCACTTCATACCCGGCGTGTTACATTAAAGTCATCGGTATACGACGGTACATGAAGACATCAGGGAAGTAGGATGGTGATGGAAGTCAAAAGCAAACAGGATATTGTACGATTACGCCGGCTGGCACTGGCTGCGCAGGGGTTGTCACAGGTAAAGCCCTATGGCACCGGATTGGCCGGGGCCAGAAAAGCCATTGAACATCTGGGTTATGTTCAGATTGATACCATTGCCGTGGTCGAGCGGGCTCACCATCACGTCATTCATTCCAGAGTGCCGCAGTTCAAACCCGAGATGACCAACCAGCTCCTGCTAAATGGTGACATTTTTGAATACTGGGCGCACGCAGCAGCGTTTCTTCCCATGGCTGATTTTCGCTTTTCCTTACCTTACAAACAGGCCATCAAAAGTGGACAGACCCAATGGTATCGGGAACGGGATCAGAAATTGATGGGAGAGTTGCTGGCCCGTATCCGTTCCGATGGTCCGCTTCGGTCCAGAGATATTGAAACGAAAGCGAAAAAGCGGGCAGGCTGGTGGGACTGGAAACCCGCCAAAAAAGCGCTTGAGCAGCTGTATATGGAAGGAGACCTGATGGTCAGCAGTCGCGAAGGCTTTCAGAAAACCTATGATTTAACCGAGCGGGTATTGCCTTCCCATGTGAACACTCAAATGCCGGATATGGCGGAATTCGCAGCGCATTTGCTGGACCGTCAACTGCGTGGTCATGGGTTGATGTCGATGAAGGGGCTGACATATCTGCGCCGCAGCACCGACCTGCGCAAAGCGGTGAAAGACTTAGTGCAGGAAAAGCTGGCGATGGGCGAGCTGGAACAAGTGAAAGTCAGCAGCGGAGAAGTCTTTGTGATGGACGCCGGGGCACTGGAGCGCCCGGTTCCCCGGCTGAATCAGCGGATGCTGATCCTGTCGCCGTTCGACAATGCCGTGATTCAGCGGGATCGGCTCAAATCGCTGTTTGACTATGATTATCAGATTGAATGTTATGTGCCTGAGGCCAAACGTCAGTTTGGCTACTTTTGTCTGCCTTTACTGTACCGGGGCGCTTTTGTCGGCCGCATCGACTGCAAAGCACACCGAAGCATCCGCCATCTGGAAGTGAAAGCTTTGCATCTGGAACAACACAAGATAGATGAAGCGCAACTCATCACTGCATTCGTAGCGGCCATTCTCCCTTTCAGTCAGTTTCAGGCATGCGATTCCGTCTCGCTCACCGCAGCGTATCCGGCGCATCTGACGCAACGTTTTCAGGCCGCGCTGAAACCGCTGGGTTGATTGGTGATCATCTCTGTCCACAAAAGAGGTCGATGCAGGGACACGGCATCGACCTTTTTCATCATGATTTCATGGTCTGCGAATCTTCATCGCCGTAGTACTGGACCCCAATCTCTATACGAGGCCTGTCGTTTTCGACCCGCCAGCGATTGGTGTCTCGCAGTGAATAGATGCATCCACAATACTCTTGCTGATAAAAACGCTCTCGCTTGGCAAGCTCGACC
This sequence comes from Photobacterium sp. 1_MG-2023, assembly GCF_030547945.1. Taxonomy (NCBI): domain Bacteria; kingdom Pseudomonadati; phylum Pseudomonadota; class Gammaproteobacteria; order Vibrionales; family Vibrionaceae; genus Photobacterium; species Photobacterium sp. 1_MG-2023. The sequence continues at coordinate 220,796 of NZ_JAUORR010000002.1, read as the reverse complement.
ATGCGACTGGCTCCGCCCTGCTTGCGCCAGTTGAACGTCCAGTATTCCAGACTTTCGTAGCGTGATGCAGCCCGCGTCCCACAATCATTGATTTGTTCCATATTTTTCCAACGGGAAATTCCTAAACAACTCGTAAAGGTTTTGAATCCATGTTCGTGGGCATAGAGTGCGGTACGTTCAAATCGCATATCAAAACATTCGGTACAGCGAATCCCACGCTCAGGTTCCCATTCCATCCCTTTTACGCGATCAAACCAGTTTTTTGCATCATAGTCAGCATCCACAAAAGGGATCCCCAACTTCTGAGCAAAACGAATATTTTCTTCTTTGCGGATTAAATATTCCTTCTCTGGATGAATGTTCGGGTTATAGAAGAAGACGGTTAAATCAATCCCTGCATTGACCAGTCGTTCCATGACATCGCCTGCGCAGGGGGCGCAACAGGAATGAAGCAAGACTGTGCCAGCCTCATTGGGTGATTCCAGTACAATACTTTGTTTATTCGACATCATCGTCCGACCACAGCGTTCAAAATAGGCTGAGTCTATCAACTTGTGGACGGTATATTCAACCAGTTACATTTATTTGCTGGTGTCGTTTTCGATTGAACCAATCGGTTGATTTAGCCACAACACTTTTTGAATTTCTTGCCACTGCCGCAGGAGCACGGGTCATTGCGGTTCGGCGTTTTTTCAAACGTGATGGTTTTGGGTTTGTTCAGCAGGGTGTCCAGCGCCAGGGTGTTTTCTTCCTGAGCGGCGTCTACGATAACGTCGGCGATAATACCGTGCTCGGCTACCAGCGCTTCAATGTCTGCTTTGCGTGCGTCCGTTTGGACGACAACAGAAATCGGGGATTCTTCGGTACCGGCTTTAACGTCACGATTCACGTTGTAGCCAGACTGCACATGGTTTTGCATCACATCGATGCGGCCTTTGAAAAAAAATTTAGACATCGGAGACTCTTTTTCGTGGTTCGGGCAAATTCAGGGCGGGGATTGTAGCTCGGAAAGCGGGATTCACAAAGCAGTCATACAGGGCAGCAAAGAAAGCGTGTGCCGCCCTGCATGACGAGATTCATCGGGTTGTTTCAGACGGACTGTCAGGCCTGATTGGCTGCCTGTTTGTCGGTCAGGGATTTCATGACGCTGTCTTGATCGTTCAGGAAAGATGCCAGTCCTTCACGGCGCAGATCGCAAGACGGGCAGTCACCGCAGCCGTCACCAATCACACCGTTATAGCAGGTCAGGGTGTGATTGCGGATGTAGTCCAACTGATTGTGCTGGTCGGCCAGCGCCCAGGTTTCCGCTTTGTTGAGCCACATCAGTGGTGTTTCAATGCGCAGCGGGCGGTCCATTCCCAGCACCAGAGACTGGTTCAGCGATTTCACGAAGGCATCGCGGCAATCCGGATAACCGGAGAAGTCGGTTTCGCACACGCCGGTGATGACGGCCTCAGCACCAATCTGATACGCGTAAATCCCTGCCAGTGTCAGGAACAGGATATTCCGGCCCGGAACAAAAGAATTTGGCAGCCCGTTTTCTTGCAGTTCATGTGACACCGGAATGTTATCGCGAGTCAGTGAGCTGATTGCCAGCTCATTCAGCAGGCCGACATCCATTACTTTGTGCGCGGCAACGCCTAAGTCTTTACAAATGGCTTCGGCGATTTCGATTTCCAGTTGATGACGCTGGCCATAATCAAAGGTGATGCAATGCACTTCATCATACTGAGCCATAGCCTGAATCAGGCAGGTTGTTGAGTCCTGTCCGCCACTGAAAACGACGACTGCTTTACGCATCATGCTGCTCCGGATAAATTGAACGATTGAGTGGGGCACATCCTACCCCGAGAGTCAGGATATGCCAAGTTGCAGGCGTTGCCACTCAGACCAGCTCAGAATGCCGGTTTGCTCAAATGCCGACAACTGATCCAGATAAGGCTGGATATCCCCGATATTTTGTTCAATCCAGTCGGTATCGAAGTAGGTTTCCAGATAGCGTTCGCCACTGTCGCACAACAGGGTGACAATCGAACCGGTTTCGCCCCGGGCTTTCATTTCACTGGCCAGTTGCAGCGCACCATAAAGATTGGTGCCCGTGGAGGCGCCAGCTTTGCGGCCCAGCAGGGTTTCCAGCCAGTGGACGGTGGCGATACTGGCTGCATCCGGCACGGTTCTCATTTCATCAATCACGTCCGGAATGAAGCTCGGCTCAACCCGCGGGCGGCCAATCCCTTCGATTCGGCTGCCCCGACTGCCTTTCAGGGCCAGATCGCGGGTGTTGTAATAATCGTGGAAGACGGAGTGTTCTGGATCGACCACACACAGCTGGGTTTCATGCATCTGGTAACGGATATAACGGCCAATTGTGGCTGAAGTACCGCCGGTACCGGCGCTCATCACCACCCATTTCGGAATCGGATGTTCTTCCAGTTTCATCTGTTCAAAAATACTGTTGGCGATGTTGTTGTTCCCGCGCCAGTCGGTGGCACGCTCGGCGTAAGTGAACTGATCCATATAGTGGCCGTTCAGTGATTCAGCCAGACGATGGGATTCCTCGTACAACAGGCAAGGGTCGTCCACAAAGTGAGCCTGGCCGCCGTAGAATTCGATCTGCTCAATTTTCTTTCGTGCGGTATGGCGCGGAACAACCGCAATAAAGGGCAGGCCAAGCAAGCGGGCAAAATAGGCTTCAGAAACGGCCGTACTGCCCGAAGACGATTCAATAATCGTGGTGTTCTCGCCAATCCAGCCATTGCACAGGCCATACAGAAACAGGGAGCGGGCCAGACGATGCTTCAGGCTGCCGGTCGGATGGGTACTTTCATCTTTCAGATAAATGTCGATGCCGTCCAGCACCGGGATATCCAGTTTGATGAGATGTGTATCGGCCGAGCGTTGAAAATCGGCTTCAATTTTTCGGATAGCCTGGTTAACCCAGCGGGGATCATGGCGCATGGAACTTCCTTGAATGTGTTCTGTTGATGAACATAAATATGACTGAATCAGCCTGAAAATTCTTTGCTATTATTACTGTGTTTTAAGTATTTTGTAGAAAAATTTTCTTTATTGAATGAGATGGGAGAAAAATTTGGCCACGATTGATGCGACGGACAGATTGCTCTTGGATCTGCTGCAAATGGATGCCAGCCTGTCATTGAATGATCTGGCAGACGCCGTGAATCTGACGACCACACCCTGCTGGAAGCGACTGAAGCGACTGGAAGAAGCCGGGATTCTCAAACGCCGTGTTGCCCTGCTGGATCCGGTTAAACTGGGGCTGTCTTTTATTGCTTTTGTTCAGATCAAAACCAGTGATCACTCTCATGAATGGTATAACCGATTCGTTGTGACTGTGAGTGAATTTCCGGAAGTGATGGAATTTTACCGGATGGCCGGCGATTACGATTACATGATGAAAGTCCAGGTAGCAGATATGTCTGCCTTTGATGCTTTTTATAAGAAGCTGGTGAACAGCATCAGCGGTCTCACCAATGTGACATCGACCTTCGCCATGGAGCCCCTGAAGTATACGACGGCACTGCCGTTATAAATTGCTGCGCAACGCTGTTAAAGCACTGTATGAAAACAAATATTTCTTCACGGTGCTCATTATCAACAGCATCAACTGCTGTAATCCGTTTTCACCTGATTTATGGGTTGATGGATACCCTCTGTTTTTGCGAATATGTTGTCATATTGTCACGCAAACGTGACGTGATAATTTCTCTCCCCGATCTCCAACGTGATTGATCTCTCGCTTCGTGCCCGCAATGCGGGTACAGGCCATGTTTTGCTGGAGGAAAAATGCAGGTTTTTTGGCAACTCAGATGGTATTTCCGGCAAGAGTGGCGAAAGTATGGTGGTGCGATCGCCATTTTTGTTGTGATTGCGATTTTTGAATTGATTCCCCCACGCGCCGTGGGCTGGATTGTTGATGGCGTTGTCGACGGAAGTATCACCGTTCAGGCGATGCTGATGTGGCTGGTGGGTCTGGCTGCGATGTGGACCGTGGTTTATCTGCTGCGAATTGTCTGGCGTTTATGGCTGTTTGGCAGTGCGGCAAAGCTGGGCACTGTGCTTCGGGATAAGTTGTATCAGCATTTCAGCCGTCAGGCGCCTCAGTTTTTCGATCGCCATAAAACCGGCGATCTGATGGCACGTTCCACCAATGATGTGAATGCTGTGGTGATGACGGCAGGGGAAGGGGTGCTGACCGCAGCGGATTCGCTGATTACGGGTCTGGCCGTGCTGCTGATTATGACCACGCAACTAAGCTGGCAGCTGACGATTCTGGCTTTGCTGCCGATGCCAGTCATGGCGGTGCTGGTTTCCCGGTTCGGACGACAGCTGCATCACCGGTTTGGGGAATCTCAGGCGGCGTTTTCCACCCTGACGGATACCACACAGGAAGCCCTGAACGGGGTGCGGATGATTCGGGCTTTCGGGCTGGAACAACGCCAGCAGGCGGCTTTTGAGCGGGTTGTGGATCAGACTGGCGATAAAAACTTCGAAGTCGTGAAGGTTGATGCCAAGTTTGATCCCGTGATTCAGTTGACCATCGGCATGTCGTTTTTTCTCAGTGTCGGTGGCGGGGCCTATCTGATCCATACCGGTGAGTTATCGCTGGGGGATCTGACCGCATTCACGCTTTATCAGGGCTTAATGATCTGGCCGATGCTGGCTGTGGCCTGGCTGTTCAATATTCTGGAGCGAGGCTCGGCGGCGTGGAAGCGGTTGCAGGAAATCTTCAGTCAGGAACCGGCAATCGTCAGCGGTGAAACGCCTCTGCCCGGCGTACGGCAACAGCTCCGGATCGACATTGATGCCTTCCACTGGCCGCGACAGCAACAGGCGGCTTTGCAAGATATTCAGATCGACTTACCTGCTGGCCACATGCTGGGGCTGGCTGGCCCGGTTGGCTGTGGAAAATCGACGCTACTGACTTTGTTACTGCGTCAGCAGGAATTGGAACAGGGCAGAATCACCTACGGCGAAGTCGGGATCCGGGAAGCCGTGCTGGATGAATGGCGAAGCCGCTTTGCGGTGGTGAGCCAAAGCCCGTTTTTGTTTTCGCGTTCCATTGCAGAGAACATTGCGCTCGGCAAACCGGACGCCAGCATGGACGCCATACGAAACGCCGCCGCCATGGCCTGTATCGATGAAGATATTCTGCTGTTTCCTGACGGTTATGACACGCTGGTGGGCGAAAAAGGGATTACTTTATCCGGCGGCCAGAAGCAGCGGATCGCCATTGCCCGCGCCCTGTTACTGGAGGCTGAAATTCTGGTGCTGGATGATGCGCTCTCGGCGGTTGATGGAAAAACAGAGCACCGGATCCTGCACAATCTTCGCATGCAGCCGCAGCGACAAACCGTCATCGTGATTGCGCATCGCCTGACGGCACTGGAGCAGGCCGACGAAATCGTTGTGTTGCAGCATGGCGAGATTCGTGAACGCGGCATACATGGCCAGTTGCTGGAAAACGATGACTGGTATGCCGAAATGTATCGCTATCAGAAGCTGGAACAAGCCATTGAGGAGGGCAAATGAAGGAGCAGGCCGTCAACCGGGCAGTCCTGAAACGGCTGCTGAACTACGCGCTGGAAGATAAACGCAATCTGTCGGTTGCGATTGGACTTCTGCTGATTGCCTCACTGGCTGATGTCTCCGGCCCGTGGCTGATTCAGCACTTTATTGATACGAATATTACGCAGGATCGCTTTCCGGCGACGGAAGTTGCGGTTCTGGTGGCGGCTTATATCGGCCTGATGATTCTGGCCGGGCTGTTTAAGTATGCGCAGGCACTGCGTTTCAACCGGCTGGCGATTGATGTGGTGCAGAAAGTGCGCAAGCAACTGTTTCACCGGGTGATGAATCAGCCGCTGTCGGCTTTTGATTACATCCCGAGCGGCAAGCTGATTTCAAGGCTGACCAATGATACGGAATCCATCAAAGACTTTTATGTGTTTGTGATTGCGACATTCCTGAAGAACATCACCCTGATTTTGGTGATGCTGACGGTGATGACCATCATCAGCTGGCGGTTGACGCTGGTCGTTCTGGCTTTGTTGCCCATTGTGGTGGGTGTCATGGTGGTGTATCAGCGGAAAAGTGCGGGGATGTACCGCCGGATGCGGGATCTGCTGGCGGACATCAATGCTTCGATGAGTGAGTCGATTCAGGGCATGAGCCTGGTGCAACTGATGCGTCAGGAAGCGGCTTTCAAGGCCCGCTTTGCAGAACTGACGGATCAGCATCTGAAATCGCAAATCGGCGTCATGAAACTCAACAGCATGTTATTGCGCCCATTGATTGATTTACTGTCTGGCATTGCGTTGCTGACCCTGGTTGCGTTGTTCGGGTTCAGCGGCACCGAGCTGATTGGCGTGGGGGTGTTATACGCCTTTCTGAGTTATCTCGGCCGGGTGACGGAGCCGCTGATTGAGATGACGCAACAACTGTCTTTGCTGCAGCAGGCGCTGGTCGCGAGTGAGCGGATTTTTGCGCTGATTGACTCCCGGCAGCAGTGCTACGGTGAGGATACTCAATCGCTCACCACAGGCCGGATGGCCTGCCGCGATCTGAGTTTCAGCTATGACGGCAAGCAAAAGGTGCTGAATCAAATCAATCTGGAATTGCCGCATCAGGGCTTTCTGGCACTGGTGGGCCATACGGGCAGTGGTAAAAGTACGCTGGCTTCTCTGATGATGGGCTTTTATCCCAGTTCAGAAGGAAGGGTCGAGTTGGATGGCCGTCCGCTGGAAAGTCTGAGCCAGCCTGTTCTGCGTCGGGGGATTGCCATGGTACAGCAGGATCCGCATATTCTGAGTGATACCGTGCGGGAGAATGTCAGCCTTGGCCGTTCCGTCAGTGATGACGCGATCTGGCAGGCGCTGGATACAGTGGGTCTGGCGGGACAGGTGCGTTTGTATGAACAGGGGCTGGACACTTTGCTGGGCAGCGGGGAAGTGAATCTCTCAGCCGGTCAGAAGCAGTTGCTGGCACTGGCCCGGGTGCTGGTGGAGCAACCAAAGTTACTGATTCTGGATGAGGCGACCGCCAATATTGATTCCGGGACTGAACAGAAGATTCAGCATGCCTTGGCTGTACTGCGTCAGAATATGAGTATCGTGGTGATTGCACACCGTTTATCGACCATCATGGACGCCGATGAAATTGTTGTGCTGCATCATGGCGACATCATTGAACGGGGCACCCATGTCAGTTTGCTGGCGGAACGAAAACAGTACTGGCAAATGTATCAGTTGCAGCAGGCGAGTGAGCATTTACATCAACTGGAAGAAGCTTCTGCAGAAACCGTAGAAAATTGACTCTGACCTGACAAAAAAGTACCAGGCTTTCCCTATAAATGGCTCCCGTGACCCGGATAAACTGTCCGTATCACGGGAGCTTTGTTGTAAGTGAGCACTTTGCTAATTTAGTTGCGCTGACGCATCAAACCTTCCTGTACTGCGGTTGCCACCAACTCACCCTGACGATTGTAAATTTCGCCGCGTACCAGCCCGCGTGAGCCACTGGCTGACGGACTGTCGATGGCGTAGAGCAGCCAGTCGTCCATTCGGAACGGGCGGTGGAACCACATGGAATGATCGATAGTTGCGACCTGCATTTTCGGGGTCAGCAGGGTCACGCCATGGGGTTGAAGCGCAGTCACTAAGAATCCCCAGTCGGAGGCATAGGCCAACACATACTGGTGAATGCGTGGATCGTTCAACATTTCACCATTTGCTTTTATCCAAAGGTATTGTTTGGCCGCCTGTGATTGAGGACGGAGCGGATTGATGACAGTCACAGGACGAACTTCAATCGGACGGTCACGGCCAAAAGTTTCGACAAATTTACCCGGCAGCTGGTCGGCGAGTGCTTTCACATGGTCCTGCTCAGATTTGAGCGTTTCAGGTTGGGGCACATCGGCAGGCATCTGGCTCTGATGGTGAAAGCCATCTTCCAGACCTTGATAAGAAGCCGTCAGGTAAAAAATCGGGCGGCCATTCTGGATGGCCTGAACCCGGCGGGTACTGAAACTTTTACCGTCGCGGAGATTCTCAACATCGTAAATGATGGGTTTTTGCGGATCGCCCGGCAAAAGAAAATAGCTGTGGAAGGAGTGGACAAAGCGCTGTTCCGGAACCGTTTCTTTGGCTGCAGACAAGGACTGACCGATGACCTGGCCCCCATAAACCTGGGGTAAACCAAGATGTTCACTCTGGCCCCGGAACAAGCCTTGTTCCAGTTGTTCCAGGTGTAACAGATTGAGAAGTTCGTTCAGTTCTTTGCTCATTGGCGCTCCAGTTACAATGCTATCATTAATTAATTTTTTACAATCAGTTGATCAGAAACACAAGACGCAAGGTTAAGAAGCGTTAGAATCATCGACTTGCGGAGGACAATAAGGGGGCGTCTATGAAGAAAATGTTTGCAATGCTGTCAATTTTGGTGACAGCAATGGTGATTTCAGCTTGTACGAATATGATGACGAAAGAAACCGGTGTCGGAAAAGTCGAAGGCTCGCTGACCTATCGTGAGCGTATTGCACTGCCGGATGAAGCGTTGATCACCGTGACTTTATCCGATGTTTCCCTGATGGACGCACCTGCTGAAGTGATCAGCCGCCAATCTTTTCTGGCCGGTGGCAAGCAAGTCCCTTTCACGTTCACGCTTCAGTATCTGGAAGATGAAGTGAAGCCTTCACACACCTATGCGGTGAGTGCCCGGATTGAAGTGAATGGCCAGCTGATGTTTATCACAGATACAGCGAACCATGTGATTACAGACCCGGCGAAAACCACCCAACTGGATCTGATGCTGATTCGTGTTAGCCAGTAATCGCGGAAGTATTCTGAAAGCCCGGCTATCGCCGGGTTTTTTTGCATTTGGATATGATTCAGCGTTTTGTGGCTGTATCAACCACGGTCAAATACAGGATTCAAGCGCGCAGAAGTGATTGCACTATCCAACCGGAAACCCATCCCAGCGATACCGCTTCAAAGAAATTCTGCCCGTGGCAGACACCTCGATGCCATCCGCGATCAGGCTTTGCCGCTGGCGCAGGAAGTCATCTCCCTGCTGAGAGATTTTTCCCTGACTGTTGATCACCCGGAACCAGGGCAGTGTAGAGCCTTCCGGTAACTGGCCTAACAGCCGCCCGACGTGACGGGCATAACCAGGGAAACCCGCAAATCGGGCAATATCGCCATAAGTTGAGACTTTTCCGATAGGGATTTGCGCAATCTGGCTGTAGATTTGGTTTTCAAAGTCGTCCATAGTTGAGAAAAGGGTTGATTGAACAAGGCTCAGATAAGGATATCGAGCTGGTTTTGTAAAACAACCTGAAATATGGCAAATCATGGGGTTGATTTGTGCAAGGAGGTACAATTGCTGAATGCCATCACACTCACATTCATGAGTGTATTCCTGACGGTGATCGGTGTGTGCACGCTGGGCATCACAACAGACGAGCTTCCTGTGCTGGCGGTCGCCATGCCCGCACTCTGGTTGCTGCCGCAAGGCGGACTTTCCGCGGTGCTGCTGTTAGGCGGCGTGGGCCTTTATTGTGCAGTCTTGCCCCATCAGCCGCTGGCGTTATCCGTCAGCCTGCTGATGATGTTTCCTGTTTTCTCCGTCAGCTTTTCATCGAAAGCGAACTGGCAGGTTGGGGCGCTGTTGTTTGCCGTCGTGATTGCAATGGATGCCGGATTACTGGCCTTGCAGAGCGAAGGTAAACTCAGTGGCCATATGTCGGATACCTTACTGCAAGTCCTGGCCGTTGGCATGATCTGGTGCGCTGGCCGCTTCTGGCGTCCGGTGCAGGGAAATTATGGCTGGCCCTTATTATTTGCGTTGCCGCTTTGGCTGGGGGGGCTGGCTCCCTCGGCACTGATTGTGCTTTGCATCATTGGCCTGATCATGGCCTTTCAGACCTTATGCCAGATTCAGCCACAGGTTTGGGTGACCCGGCTCAGCTGGATTTTACCCGCGATAGCCTTTGCCACCGTGGTACTTTTGCCTGAGTTTGAGGTGCCTAACCCGGTACTGGTATCCTGGCTGATGGTGCTGGGCAGCGCGATTCTGGGGGAATACCTCATGGCCGAAGCAGAGGAAACCTGAGTCATAGTGCGATACTGGGTAATAATCCAGCAGTCAGCAGCAGAGTCTTTGTCTTTACCTTGCAATGACTTCGGGGTTCATGGATAATCCCTCCCGTTCTCACAACAAGCCCAGCGCCTGTGCTGAGACAACAAATCTATGGAGGCCCCCATTGGTCCTCCCGCAACACTAACTCGTGAACCCGGTCAGGCCTGGAAGGGAGCAGCCGCAGCGAGCGACGTGTGTGCCGGGATGTGGCTGGTGGGGGTCTCCACCCATCTGGCGTTTGTAGTTTTCACCATAAGCCTGCATATCTTCTCTGAATCCTGACATACTTTGCAGCATCAGCTGACATCGTCACTTCATTACGTAAATCAATGACACTTCTGCCCTGAAGCGTATCTCCACTTGTTGTTTCTCCTAACTTGGTATTGTCCCTTTCCGCGTTAGTCTGATTACTCAGTGGCAGATCGTGCCACTAAAACTACAGTTCATTTATTAATGACTGGCGGCTCATCATCGGTGATTGAAAACTCCCACAAACGTGCATCACGAGCCGATTTACAGTTACTTTCACATTTGCATAACTATGTCGATGATTCGATCACAAATAATCGCTAGTATACGTTTATTAGGTCGATTATTGAGTGAGGTGCAGGTGCAACAGCAAGATTTAGAAGAAAAAGTTATTTCTGCAACAAAGGATTTTGCTACCTCGATTAACTTATCAGGGAAACTGTTGGCTGATATGTCACCCCTTATCAAGATCACATCAACAGTTCCTTTAGCTAATTTAGATTATTGGGAAAGGCTTGTTCGTGAAGAGTTTTCTAAAGCACTAGAAAACACGGCTCAGCCGAAATGGAAAATATGGGCCAAACCCTCTCAACAACTGACTTGGCTAGACTTGATTAGCTGGGATGGTTATAGGAGAGAGAAAACTCTTCGGGCTATTTCGGGAGCAGCCCCCAATGCTTTTTTTCTTTTATTGGCTATCCGTAGGCTAAATGACTGGGTTCCTCAAGTTAGAGAAGCTGCAAGAGATAAGCTTCCATTAATAGCGAAAGAAACCGATCCTGAACAAGTTGTAAACTCACTATGTTTAACTTTAGCTAATTGGCATTCATGGGGGCGAATTGAGGAAGTCGATAAAAAGGTACTTCTAGAAATTATTTCCAGACAAGAAGTTGCAGAGGCATTCAGAGCAAAGTTGATATCTTCTTCATCAGGGCCAATGCCATCCTTGTTCTCTCAACTCGGGCGCACTTCCATTTTAGATGAATTCCTAGATAAGATCGCTGAACTCTCCATCCAACCCGCAGTTAGGGCAAAGGCTTATCGTAGTCAATTAGAAGGCCGTATGGCTTGGGTTGAGGGGCGAAAATGGGTATGGACAGATATCCGATATTGCGAAGGAAAATACCAAGCAATCGTATCTGAAAGGAAATTGAATGTTTCAACGTCACCTTTAGCTTTGATCAAAAAATCAGCCAAGGATCGCTCTCCAATAGTTAGGCGGGTAGCCGCAGAGTTTCTAATAAGGAACCTTGATGAATTTGGTACTCAAGCTAAGAGCTTTGCCGAGTATTTTGCATCTGATAAATCAGGCTCTGTATCAGAAAGAGGAAGATTCGCTTTAAAGCAGTTAAAGAAAACTAGTTAGGACAGCATGTTTAATATTTATAAAAATATGCTGAGCGCATATTCACTTTCAAACCGATTAAACTGTTTTAACGATGAAAGGAATTGTCCAAAAGCTTTCATTTTCGGCACCTCGTTCGATGGTGCCGTTCTTCATTTTGGGATAAGAAAAGTTATTCAGGGGTAGCTAGATTAGAAAACTCACTGACTCACTTCTGCCCAAAAATGAGTTGCTAACTTCTCACGCAACTCTAGGGAAAAATTCAGGACGAATTTTTAGGTTGTCGGCGCCGGGAGCGCCTACAACGGCCCGGACCACAATAGAGAATCAGAGGCATTTCTGGGTACTCTTTGGGCCAGCAAAGAGTATCTGGCGCGCATTTCAAAAAAGCTGATTTTGGCACTGAACTCAAACGCGACATACACGCATAATTTTAAGATATATGCATGTGCTATCTGGATTCCCGCCTGCGCGGTAATGACAGCTTTTTGTATTTACGTCATAAAAAGGAATCACATCCCCTGGGAATGATTGGGTTTGAAACATGATTAATGTCCAGAACTATACGAAGACTTCCCGCAGACATGAGCAATGCTTCGTCGGAGTGACACCATAAAAGAAAAAACCTTTCACATTCCGTTGCAGCTGCTGAATCAAAAGAAGGTGATGTCACCTTCGGTTGCAAACAACACGTTCGCCAATGCCCTCCCATCGTCTCGCTTCGAAAACGCACATCAGGTGTATTTCTGCGCATGGATCATTACAGGCATGAATGGCTCTCTGCATGTTGGGCTGGGTTCATTTTATTTCGGAGGGCGAGGTACAGTAACCAGGTGATTATCGCATCGGCTGTAATCCCCAAACCGAACATCATGGCAATTCTTTCAAGCGTCGGGATAAAGAGACCCGCTTGGTAAAGTACAAAAGCACTGCCGTAAAACAAGGTATTGACGATGAGTGACTGGAACAGCATTAAATCAGTGCGTCCAATCCCGTAAAAGTAGCTGTCGATGATATTGTTCAGGCTGAAAATGGCATAGAAGCCAACCATGAGCCACACGAGGTTTGTGATGGCGGCTGAATCTTCAACGCCCAGAACATTCGCAATAAAACTGTTCCACAATGGAGCGCTCAGTAACCAGATAGCGAGGATTCCGACAGTGATCCAAAGGTAGCTGCGAATGCGTTCCGAGGTTAACCCACCGTTTGTCGCAGCATCTTGCTTCACCAGTTGTCCGAGTGTCAACACAGGCAGCAGCAACCATCCCCAGATAAACTGGTTCGCAACCCAGAAAGGCCCAGCTTGTTGTACTTGGTTGATTAACTGAAGAATCATGACAATAAAGGCGGTGTTGCGCACCAGGGATTCAACCCCTGACTTCCATCCAATTTTTGCCCATTCTTTCAGCCAACGTGTTGGTTGGAATGAAATCAACCTGAGGCTGAGACGGAGCCCTGATTTGGAGAGGTATACGATGGCAATGAGTGCGAGAAGACTATTCACAGCAATATTACTGAAGGCAATGCCTTGTACCCCCAGTTGGAGGGAGTAGGGCAACTGACTCACGAAAAGGCTATCGCATAGTATGGTCATCAGAGTTTGTATGATGAGTAGTCCATAGAGCGCTTTTTGTTCGTTCTTGAGAACGAGTATCAATGACAAAAATGCATAAAAACTGGAGAGTAAAATCGCGACGGATTCCAGGCGAATATATTGGATGGTCTGCTGTAATTGATCGTTTTGTTGCTGCATGGCTTCCACAAATCGAGGCGCTAGCCACAATACAAACAGGGTCACCAAAAGGTAGCTGGTTAAGGTCACGAAAAGCGAGAGACTGGCGCGTTTACGAAAAGCTTCATTGTGATGGATCACTTGACCCAAAATAAATGCAAGCGGGATGAGCAATGCTTCACTGAGTACTTCATACCCCACATTGAGCCAAGCCACTTGCGCTGCAATACTAAAAGCCCATGGGCTGGGGATACTGCCTAAAAAATGAATTCGGGTGGTCGAGTAGATTAAAGGGATGAAGCTTGTGAGGAGCAAGACGAACCACAGACGGTAGTTGATCGCTTTTATTTCGTTGTATATCAATTTTTAGCCTTGTTCTGTGTGGGCCGCTGGAGGGAGATTTTTCTCCCAATCTGAACCGCAGTGAATTGTAAAAGATACGCCGTCATCATCAGGTTGCGACCATCCATTGGCTTGTGTGGGCCGCTGATGACTTTTGAACCACAACGATTTTGTTACATCGTCCTGAACTTCGTCCAGTGAGTTCAATCAAAGTTGGGCCACTTCGCTGAATTTCATCGTACGATGATAGCGTTCTGTGGCTGCAAGTCACTCATTCTTCGAGGTGAAATCGAGAGAAAGCCGCTTGAGTGGCTATCGTGACTTTGACCGACCGTCGTTCAATCTATACTATTGAGACTTATTCTCATTTATATTGAGCGTACTCATGGAACGATACCGAACGCATGCACTGGTCATCGCGGCTTATCTCGGAACCTTTCTGTCAACACTGGACATCAGTATTGTCAACGTCGCGTTACCGACTCTTCAGGAAGCACTTCATGCGGATATGGCCGGGCTTCAGTGGATCATTAACATTTACGCGATCGCGCTCTCGGCAGTGATGTTGTCCGCAGGCCCGCTGGGTGATAAATACGGACACAAGCGAGTGTGGCTGGGCAGTGTCGCGCTCTTTGTGATGGGCTCCGTGATTTGTGCCTTCGCCGCCGACCTGAATACTTTGCTGTGGGGCCGCGGGGTACAAGGGGTTGCTGGTGCGTTGCTAATCCCCGGTGCCATGCCGATTCTGACCCACGCATTTCCCGATTCCCGTCAGCGTGCCCTTGCGATTGGCGGCTGGTCGGCCTGCAGTGCTCTCTCGCTTGTTTCGGGTCCTTTGATTGGTGGTTTGCTGATTGAGCATATTGGCTGGTCAAGCATCTTTTGGGTCAATGTTCCCATCGGTATCATTGCTGCTTTGCTCGGTGCCTGGGGGATTCGGGAGCGGAAGCATCCGGAGCATGCGGCGTTTGATCCTGTGGGTCAGGTGCTGAGCATGGTCTGGCTCGGTATGCTCAGCTATGCGCTGATTGAAATGGGCGAGCATGGTGCTTCTGCGGAGAAAGTTCTGTTGCCGCTCTCCTGTGCCGCAGTGGCTTTTGTGGTTTTTGTCTGGATTGAGCTTACGGTCAAGCGACCGTTGTTCCCCATCCATCTATTTCGGAATATCACTTTTGCCGTGGCCAATCTGGCTTCTTTTGCACTGGGGTTTTCGTCCTATGCCAGTCTGTTTTTTCTGTCGCTTTATTTGCAGCAGGTGCAGGGGGATACGCCTGCAATGGCCGGGTGGCATCTGATGCCGCAATTCACAATGATGGGCGTGGCATCGTTGCTGTTTGGCCGGATGGCCCGGCATGTTTCGCTGAAGAAACTGATGGCCACCGGATACACGCTGATCGGGGTGTCACTGTGCGGGATGTCATTATTTGCGGCTGATACGTCTTACATTTTTATCGGCGTCATCCTTGCGGTGCTTGGCTTAGGGGCGGGGCTCTCCGTTCCAGCCACCGGGATGATGGTTATGGGATTTGCGCCCGCTGAGCGCGCAGGGATCGCTTCGGCAACGATGAATGCGTTGCGACAGATCGGGATGACGCTGGGTATTGCTGTGCTCGGCAGCGTGATGAGCCTTTATGCGATTCAGGAGATGGCCAATAGCGTGAATGCTGACAGCATAGAGGCGGCTGTTGAGATAGCCCATCGCGCAGTGATGAGTCATGAGTTTCCGCAGGGACGTGAGGCACTGATTTCGGTTTATCAGTCCTCAATGGCGGCCGGGTTTGGCGTGGTGATGTTCTGTGCGGGCCTGCTCAGCCTGCTGGCTGCGGTGATGCTGGTCGTTTTCACGGATGACAGCCAAACCTCGCATGTTCATTCTCATGCTGACAGCAAAGCTGGCAACCACGGAAAAGCACATAAGCACACCTACAATAAGTCAGCCTGAAATCATTGGTTTGCAAAGTGCGTAGGGCAAGAAGTATTTTCCCTTATGGTCTATCGTCGCTGGTGCCCAAGGATCCGGCGGCTTTCTTCTAGGAGGTTATTCGGACTATTCTTCAATGCTCGTAACTTCACATTGACCAATTATGCTTATTTCTGCGGCGTGAGCCGAACTCATTGCCTGACGACGGTGCCAGCTAATAATTCACTGCTTAAGCTTGCCAATGTGCATTTACGGGTAGGGCTGATTACTGATAGGCCGAACAGCTGACCAATCAAGTTAAGTGAAAGAAAAAATCTTACACATTCCGATGCAGATGCTAAGCCAAGGGAAGGTTATGTCACCTTATGCTTCATTTCTATGTCACCTTATGGTGCCAATGAAGACATAACCTTCTGATATGTCGAGCGTGGTTATGTCAGCTTATGGTGCAAGCAATACGTTTGTCAATTCAATATTTTCCTCGTTCCTGAGATCTTCTGCATTTAAGCTGACATCGTCACTTCATTACGTAAATCAATGACACTTCTGCCCTGAAGCGTATCTCCACTTGTTGTTTCTCCTAACTTGGTATTGCCCAAAAGTATGTTAAGTCCGACGTTTAATCCCGATAACAATTTGAAATGTTGTGATAGTAAATTGCCACCGACTTATTGATTATTTCTAATAATATATTTATTAAGTGCGATGATTAAATTTATATAAATCTAGCTTTTACAAGATATTAAATATGTTTATATTACATGCTATCATTTAAACTTCTCTCTAAAAAATTGGTTGATTTATATGGGTTGTTATGTTGATTATAAATATTTATCTTCTTCAATTTCCCTTGCTTCTTTGTAAGAAACCATTCTTTGTTTATCCTCGTCCCATAAAGCAGAACGGAAACAATTAATGATGTCTGAAGGAGACAGAGTTGTTGTAATCGGTGCTTGTAACTCAGGAACTTTATCCATAACTTCAGGCAATCGATAAAATGGAATCCTAACATTGAGGTGATGAATATGATGATAGCCAATGTTCCCTGTAAACCACTGCATGATTCGATTCATTCGCATATAACTTGATGATTCTAAAGCTGCACGATAGTAGTTCCAAGACTCAGGTGAGACTATTTGCATTCGTCGAAAACTGTGTTGGGCAAAAAACAAATAACATCCAAGCGTGGAAGCAATTGTCATTGGAAGTAAAATGACGAAAAAAGCCAGATTGAAGCCACCAGATAACCATAAAAGGGTAATCAATCCAAAGTGAACAATCAGCGATATAAGGGAGTCGAAGTGTTTGATAGGATTTTTCAGAAGAGGAATGAGAGTAATATTTATCAGAAAGACAAGAGGGTAACTAAACAGTACAACCAACGGGTGCCGTTGTATTCTATAGACAAGGCGCTGCCATCGCGATGATTCTTTCCACATTTTTGTGGATATAACCGGAAAAGTCCCTGCCACTATTGTTGATATCTGTCCGACATGTCCATGATGATAGTTATGGCTTTCGAGCCAAGAGCGAGGTGGTGTTAAAACTAAAGCTCCGAATGTATAAAACAGCCAGAAGGCGATTCGTGAATGATGAAGGATTGAACCGTGCAAATAATCATGGTACGTAATGAAGGAACGAACAATCAATAATCCACCTAAGACAGAAAAAATAAAACGAATCGGCCAAAATTCAACTATCCCTGCGACGGCTAAAGCCGCCATCATGAACAAAAAAGTAGAAATAACATACCACCAACTTGTCGCTGGCGATTCTTCAGTAAAATTTTTGGTTGCTTTAAGTAAATCTTTGCCTACTCGGATGCCTGCACTGTGTTGAGGCTCTTCACTGTCTATCGGGGGGATATTTACATGAATCATTACTACACCTCCTCACTAAAAAATTTTAGAACTATTATAAATGATTTTCCAAAACTTTTAGGTGGTTTGAAAGGCCGGCTTATTCGTTACAACGATATAAATCATGATGCATATCATCGAGTGGTTTTATTTTAGTTGGTGAGAATTATAGTTTGTTTTTTGAAATGTTTATAAGTTTGGCATCTCGATTTAATAGCCATGATAGGAATATAATTCCTGTAAGTGCCGAAAATAAAGATGCAGAAAAAATAGCAGCTTTTGCAATACTTATTAATGTTGGTTCTAAAGCTAAGTGAGCAATAAACAATGACATAGTGAAACCTATTCCAGCGAGAAGGCTTCCCCCGATAAGGTAATGCCAAGATAGGTCTGGTGGTCGGATAGCTATTTTGAACAGTGTTGCTAACCAACTAAATAAGACAATACCGATAGGCTTCCCAATAACGAGACCCATAAATATTGAAAAATATAAAGAACTAGAAAACTCTGAAAATGAAATTGATACTCCGGCATTAGCAAATGCAAACAAAGGCATGATTAAAAAACCTACCCAAGGGTGCAGAATAGTTTCTAAGCGTTCTAGTGGTGAAAGTGCTTCTCGTGCAGCAGCTTCAGCGGTTTTTAAAGCTTGACGATCTATATCAAATGAATCATGTTGGCTTGATGTCGGTGATGGAACAACACATTCCATTATTTTTAACAATCGTTCTTCATTAACCCATCGATTAGTAGGTGTTATTAGACCTAAGATAACACCAGTTACTGTTGGATGAATTCCAGACATATCAATTAACAACCAAATTAAAACACCAACAATAAAATATACTATGAGACTTCTTATTCCAAGGATTGACATGGATTTTACAAACAAGAAACCGAGTAATGCTAGTGAAATATAATAAAAGTTAATATTTTTACCGTATCCAAAAGCAACAACAATAATTGCACCTATATCATCAATGACGGCTAAAGAAAGCATGAATATCCGCAAAGTTTTTGGAATTCGAGGGCCGAGAATTGTAAGGGAGGCGATGACAAATGCGGTATCTGTTGCCATGACGATCCCCCAACCATGTTGCCCAGATTGACCAATTTGAAAAGCCATGTAGATTAATACAGGAACCAACATACCACCAATAGCACCCGCTATAGAAAGCATGGCTAAGCGTGGTTTATTTAATTCGCCTAAGACTATTTCACGTTTTAGCTCAAGTGAGACTAGGAAGAAGAAAAATGTCATCAAAGCTTCATTGATCCACTCCTGAAGTGAGCGTGTAAATTCAATCGTTCCGAACGAGATCCCAATAGGTGTTTGCCATAATAGTAAAAATCCATCTGCCAAAGGAGAGTTGGAAATAGCCAAGGAAGCGATGGTAAAGAAAAGCAAAAATGCGCCAGCTGCGGCTTCAACTCTCATGAATCGTGTAATTGGTTGGGTTATCCAGTCAATATATTTCTTTGGTAACTGGGTAGGATGGCCACGCTGAAGTGACTTAAAATTACTTTTTTTCATGGTCTTAACGTCATAAATTGAACACCTGTAATGGACTTATCTTTTTGAGTGGTTTAAATAAATTTCCGCATACATTATTAATGTAATTTTTTTCAAAGAATATTGATTGATAGGATTGTAGAGTTCGAGTGAATTCATAAAGACTTACAGCCTCTGGATTTTATTATATGCTCTGGTATATATTTCTGCTACCTTGGCATTAACTAAGTCTCGAATATATTCAATCTGTTGATATGAATCTGGTTGATTTTTATTTGAATCACGTACCCTATAATCTCGTATTCTGGCAGCTTTACCGTGTCCTTCTGATAAAAAATATTCAGCAATATTCCGATGCTCACTGAGCATGCGTTCATAAATTTTTCAGTCTGAAACATTTTAAAAAGCAGTCTTGAAACTGGTCAGGTTCAATGGAAGAAACAACTTTGGCAATCGTGTCATGAACAGGGATGCCCTAGCGGAAAATTCCATTGTCCTGCAGCCAATCGAGATGAGTTTCACCAAAGTCTTCGATATCTTACTAGCCCTCCATACCTGCAATGGTGGCACATACGGTTAGACAAGTGGGTACAAGATTTTTGCTGACTGCCGTGAGTCTTGAATCACTGAAAAGAATTGAGAAAAAGCATCGATATGCATTAGGGACTTCCGTAAAAAAGAATTCCGTGCTCACAACCAGCTGTGAACGTCAAATTGCTATATTTTGTTCAAAAAATTCGATATTTTGCGCTGAAACTTTGATTCTCTTATGCAACAGTATTTACTTGGCTGATAATATGGATAAATTGATAGATTTTCACAAATTTTTATTTTTAAAAGACTATACTTATAAGCAGGGCGCGAGCATACTTCGTTCAATTCTTGTTCTAGTGGTGAACGAGCTTAAAATCTAGGCCAATTTTTACGAAAATTGCCGACAAGATGAAAAATTTTGAGTTCAATAAACAGACGAAGCGCTCACCTCCTGAGCGATCAAGTTAGTATGCTCTCACCCTGTACTTATAAGCATATGATTTAATCTTCCTGTGCTAGTAATAAATACTTTTAAATCAGAAGGTGATGTTATGTTTGACTGGATTAAGAATATTTTCACACAGAAAGACGATAATGTTGATGTGGATTCCGAAAAGACAAATTCGAATCACAAAAAAGTTGTCGATAAGAAAAATGAAGAGGTGCCTGTTGAGCCCTTATCGGAAAGTAAGGAAGATAATCGGTGATTTATTATGGTGTTGATTTTTAAGTAATTAGGAGTCTGATTTTGACTGTTTCTTATCAGACTCCATCATGTTGTATTGAAATGATAAGTTTTATAGCATACATAAATATTGCCAACATGTGCTATTTATTTACCTCAAGTGATTTTTGAATTACATCGGTAAAATGTGGAAGCTTTTCTATAAAATATTCCAAGTTAGATATCTCAGAATTTGCTACTTCACTTTTTATGAGTTCCAACATGCATGCGACAGCAATAGTTCGCTTTGCTTCTTTATCTTTAGTTATATGATAAACAGATCGAGCAGTAGCGACTCTACTATCTACCTGAATTTGAAGCAATTGAGAGAAGCACGAAGAGTTTTTGATGAACATGTCGATATCCTTTGATATTTTGGCTTTGGAAATTACTATTCATTATAGAGCAATTAAGCCTCATCTATATTATTTTTGTTTTCATATACTTAACTGGTTTTATTTAATCTTGTACTATTGATGCGTTGACCGGACTGAAGCACCTTTGCGAATTCCTGAATATCAATTTCGTATTTATCAGCCATGATGTGTCTCTCCCTTTTTCAGTCAGTGTAGGACAAGACACAAAACTTTGAACACTACCGTAAAGACTTTAACTCGGAAATGTCCAAAAACGAGCTTTGACCCCAAAGTTTCCCACTCCCCCAGGGGGAAATTCAGGGCGAATTTTCAGGTTGTCGGCGGCGGGAAGCCGACAACCTGCCGGGACAGCAGCAAAGAATAAAAAGGCATTTCTGGATACATTTATGCCAGCAAAGCGTATCTGGTGCGTATGAAATCATGCTGATAGAAATACCGAACTCAAGCGCGACATACTTCACCCGTCATTCCGCAGCCAATTTCATAATTAAAACAATGTGATCCAGTGATCGTTTTCAGGTGTTAGTGCAACTGACCTCTTGACCGCGATCCCCAGTTTTGATCTATTACTGTTATTTAACGGTCACTTTATTATGTCTGCTGCTCAACCTGTCATTAAACGCCTAGACCACTTAGGGCTAATCGCTGCTTTCTGTCATGAAATCGGTTTACCAGGCATTATTGATCGCATCATTCCCAAGTACTCGGAGCACAACGTTTCACATGGCGAGGCAGTCTTAGCAATGATTCTTAATGGCCTTGGCTTTCACAGTAGAACGCTGCATATGTTCTCTGACTTCTTCGAGACAAAGCCTGTTGCCAAGTTGCTCGCTAAAGACATTGAAGCGCACCATTTAACTGACGATGTACTCGGACGTACTTTAGATGCTTTATATGAAGCAGATGTCTCCGCACTTTATCAAGCGATTGCAGAGCATGTCGTTGATAAGCTAGGACTTAAAACAGACTCTGTCCACCCTGATATCACTAGCTTCCATGTCGATGGTGAATACGCCCAAGACGAAGATCTGAATGCCATTAAACTGGTAAAAGGCTACAGCCGAGACCACCGTCCAGAGCTAAATCAAGTGGTCCTTGAGCTGATTTGTGAAAACCAAGCAGGCCTACCTGTTTACATGCAAGCGCTTAGTGGCAACACCAACGATGCTAAGGCATTCTCAGAGGTCACTAAACGGCATATTCATTGCCTAAAGGCAGCTCAAAACAGTCGCTACTTCATCGCCGATGCCGCTCTATACACCGAAGAAAGCATTCGTTCACTGGATGAGCAACAACAGAAGTTTATTACGCGTGTTCCAATGACCATTAAGTCAGCTAAAGAAGCCTTAATGAACCTTGAGCCAGAGCAGCTGAGCCGTATCGGCAATGGCTACTCGGGTTGCTGGGTTGACGCTGATTATGGCTCGGTTACTCAGAAGTGGCTGTTGATTCATAGTGAACAAGCAACCAAGCGAGAAGAGGTAACGTTCTATAAGAACTTAGACAAAAATATCACCAAAGAGCAGAAAGCGCTGGGACAACTAATGAAAAAGAAGTTTGCTTGCGCAGTGGATGCCGAGCAAGCAATGGGCGACTTCGCCAGCCAGTGTCATTTGCTTGGCTTTGCACAATCAACCATCGTTAAAGAGCCAATCTATTCAGGTCGTGGTCGGCCGAAGAAAGACGAAAAGCCAACGGGATACCACTATTTGATAGATTCTACGCCTTATACCGATCTAGAAAAAGTGAAACTGGCCAAGCTTAAAGTGGGTATGTTTATTCTCGCCACCAACGATACTGACTACGCCGATCTAACAATGGCTGCATTGCTTGAGCATTACAAGTCTCAGCAAAAGGTTGAGCGCGGCTTTCGCTTTTTGAAAAGCCCTGAGTTCTTAACATCATCAATTTTCCTGAAGAAACCTCAGCGAATCGAGGCGCTACTGATGATCATGACGCTTAGCCTACTCGTTTACGCAAGCTTAGAGCACAAAATCCGAGAGAGTCTCACTAAGACCGAGGAATTCTTTCCTAGCATGGAAAAGAATAAGACGACAACTAAACCGACGGCACGTTGGGTATTCTTAAAATTCGAAGGTATCGACACACTCGAATTTGGCGGCCAAAGCTTCATAACGGGTGTTCAAGAGCATCAGACTCGGCTCCTTAGGCTTCTTGGTGTACTGTATGAAGCGGTTTATTCCTAAATTGGCTGCGGAATCTCGGGCCTAACATTTCAAGGGATTCATTTCTTTTGCTAAAGCGTCCGCTGACGTGACCTTCCTATCCATGCGCCCTGATGCGTTTTATGCGTATTTCGAGGCTCAGGTGTACCGTTCATCAATGGCAGATTGTGAATCGCCGGGAATCATGGTTTCGAAGTATTGGCTATGCGTGACGCGCCACGGGAGGGAAGGTGAACACATGAGTCTAGCCTCCTTTCATGGGTCTCTGTTCTCAATCAGTCGGATATTCATTGATTGCCATCCTGTGTCGTTGAGTTGATGCGCTGATTTATTGTTGAGTGGGGCAATTTAGCCCTGTGACGAGTTTGAATAGTCTCAAAATATATTTACAGTTAGGTTGAATGACTTATTTGATCGCAGTTTTATTGATATTTTAACTTATTCAACTATATCGATGGGTGAAAGTTTCTGTGGCTTTCGATTAAAATTGTAGATGGAATATTAAAGTCAGACAGCTTGAGCCTAATTTTAAATCGGGCTCGGTGATTTTCCGAGCACGCATGTGGAATCATATTGAGTGGTCTTCTCATTAATTTTTACGAGGTTCACAGTTCATGTTTTTGGCTAAGCATCTGATTAATATAATTTTTTAATTTTATTAATCAGGTGTGGCTGGTTGTGTATTTATATAAATGCATTCTTTTATAATCTTTTCAGACATCAATCAATATCAAGCGCGGCACCAGGATGATTAATTAAAGTCAGGGAAAGATTAATGCGTTATATAGATCAAAATAATCAGATCCATATCTATTGACTTGAGTTTCAATTGGACAGTAATTTATAACGGCACTTCGCACTACATGGAATGATTGACACTTGGGTGTCCTGGAGATAATTATGAATATAGTTTTACCAGTTCTGCTGGTCAGTTTATTAGCAATGTCTGGTTCTGCATTTGCCGATAAGAATGAAGGCAAAACTGAAATGATGGCAAACGGACTCGAAGTTAATGTCACGTCTCGTATGGATGGCGCTTGGGTATTAGTAGAAAAAGAAGGTGTACCGCAAGCCAATGTTACCGTTGTGGATACCAAAGGTGATAATCGCTATATGACCAATGATAAAGGCCGTGTCTTTGTATACAGCTCTAAGCCATATTCACATACGCTGAATCTGAAAGTTTCTGAAATTGGTGGTGAGCCAGTTGAAGTCAAAAGCCTGATCCCTTCTGACAAGTAGTGATCAGCAACGTTTTGTGTTAAGTCGTAGGTAAAGGGATTTACCGCCAAAACCGCTCTCTGTATAGTGAGCGGTTTTTTTTGAGCGTTTTTCACTAATTCTTTTAAATCCTGTCAATTCAATCGTATCAAGAAGTCATTCAAGCTTCCTGTTCAAGTTATATTCTGTATCCCCTTTGGTGAAAGGTCATCGTTAACTCGAAATGGCCAATGAATTTAAAATATTATGAAATAAGAAGGTGGGAGGACGGTCTTCTTGATATTGATTAATGTGACAATTGGGATTGAACTAATCATTTAATAAACGAGGTACGTTGAAATTAATTCACTTGGTAAACTATATGAAACATATTGTTTATATTGATTCAAGCACCAGAAAAATATCTTGTCATGACAAAGTTTCTGAATCTGCCTTGGCACATTCAGAAATTCTCATTCTGAATGTGTTATCGCTTCCTGATGCAAAAGAAGGCATCAGTAGAGATGAAATCATTGCATATGCCTGGCCAGGAAAAGTGGTTACCAAAAACTCACTTAACGTTGCCATGAATAATATTCGAAACACATTAAACGAGTTGAATGTTAATCCATCGATCATTACCTTACGAGGCTATGGTTATCAATTACATCATTCTCTGATTATTCATCAGGTTGATAGTTCACCCAATGTTCATTCGATTCATCACGAAGGTGCCGATGAAAAGGCGGTTGAACTTATAAAAAGAAAAAGAATTGAAGGGACTGAGATAGGAAAAAAATCCATTTACATCAATATTCATCAAACGTTTACTAAAATCTCAGCGAAATTACTGAATGGATACAAGCTGACGGTTATATTGATAACACTCATTTTTATGACTGTTTCATATTATTTCCAGATGAATCTGCTATGAATAAAAGATTAAACCTATTGCTCATCTTGATATTATTGTTTCTGCTCATTTGGCCTCATATTTATGGTCGATTTTTTCAGGCTGTTTATACAGTGAAAGAAGGTGAATATACGATTCTCATGATTTGTTCAGATGGTCAGTTCTCAGCCACTCGCCGAAACAGCCGTGATGAAGTCGTGCTTCACTCCTCTGGATCTGTGAAACGGTTTTGGTCGAATCAGATCTTTCTGTCGATTGAGAATATAGAATCTCCTGATACTTACCTACTGAAAGCAAATCATCCCTTGGATCACCGGGTGATTACGATACACAGCGATACAATGACTTACTATTCATCCATTGTGAAAAAAGTCGTGACAAGCCCGATTCAATATTCAGGAAATGCGAAAGATCGATAAGGGGTTGCCCTAAGCAGTTAACATGTAAAAACAGGTCTGATCAGCATTACGTATGACACGGTAAAAATCCCTGCAAGTCGCTTATTTTTCACCATAATGAAAGAGTACAGCCTAAAAAACTGCAACAAAAAAATTCGGATGCATAGACGACTGACGCAGGGAAATTCAATGAAAAATCAGCTATTGGGAATCAGTTTGACGGCGATACTGACGATACAGTTATCGGGGTGTGGTGTCTTGTTGCATCCGGAGCGGAAGGGGCAGCGGGGTGGTCAGCTTGATCCGGCCATCGTTGTATTAGATGCGGCAGGTTTAATTTTGTTTGTCGTACCCGGGTTGATCGCGTTCGGCGTTGATTTATATTACGGCACAATTTACCTGCCGGGCCGCGCGAAGACGCTCAGCGAAGCAGAACTCAATCTGTTCAAAACCGAGGATGGGCAGATTCAGCCAGAGCAACTCGCCAGGTATATTTCAGACGAAACGGGACAGCGTATCCAACCGGAAGCCATGGTGTCTTATTCGGTGGATTCGGTTGATGAGCTCAAACTCATGCTGACAGAGGGCCAGGTTCCTAAGAAGAGCTCTTCATAAACGGGGTCATGTGATTGCATTGTCAGGGGGCATCATGCTGAATCATTTGTGATGCCACATAGAGGTTCAGAATCGCTGTCCATCTTCCTGCTGGTTTTGAAAGCTCTTTTTTGACATGGTCAACGAAAAGCGCAACCGATCGGGCCGAATTGTTCGGATGCCATACCATATGAATATCCCATTGTGTGTTTTCCTGAAATGGGATTAACTGAATGGCATCGTAAATACCGAGAATTGATTTCTTCGGCAAAATGGCAACACCAGTATTGGATAAAATCAACGTAATCATTGTTTGTAAATCTGCAGAGATATTTGTGATCTTATATGTTTTGTTTTTCAGCAAATCCATCGTGTGCAAGTTGATCTGAGACTTACTGTGACTACTCATCATGAGCAGGTTATATTTCTGTAAATAGGCGTCAATATTGTCATCGACGTATTGGTTCTTTGAAACGGCCAGAACAAACTCATCCTTTGAAACCGGAATGCTGTTGAGCGCCTGTGAGGCTGGTTGTCTCATAAACCCAATATCCAGCGCACCTGAAAGGAGTTGTTCCTCTTGCTCCTGAGAACAGATATCAGCAAGTGAAATCAATATCTTACCGTGGAAATTCTGGAACTCACGAATCAGAACAGGCAGGAAGTCATTACTGGACTTGCCAAACGCAATCGATAAAGGAGTCAGGCTGTTCTGGGAAATGCTGGTAATGAATTCATCTGTTTTTTGAATATGCCGGTTTAAAGCCGTAATTTCATCAATCACCCGTTTTCCTGCCTCGGAGAGGGTCACGCCCTGACTGTCTCGAATAAACATTTCAATTGTATAAGCATCTTCAAAGTTTTTAATTTGCTTAGACAGTGCGGGTTGTGAAATACAAAGTATTTGTGAGGCGATTCGGAAGTTTTTCACTCTGGCCAAAATTTCAATCGAGCGCAAATATTTTGGGTTGACCTTCATCACTTTAAGTTATCGCCATAAAATTAATATCACTAGGCACTATAGCATAAATGGCGATAATTCTGATCTCGAACTGAGATGGAAGGAATACTGATGAAGTTTTGTGTGCTGGTGAAAGAAGATGTATTGGTTTTTGAAGCGCTTCATGCGGAAAATGCCTCGGACATAATCATGAGCCTGTTCCGGCAAGGTTTTGTATTGGCACCGGTGTTGATTGAGGCGAATAACTCGGAAAATGCCAGAGCCTGTTTTCTGAGCCGCTATGAATGGCAAGAGGTGACTGCGGCATTTCAGCAGAGAAAAGTGCTGGATTGTTAGCCCGCATGGTGACTGGGTTGCGATGCAGACTCCCGCGGTGTAGCGGGAGTTATCGATAGGATGATGCGGTGTCCGTAGTTAAACCTGCCGTGCGGCAGTGACGAAAAGAATGCCAAGGCTGCAGACAATCAGCACAACGCCTAAGTGCTGCAAACTGCCTGCCAGGCTCAAGCCACATCCAATCAGTAAGTAATAGAGGAGGCCGAACAAAGCCCCGGCACTCCCGGCGTATGCGCTGTAATCGCGCAGAGCCATGCCGAGTACATTTGGGATGGCAATCCCAAAAGCCATGACAATAAGGACCAAGGGAGCCAGAAACGCCACTGAATTCAGCAGGAGATAGACGCCAGTCGCGCCGGTAACGCACAGGAGGCTGGCCCCTTTCAGCAGGTGGTGTTGTGCGATGCCTTTGCTCAGCAAATATGGGTTGCAGGAACTGCCCAAGAGTGAGCCCAGACCAAGTACCAGACCACTGTATCCAAATTGCGCCGGCGTAAAGCCAAGTGCCGCAAAGTGGAATCCGCCCAACTGGTAATACGCAAACAGGGCGACATTGTACAGCGCGATCAGGCAAGCGGATTGCCAGATATGCCCGTCTTTCAGCATCTGAATGCTGAGTGAACGCAGGTTCAATGGCGACTTTTCAGACTGAGTTTCAGGCAGGTGAACATAGTTATAGAACAGTAAGCCTATGGCCATTGCGAATAAGGTAAAGAATACAGCCTGATGGCCGCCGGCCTGCATGAGCTGGCCACCTGAGAACATGCCAATGATGGGGCTGATGGCAATGCCCAGACCCATCACACTGAAAACTTTTGCCAGGGCCTCGCCATCAAAAACATCCCGTAACATGGTCTGTGTGACAATGGAGCCGACCGCAATGCCAAAGGCGCTGAAGGCGCGGGCAATCATCAGCACCATGAAATGGTCTGTCTGCGTGGCCACCCAAGCTGCGCAGGCGTATATCAGCAAACCGGCAAGCATCGCAGGTCGTCTGCCCCAGCGATCGGCCAGCACGCCCCATACGGCCACACCCACCGCAAAGGCGGAAAAGTAAATGGACAAGGTTTGTGCTGCCTGCGCATTTGAGACTGCGAACGTCTGCGAAATTGCACTTAAAGCCGGGCTATAGATCGTTTCGACAATCTGAGGAAACATCAGCATGATCACCATCAGCCCTAAGGATGGTTTCTTTTTCATTGGTGTCTTCACCCTGTATGAATTTGGCGCGCAGTGTATACTGATGTTTCTTATGCCCATAAACGACATTCAGACAGAAAATAACAAGATTCGGACAAATGGCGTTCATTGATCAGAAAACAGCCTTTGATGCAGATCATTTCTCAGCCAGTGTGATTGGCATCGCTGCAGATGTGGGTCAGCATGACTCGGGTGTTCACCAGCATCACAAGGGACAGATTCTGTATGCCCCGCAGGGATGTATGCGCTTTGTTCTGGACAAGGCCATTTGTGTGTTGCCGCCGACCAGAGCTGTCTGGATTCCGCCACGGACGCCCCACCGAGCGGTGATGACCAATGTGGTCGCTTATCGCTCTTTATATTTTGAGGGTTCGGTTTTTGATGGCCCTTCAGAAGTCACTCAAATCGAGGTGAACGATCTGCTCAGGGCATTGATTGAGAAAATGGCATTCTGGCCCTGGGACAAACCAGAATCCGAGATGGCAAAAACAACGGCGCTGTTCTGGGAAGAGTTTGATCTTGCAAAGCGCCAAGAGTATCAGCTTCCCGTCCCTGCGGATGTCCGGTTGACGCGGTTCAGAACGCAAATGACGCTGGATACTTTTTTAGCGCCACCGGCGAGCGAGCTGGCCCTATCGCTTGGAGTCAGCACAAAAACACTCTCGCGAATTTTTAAAGCCGATACCGGGATGTCGTATCAGGATTGGCGCCAGCAATGGCGGGTACTGAAAGCGATTGAATTGCTCTCTGCCGAGATGCTGGTCGCGGATGTGAGCGTCTGGCTGGAGTTCTCGTCAGACAGCGCATTCATTGCTTTTTTTAAGCAGCAAACGGGGAAAACACCGCTGAGTTTTATGACGCGGGGAGCGATGCCGGTGACGTAATTGATGACGCGGATTGTCTGTCGAATGACAGGGAAACTCAGACATTGTTGTACCTGCCTGGCTTGTCCCAGCGTATGTCATCTTCTTTCAGTCTTCCGTCAGCAGGTCTAAAAACGAAGCCATGTCGTCAGCGATGTGCTCTAACGGTTGGCTGTTCACACCATGTTCATCGCACTCATGAAACCATAATGCAACCCGCGGGTTATCTTTTGGGGTGCCTTCGTAGTCCAGCACCACAACATCCCCAAAGCTTGTTTCTGCGATGGGGAATAAATAGGGGTTCTTGAATCTATCTTCATAAAAATCATGCATCTCAAAAATATTCGTGGATTCATGGAGAATAATGGTTCCATTGAGACCCAAATCATAGAAAATTTTGATTGGATACTTGTTGTTTTTTGTTTCGAAACAGCGTTGTATTGGCATTCCACCATTGTTTCGTTTTAATAGATCAATGAGTGTCTGAGGAAACTTACAATCACCGAAGTTTTCACTCATGTATTCTTCTATATCTTCAAAATGGAGTGATGTTAACGGTTCACATGAAGTTCCAGGGAAAAAATCAATCGTGCTCATCTTAACTTCTCGTAAAATCTTCTGTTAGCAGGTTGATAAATTCTTCCATACTGTCTGCAATGTTCTCCATTGGGTAGCTGAACTCACCTTTTTCATCACATTCATGGAACCAAAGTACAACACGAGGGTTATCTTTTGGAGTGCCATTAT
This sequence comes from Photobacterium sp. 1_MG-2023, assembly GCF_030547945.1. Taxonomy (NCBI): domain Bacteria; kingdom Pseudomonadati; phylum Pseudomonadota; class Gammaproteobacteria; order Vibrionales; family Vibrionaceae; genus Photobacterium; species Photobacterium sp. 1_MG-2023. The sequence goes on along the minus strand of NZ_JAUORR010000002.1, from coordinate 190,644 downwards.
AATCCAACACGATAATGTCACCAAAGGTAGTATCCGCAATCGGTAAAAGGAGATGGTTATTGAATCTACTCTCAAAGAAATAATATTTATCAAAAAGATTATTTGATTCATGAAGAATAATTGATTCATTGAAACTAACGTTATAAAACAATCGAATTGGATATTCATTAGTCTGAGTTTTAAAGTGCCTCTGAATAGGCTCACCTCCGTTATTTCTCTTGAATAGCTCGATAAGAGCAGGTGGAAAACGAGCGTTTTCCATAAACTCATCAAAAAACTCATCGGCTTCTTCCAGATGTTCCTCTGTGATTGGCTCAAAAGATGTATTATTTTGAAAATCAATATGACGCATCGTTTTTCGCTTCTATCCTGTACAGATTGTTGAAATAAATCGGCATCCATGCCGATTCAATGGTTAAGCATCAGTCTTCCGTCAGCAGGTCTAAAAACGAAGCCATGTCATCAGCGATGTGCTCTAACGGTTGACTGTTGACGCCATGTTCATCGCACTCATGAAACCATAAAGCAACCCGCGGGTTATCTTTTGGGGTGCCTTCGTAGTCCAGCACCACAACATCCCCAAAGCTTGTTTCTGCGATGGGTAATAGATACGGGTTATTGAATCTATCTTCATAGAGCTGATGCATATCAAAAATATTGTTTGATTCATGAAGGATACAAGGTTCATTACGGCTCATATTGAAGAAAATCCGTAATGGATAAGCGTCTGACTCTGTTTCAAAATACCTGTGTATGGGTACACCACCATTATTTTCTTTGAGCATTTCAATGAGTGCTTGAGGCAGCGAAACACCGCCAACGAACTCGTCCAAATATTCTTGAATATCTTCAAGCCTGCTATCTGTAAAGGGTTCAGCTGATGAACCGGGATCAAACTTTATTTTTATCATGTTTCACCTTTTGTTTGCACCATTTAACGAATCCTCCAATATGATAATACAGTTTATGTATACCAAAGGGAAGTAATTGCATTTTACCTGGAGTTTGATGATGATGCCAAGTCCAGTATTTGTTTAGTCTGCCATTAGGTTTAAAGTATTTTTTGATGTCTTTCCCTTGAGATAAAAATAATTCAATTGTCTTTTTGTCTAGATATTTTTCTTGTCTTTTTACCTTCAGTTTCCAAAACTCTCTAGGTAAATTAATGTCCAGTTCTGAATATGAATCAAAATTCACCTCTCCAATTGATTTATTTTGAGGTAGTTTTGGTAGTAGTTCAACTCTAATAGCAAATTTTCTTATGACTTTTCTTTCAGTCTCATTAATTTGTCCTTGTGATATTTTTTCAATTTTATCCCATTTATATTTAGCCGGATCATTCGACTCCACAGCAGCCACAAAGGCCTCAACCTTGCGCCGTTGATCATCATTCAAATCTGCCAGGCTCTGACCATGCTGATAATTGTGATACTTACTGATTCGCTTCAGCATCACCAGAATGGGGGGCAGCGGGGAGGAATCCGGTGTCCAGAGAATAAAGATTTCTGGCGTATGGATTGGCGTGGTGTAGCGCCCGGATGAGACTGGTTCCGCCTCTGGTGTCGTCCAGATTCCATCATCAATCGGATCGGGCATGGGCGAAGTAAAGCGGTCGCCTAAATCAATGGTCTGAATCGGGTTGGCCATCCGGCCTGATTCTCTGTCTTCCTCTGGGGCCAGGCTCTCATGCCAGGTAGGAGGCAGATTAAAGGAAACCGTGCCACTCAGGCGAACAAGCGGAATGAAGATTAACTCAAGATTTTCATGTCCGGCCGCAACCTGAATACGATTGGTGGTCCCATCGGATGCGATGACGTTCCGGGTCCCATCCCAAAGGATTTCATCCGGAAGCAATTGCAATACACCCTCTTCTCTGGCAAGTGCATGATCTTTCCATTTCAGGGTGAAGCCACTGATGTCGGCAAAATAGCCTTGCCTTTCTTCTTGCAGAATTTCAGTGGGGACTTTGTGTTCACTGGTTTTGGGAAGGCTTCCGGTGACATCTGTAAAGTAAGCGGTTTGGATCGCCTCTCCATCACACTCAATTTCAATGTGTTGCTCGTAGTGCGTATTGAGGTTGTAGGTAAAATCTGGCCGGATCCCTTCAGATTCATAGATTTCCTGCTCAGCGCTTTTATGCAGTTTCCCCTGAAAAAGCAGTTGGTTGTGCCAAAGCTTTGAGTATTGGTCCTCCATGTCTTGAGGTGCGATTTGGAGTGAGCCTTTCGGGGTGAAACTTGCGGCGATAACGAACGATCCAATCCAGGCTAGCCCCTCAGCAATGTAGGGTAGCGCGGCGAGCGACGCTGTCTGAGGTGATGATTCTAAAGAGACGGAGGCTGGCTGATTAACTGCCAGTGAGACGGCCTCATGGTTGCCGACTGCATATAAAGGAATACTGAGCTGTTGCTCGTCGGCTGTTCGATCCCGTGGCATCAGCAGATACAGCGGCTCAATCGCACTTTTTTCGGGGAAGGCGACCACCACTTCCAGCAGCTCTTGATCGCTGAAGAGCTCGCTGGCGATCTCTTCAGAGTCAAGCGGCCGGACTTCAATGTCTTCAACCCTGACTCTGGACACGGGCTTGACCGGGTGCTTGAGTGGGCTCAGATGTCGATCGTCAGCGCACCATGCTAATTCAAGGCCGCCGGGGAGTGAGACTTTGTAATCTGAAATACCAATTTTCTCAGCATGCAGAACCGGCAAGGGCGCCGTGTATCGTTCGTTATGCTCGCCGGTATGGAAGCCGGTGATCATTTCTTCATCGGCAACTGTCTTGACAACACGTAAACGCAGATGCGACTGAATACTGGATAGCTGGGCTAACTCGGTTTGTGAGGCAAGTTTGTCGCCAGTACTCCGCGTTGGCGAGAATACAATCATCCATTCCGGCGTGACGGATTGCCCATTTCTTGTCAGGCGCCAATGACCGCGGTTTTCCAGACTCGCTTTTAAATGATCACTACACCCGGCAAGCATGGACTGATTCTGAGTGTTGATGGTTGAGAAGCCTTGTTTTCGGTTCTGTGATTCCCCGGACTTAAAAACAGCGATGCCACCAAATTTTGTTAAAGGTTCGTGGCTGATGCCATCCGCCTGTTGATTCATTGAGGCACTGAACACTTTAGGTTCGCGTCCACGGAAGGTTGTCCGTGCAGGCAGCCGCGCAGGATTTCTTTTCTGTTGCTGCTTTGGCTGTTTTTGCAAAGGTGGTTTTGTTTTTGTGATGGGAGGTGTGATTGCATTGAGTTGGACTTCTCCCTCATAGGCCATTGAGCCTTTTGGGAAAAAACTATGTTGGGTGGCTTCAGCAACCCTCGTATCTTCAATGGCACGTTGCTCTGCAGTGAGTGAAGTCAACACGGTGTCTTCATGAGCCATGGAGGTCGGCGGAAAGATTGATTTGTTGTTTACCATTCAGTCAAAAACTACGTGATCTAGGTGAGCGTATTGATAATCAAAGTGATGTTTTTACTAGTGAAATTGACACCTGTTCAACGTGATGTGGCGGAAGGAAGACCCGTGTTGTCTTTCTGCTATTTGAGGGTGCGGCAGCGCATTGCAATGATCCCTGTGCCTGTCGGTTGGGCGGTCGGCACAAGGATGGGATGTCGCGCTGGGAAAGAATTACTGCGTGGCAGCTTTTAAGATCGCATAGGCCGCTTTGATGCGTTCGGCGTTGGGGTAATTTTTGTTGGCCAGAATCACGATGCCGGTTTGTTCAGCAGGGATATACGCGACATAGGCACCGAATCCGCCGGTTGAGCCGGTTTTATTCACCCAGATCTGTGCCGGAAGTGGCTTTGGATCAGCAATGGCCTGAATCGGCATCGGGTTGAGAATCATCTCGGTTGCATTGCCTGCCAGCAAGGTGTCCAGCGACACCGGATACGCATACATTTCCCAGCCCAGTCCCTGGGTCAGCGGACCGGCCTGAGAATACCCGATTCTGGTATTGGCCAGCGTTTGCGACATTGCGGGGCTCACCTGTGCCGTCCCGACGTTAGCTTCGATATACCGCACCATATCGGCAGCCGTCGATTTTATGCCATAGGCTTCGGCGTCCAGTACGCCGGGAGTCACCCGAACCGCCTCGCCAGCGGCGTTGTACCCGAAGGCGTAGTCAGCCTCCTTGGAAGCGGGGACTTTCACAAAGGTCTGGGTCATGCCAAGCGCCGGCAGGATGCGGCTTTCCATCAGCGTAGCGTAGGACGCTCCCAGACTCAGTGCCGCAATATGACCAAAGAGGCCAATGCTCGGATTTGAATATTGCCTGCGGGTTCCGGCCGGAAATGCGGGCTGCCAGTGGCGGTAGTAGTCCAGCATGGTCGAGTGATTCGTCACCGTGTCTGGAAACTGCAAGGGTAATCCGCCAGCGGTATAGGTTGCCAGCTGGATTAAGGCAGTGTCGCCGATGGCGCTGCCTTTCAGTTCGGGCAGGTATGCCGATGCCTGATCGTCAAACGACAGCTTGCCCTGACGCTGGGCATCACTGGCCAGCGTTGCGGCAAAGGTTTTACTGACTGAACCCAGTTCAAAAATCGTGTGTTCTGTGACGGGGAGATCATGCTGGACATCGGCCAGACCATAGCTGTAGTAATGTGCTTTGCCACGGATGGTGATGCCGAAAGCCATGCCCGGAATCTGATAAGCATCCATCAGTCTTGCTGCCTCCAGCTCAACGACTTGCTTGACCGGGTCGGTCGTGGTTTGGCTGTGGACCGGTGCCGCGGCAGAGAGCAGACACAGGGCAGATAAGATCAATGTTCTTGGATTGCAGAGGATAGGTTTCATGGTGACTTCTGACTCGGTTAAACGTGAATGATTTTGTTCGGAACCCCGGGGTGATAGACGGATATTAAAGTGAGTTCATTTGAGGCACAATGTGCGAAATCTAAGAAGAGCCATCAGAAAATCTAGGGTCTGGAAATGAATGTTACCCACTTACCGTTGAATGCGATGCGTGCTTTCCTGGTGTCGGCAAAGCATCTGAATTTTACTAAGGCGGCGGTCGAACTGTGTGTCACCCAGGCTGCGGTGAGTCAGCAGGTCAAAATGCTCGAAGCGCAGTTGGGCGTATCTTTATTTATCCGTCAGTCCAGAGGGATAAATTTAACGGAAGAAGGGATCATGCTGCTGCCTGTGGTGAAAGGGGCGTTTGAAAACCTGTCTGAGGCAATGGACATGTTAATGCAGGGAATCCGCAGAGAAGTCGTCTCTGTGGGCGTTGTCGGCACATTTGCCGTGAACTGGCTGCTGCCTCGTCTGGCGGATTTTCAGGCGCGCTATCCCCTGATTGACCTGCGTATCTCAACCCATAACAACAAAGCCGATCCGGTGGCCGAAGGTTTGGATTATCTGATTCGTTTCGGGAAAGGGAGCTGGCATGCCACCGAAGCCACAGCACTTTTTCCTGCCCCGTTGACCGCGCTGTGTCCGCCGGACATCGGACGGACGATAACGGCGCCGAAAGATGTGCTGAATCATACCTTATTGCGTTCTTATCAGCCGGATGAATGGCAGCTATGGCTGCAGGAAGCCAAAGTTGTGGTGCCGAAAGCGAAACTGAGTGCCATCGTTTTTGATTCCTCCATCGCGATGGTCGAAGCCGCGATGCAGGGCTATGGGGTCGCGCTGGCACCGCCTGCGATGTTTCAGAGGCAGCTTGCAGAAGAAAAACTGGTGCAGCCATTCGACATCTATCTGCACAAAGGCGGTTACTGGCTGACCAGGCTGCACGGCCAGCACGAAACGCCCGGTCAGTTGCAGTGGAAAGCATGGTTACTGGCGCAGGCTGGGGCGGGGGATCCGGCGAGCGCCTGAAGCGCGCCAGACGGTCTAGGCCTGGTTGAAACAGGTCGTTGCCAGAAGCTGGCTTATCCAGGCGCGAAAGACATCCACACGTAAAGATAAATTTTTCCGGCTTGGATATAAAAACGAAAGCGGGAGGGGGCCGGGTTTGCTGTCGGGTAAAATTTCCCGCAGCGTGTTGTTTTCCAGTAAATGCTGCACATCATATTTTGGAATTTCAATGATGCCCATCCCTGCCAGTGCACTGGCGATATAGGCTTCCGCGTTATCGACCGTGATCCGGCTTTGCATGGGAACCGAGAGACATTCCCCATCGGTTTGGTAGGCCAGATTGGCCGGTTGTGCCGGCATTTGGATCGCATAATGAATCAGGTGATGATGGCTCAGATCATCAATAGACTCCGGGATACCAAACGCTTCCAAATATCCGGGGCTGGCGCAGTGGATGACCTCCAAATCCCCAAGCTTTTGGCAGATCAGCTCTGAGTCTGATAATTCACCCACCCGAATGACACAATCCACACCGTCTGCAACCAGATCCACCATTCTGTCTTTCATGCTGAGTTCAATGTTGAGCTGCGGATACAGAGACAAAAATTCAGGCAGCGCTGGGATCACGATGCGACGTGCAATCCGGCTGGGCATATCAATGCGCAGTCGCCCCTGGATCTGGTGGGGTTCAGACTGGAACATCCGCTCTGTTGCGTTGAACTGCTGAATCAGGGTGTTGGCGGTTTCCAGATAACGCATGCCGTCCTGAGTTGCGGTCAGTTGGCGGGTGGTTCGGTGCAGTAGCTGAACACCCAGCCGATTTTCCAGTGTTTGTATCACCGTTGAGATGGTCGAGCGGGGCATGTTTAATGCATCTGCGGCCTTGGTAAAGCTGCCACTTTCCATGACCTGTATAAAGACTTCCATTTGCTGGATTCTGTCCATTGAACCTCTGTGATTGTTCGGATATCCCGACAGGTCCTGTCAGGTTTTCGGATTTATCTAGTGTAGATCACTCACTATAGTCATCCAATGTTGTGATTCACATGGAAATAGGGAGAGAGCTCATGTCTAGAAATAGTATTGAAGGTAAAGTGGTCTTGATTGCGGGTGGCGCAAAAAATCTGGGTGGATTGCTGGCACGTGAGTTTGCTCAGAAAGGTGCGAAAGCGGTTGCCATTCACTATCACAGTGATGCAACGCGTGCTGCCGCCGAGGAAACGCTGGCTGCGGTGAAGGCAGCCGGGGCAGAAGCGGTTGCGTTTCAGGCCGATTTGACCCGTGCGTCGGCGATGGAGAAGCTCTTCAATGACGCCACGGCGGCTGTGGGCCGCCCTGATATTGCGATTAACACTGTGGGCATGGTTGTGAAGCAGCCGATGGCGGAAGTGACAGAAGCTGTGTTTGATCAATCCTGTGCCGTGAACGTAAAAACGGCTTTCTTTTTTCTGAAGGAAGCCGGAAAGCATGTGAACGACAACGGTAAAATCTGCACCATTGTGACGTCGCTGCTGGGCGCTTACACGCCGTTTTATGCCGCTTATGAAGGGTTGAAAGCCCCGGTTGAACACTTTACTCGTGCGGCATCGAAAGAATTCGGGGCGCGGGGGATTTCGGTGACAGCCATTGGTCCTGGCCCGATGGATACTCCTTTCTTCTATCCGGCGGAAGAAAAAGAAGCGGTGGCCTATCATCAAACCGCTGCGGCACTATCACCGTTCTCGAAAACGGGTCTGACTGATATTGAAGATATCGCCCCATGGGTTGTCTTTATGGTCTCGGATGGCTGGTGGATGACAGGCCAGACGATTCTGGTCAACGGGGGATATACCACGAAGTAAGTCCAATCCGGGAGCGGGGAACCCCGCTCCTCTTGAAGACCCTGAGGTCAGACGTTATCAGGTGGCAATGTAATACTGGGACATCGCCTCAATCACAGTTTTCATGGCCTGCCGCAGCGCTTCTGGCTGGAGCACCTGAACGTCCGGGCCGAATCTGAGCATTTCCACCACGGCCTGTTCAGTCCGGCCAGAAGGTAAGACAACGGTTGTCCAGCCCGTTTCATCGGTTTGCCCAATTTGTGTGTGTTGCCGGACATAAGGCGGGCTCAGGCTGTGCAGCATCCGCAGTCCTTTCGCAGTCAGTTTAATCTCGGCGGTATTGGAATAGAGCGCCGCTTCCATCTGGCGATTGCTCTGCTGCCAGTATGCGGATAAGTCGAAGGAGGTGTCGGATTCAAAAGACTGATTCAGTATTTTCAGATCCTGAATGCGGGCGACCCGATAGGTTTTGACCTGCGTGTTTGACTGAGCCACCAGATACCAGGTGCCTGCTTTTAAAACCATGCCCAGTGGATCGACAACCCGTTCGCTGCTGCCGCGCCAGCTTTGATAATCGAACGAGACGGAATTTTTCTGCCAGATAGCGCTGAACAGCTGTGGCAGCGAGCCTACGGTTTCTTTCTCAGTAAACCAGCCCGGGGTATCGAGTAAAAAACAGGACTGAAACCTGTTTGCATGATTGCGGAGGTTGGCCGGAATCGCTGCCAGTAATTTGAGTCTGGCTTCAGACATTGCCGGTGCCAGCCCTAACTCTTGCATCGGCCCGGACAAACCTAGCATGAACAGCGTTTCAATTTCCTGTTTCGAGAATCCATTGAGCTGGGTGCGATAGCCTTCAAGCAGCCGGTAACCGGCACGGGCTCCCTGTTCGCTGTACACAGGGATGCCCAGCGCACTCAAACTGTCGATGTCGCGATAAATACTCCGTACCGATACCTGGCAATCGCGGGCGAGTTCTGCCGCGCTGACTTGCTCGCGGGACTGGAGTGTCATCAAAATGGTCAGAAGCCGGCTGGCACGCATGAAAATCGCCCTGTGTGATGTAGAAGTACAATCAGGATAAATTAAAAATAAAACCTGACAAAATCTGACAGGTTTCTCTTCTAAAGTTGTCTTCATTGCCATCACAAGAGGAAATACCAATGTCTGATTCCATGCCACATCACAAACATGAACTTGTACTGTTTCATGCGCCGCAATCTCGTTCGGCGAGTGTCTTGATTCTGCTTAAAGAGCTGGGTGTGCCATTTCATCTTCATGTGCTGAATATGCTGGCCGGAGAGAACCGGCAGGCAAACTATTTGTCTGTGAATCCACTTGGGAAAGTGCCGGCGGTGATGTATCGCGGCGCGTTAATCACGGAGCAGTCTGCAATTTATATCTATCTGGCGGATACATTTTCAATCGGAAATCTCGCACCGGCACTGGACGATCCGCTGCGTGGCCCTTACCTGCGCTGGATGTTGTATTACGCGGCCTGTTATGAACCGGCAGTGTGCGACAAAGCCATGGGATGGGTACCGCAGGATCGCATTGTCAGCCCTTACAGCGATTATGAAACGGTGCAACAGGCACTGATCGAACAATTGCGTCAGGGCCCTTATTTTCTGGGGGAGCGTTTTACCGCACTGGATTTACTGTGGGGAAATGCACTTGAATTCTGTACGTCTTTCGGGTTGGTTGAACCGGATCCGGTGATGATGGGTTATGTCCAACGTGTGGCAAACCGCCAGAGCTTTACCGATGTAAAAGCGGAAGATTTAAAGCTGGTGGCACTGCATGAAGCCGAAAATCAGACCTGAGTGAGTTCGATGGAAATAAAGCATTAAGGTAAATTTCTGATCAAGCCGGTAAGGTGAAGATGCTTTACCGGCTGTTAGGATAAGCCGTATTCGTGTCCAGCTTCAGTTGTCATCCGGATGTGTCTTCATGGTTTGTGTTGAATCGGCTAAGCAGGTCTCAGCAAACAATCAGCCTTTCTTCAGTTATTCTTCAGTTTTCTCTTCCAAGATGTTGAGTATGAACCGCCATCAAGATAGTTATCATGCTCAAAATCAGCCATTTTTCTGTGCCTCGTATACCTGTGACCCTGACAGGATTAGTGATCATCCTGTCTGTTTATTTTGGGACGGTCATGAATTATCCGGTGCTGAAGAAAATCTTCATGCTCAGTGCGGATGTCTCAAACAGCGGGTTTCCCTGGACGGCACCTGTGCTGTTGATTTGTGCATTTTTGATTCTTTTTTCTGCTATTGCCTGGCCTTATCTGTTGAAGCCGGTGATGTGTCTGCTGCTATTGTCCTCAGCCGCCGCATTGTATGCAGAAGTGAATTTCAATGTACTGTTTGACACCACCATGATGGAAAGTGTCTTCGAAACCAATGCCTCGGAAATCTCTTTCTATATGAATCCGGCATCCCTTCTTTACTTCGTCGGTTTTGGCGGGGTGCCTTGTTTGCTTTTGTGCATGGTGAAGATTGTTCCCCACCGATCCTGGATGGTCGCCATTTGCGCCAGAATGGCGGTGTTGATTGTTGCAATTGCCGGTATCGGGTTGATTGCAGCAACCCATTATAAAGATTATGCGTCTGTCGGACGGAACAACCATTACCTGAATAAGATGATTATTCCGGCGCAGGTGTATAGCGGGTATCGGTATTTAGAGAAAAAGTATTTGAGCCGACCGCTTGCTTATCAATTTCAGGGTGAAGATGCCCGGGTTCTGCCTGCCCGCAATGGCAAACCTACATTGATGGTGGTTGTTCTGGGGGAAACCGCCCGAGCGATGAACTTTGCCTATAACGGTTATCCGAGGAATACCAATCCCTATACAGAAAATCTGGGGCTGATTTCTTTCCGGGATGTATCTTCCTGCGGCACTTATACTGCGCTGTCCGTGCCGTGTATGTTCTCCAGTTTAACCCGGACGCAATACAATGAACCCAGAGCCAAGACACAGGATAACGTGTTGGATGTGATGCAGCATGCCGGTGTCGATGTCCTCTGGGTTGATAATGATGGGGGAGACAAAGGGGTTGCGAAACATCTGCCTTATCGCACAGTGAATCCTGATCTGAAAAATCAGGCATGTAACGGTACAACCTGTTTTGATGAAGCGATGTTGCATGACGCTCAAACGTTTATTGATGGAGAGGTCCGGAACAAAATTTTGGTGCTCCATACCATTGGCAGCCACGGACCGACATACTGGCAGCGCTACCCGGAGGAACAGGCGCCGTTTCAGCCAGCCTGTAACCGCAGCGACCTTGAAAACTGTACCGATCAGCAAATCAGGAATGTTTACGATAATACCCTGGTGTATACCGATTCTATTCTCGCGAAAGTGATTCAACAGCTCATCCATGTGGACGACACATACAATGTCATGCTGACTTACATTTCCGACCACGGAGAGTCGCTGGGGGAGGGAGGCTTCTATTTGCACGGGGCGCCGTACGCGATTGCGCCACGAGAGCAAACCCAAGTGCCCTGGTTATTATGGTTACCCGACAATGATGCGAGACAGAAAGGATTGGATGCGCACTGTCTGAGGCAAAAAGCACAGCAAGCCAGTTTGACGCATGATGCTTTTTTTCACAGTCTGCTTGGTCTGTACGGGGTGCAAACGGATATCAAAGATCCGGCACTCGATGTGACACAATCCTGCAAGATTTCTGCTTAGTGTCTGAACATGATGTGACTGTAATGATTGTCAACCAGGCAGGATTTCATCCGGGTGTTCAGAAGGGTGCGGCTTTTTTGAGGGGAGACACATGGGGGGTAAGAAAACGATGCGGGGCTCAGAATGCATCAAAATACGGTTGGGTTTACTCTATCCAGTGTTGGTATTTATCGGGATTGATTTTTTTATTTTAAACTTGTCGCGCTGCATGTTAGTCATCTGGCAGAGCGCGCGAGTATTTGCTGCCAGCGATTATGAAAAAATATTTCGGGGCGGATTACGGATTGATCTGTCGACGCTGGGATATTTATTCTTGCCCGTACTCTTGCTGGTCTGTCTGACGACTTTGTTTTCTCAGCAGCAACGGATGCGAATCCCGCTCAAGATCTATCTGATATCAGGCAGCTTACTCTTACTTTTTTTTGAAGGTATTACCCCGACTTTTATGCTTGAGTACAGCCTGCGTCCAAACTTGCAATTGATTGATTATCTGGCTTCCCCCAAAGAAGTTTTTTCGGTGCTGATGGGGAGCTATTGGTCAGCAGTGACATTGACGCTGATGGGGTTGATGATTGTGGGACACGGTCTGGGGCAGGTGTTTCAGAAGATCTGGTATCCGGTCTGCACATCGTTCAGGTGGTCACAGTTGTTCGTGCAACTGATGTTTCTATGCATACTCGTACTCTGTGCTCGGGGAACTCTGGCGCACAAACCTGTGAGTCCGGCTTTGGTGGCTTTTTCCAGTGATCACTTGCTCAATGATCTGAGCCTGAATTCGGCTTATGCTGTTGGTTATGCGTGGGGGCATCTGCGCAATGAAAGGGGACATGCGGATGATAATGGCGGGATGGCACCAGACTCAGTGCTCCGAACCATGCATCATGCGAAGCAGCGTCCGGGAACATCTGGCCCGGACCCCTCCCTTTGAACAAAAACTGGCGTATGCTATTTCTCAGCGTTCTTCTTCTGGCGATGATATGAATTTATTGATTATTGAAGATTCCGAACCCTTACGACGCAGTCTGGTTGTGGGTCTGAATCATCTCGGGTTTACCACAGACGATACCGGCGATGGTTCTCTGGGACTGAGTATGGCCCTGAACAACGCTTACGATCTGATTATTCTGGATCTGATGCTGCCCAGCGTGAGCGGGATGGAGATTCTCCACGCATTACGCAAGCAAAAAAATCCTGCCCGGGTGCTGATTCTTTCGGCAAAGAACGAGACGGTCGATCGGGTGGACGGGCTGATGAAGGGTGCCGATGACTATCTGACGAAACCCTTTTCTTTTGATGAACTGCATGCGCGGGTGCTGGCTGTGATGCGCCGTGGTAACGTTGAGCAAGCAGACCCGTGTTTGCGTTTGGGAGAGTTCTGTCTCAACCGGGTCGAAAAAACGTTTTCTTATCAGGCACATTCGATTGATCTGACGCCGAATGAATTCAAGATTCTGCAGTGTCTGTTCAGTTCACCCAACCGGGTGGTAAATGTGGAGCAAATCAGCGAGGCCGTTGTGGGTCATTTTGATCATTTGTCGAAAAATACGATCGAGGCTCATATTTCATCGATCCGCAGGAAAGTTCGTGTTTTGTCAGGGAACCTGCCGGTCAAAAATAAGCGTGGATTTGGCTATGTGGCCCAGCTGTAGTTGATGATGGGAGACAACATGACTTGGTTTACATCCCTTCGGGCCAGGCTGAAAAGCCGTTCAACGGTGTCCATTCAGAAGAATCTGGTGAATTCCGTTTCGCTGGTTGTCGGCACTATTTTGTTCATCGTATTTCTGACGGTTGATCTCTGGCTGGATGGTTGGGTGGAGTCACAATTTGAACAGTCGATGATCAACAAGGCCAATTATCTCAAGTCGCAGGTCGCCATTGTTGACGGTCAGGTTGTTTTCGATCTGGATTATGATTTTTTACCGCAATACCAAAATCAGGATGATCCGCATTTTTTTCAGTTCTGGAGAGATGGGCATAGCATTCAACGCTCTGCCACCCTGTCGGCGTACCCTGAGCAGGAGCTGATGAAAGAAGAGATTCCGCTGGGGACCGATAAAGTGGTCTCGGTGACGATGCCCAATGGGAACCTTGGGCGTGCGTTAATGTCTTTTTTTTCACCGAGAAGTGACACGAATACGCTCATTCCGCTCTCGCTGACCATTTATGAGTCAGCACAAGGGTTAAACCGTTTGTTGTGGATTGTCGATGGGTTGCTGATTGGTTGCTTCCTGCTGGCCATTGTTGTGATGCGCTTCATTACCGTCCACCTGATCCAGCGAGGATTGCAGCCGCTTGAGCAATTAAATGAAGATTTGAAACACTTCCGCCAGCAGGAACAGGGCTATCAGCAAGCAGCGCAACTGGCCGACCCGGTGAAAGCGGTTGAAGAAATTGAGCCGATTCGGCGCGAAATTAATGCATTCATTCAAAGCAACCGGGCGTTGATCCAGAATGAAAAACGGCTTTCCGGTGATATTGCCCATGAGCTGAAAACACCACTGGCAGAAATGATCGCTTTAAGTGAAGTGTATCTCCGCTTTCCGCAAGATGAGCGCATCAGTAAAACCTATTCGCAGGATATGCTGAATATCTCGAAACGGATGAAGAAAATCGTTGAAAACTTACTGTTACTGCAACGGACCTCGTCAGCAGCATTAAATGTCAGTATAGAGCCCTTGGCGATGTGCCATCTCTTTGCTCAGGTGAAACAGGATCTGGCCTTTAAATACCCGGATATCGAGCAGCGGCTGCAAGTGCAGTGTGAGGAGACTGAGCCTTGTCTGGCCGATCGGTTCAGTTTAGAAACCATCCTGACGAACCTGATTGATAATGCAATGTATTACAGCCCGGACGGAAGTGAGGTTGAAATGCAGTGGGAGAGGACAGCGCAGGGATATCAGCTGGCAGTGACAAATCATCTGAATCATGGGATGACACCGACAGAGCTGCAGCACCTGACCCGGCCACTGTTTCAGTTAGATGCGTCGCGGACCAGCAATGAACGGTTTGGGCTGGGATTATCAATTATAGAGAACTTATGCCACCAGAATGGCTATGCCTTGCAGTTTACCCAGTCGCAACCGATGGCGCTGACGGTGAGTATCCGGATTCCAAAACGCATGCCTGAAGGGCTGCCATTGGTGTCGGAAGTCTGAGTGATGCCAGACAATCAAGCGGAATCAGGGTTCTCCTGATTGTCTGGCACAGGTCTTTGCAGAGATTCAATCCCAGTCAATGTGATTGCTGAGCAATCTCCGGCGTGGCGTATTTATCCACGATCCCTTGCAGTCTTTCTTTAATCTGCTGATTCTGCTCGACGTCAATCTGCTGCTGGATCTGAGTCAGTGTGCTGTTATCCAGCGAGCGGTAGCTGAGTGAGTTCGCGGCGACTTCACGTGTTGCGCTGTTCCCACCATCCTTCAGTGTATCCATCAGGTAGCTGGTTGCATCATTCCCCGGCACAAAGCGCAGAGCGTGCGTGGCTTGCTGGCGGATCGTCTCGTTGGGCTGCTCCGTGTATTGCTGCAGATCCGAAAAGCTCAGGTACTGGCCCATGTTCCCCAGGACGGTCAGCTGATGCATTGTGGCGGACGTATCCTCGGAAGCTTTGAGCTTTTGCAGCTGTGAAGCGACATACTGATCTGCGGTCGCCGTATCTTCAACACCCATGCGTTGTACCATGGCACTTTTCGCCAGATCGACGTTCGCCGACAGATTGTCAGACAGCGGACTGCGATCGACCATATTGGAGAAGCGCTCGAAGGTGAGGGTATTTCCCTGAGGCGAGAGAGCTAAGGCTGCCATGATCGAGGCCGCAGCCTGATTTTCATTCATCCGGGCATTCAGCGTTGTCAGCATCGCATCCTGTGCCGGACGGCTGGAGACGGTGCTCAGCGCACTCAGATACAGACTGAATCCCGGTTCCTGCGGACTGAACTGCCTGAGATCGTCGGTCACTAAATCCAGCTGGTCCGGATAGGTACGGGCAAAATCCTGCAACAGTGTACTGAGCTGATTTTCTGCCTTCACGCGTTCCAGGCCATCCAGAGCCAGCATTTCATCGTATAAGGCTTGGATTTCCTGATAAGCGGCTTCCGCAGAAACCCGGTTCGCCTGTGCGTCAGCCTCGGTCTCTGCATTCGCATCGTCCGAATTCATGACACTGCCGTCGCGTGCCGTACGATTGCCCGTGGCCGACTGAAATACCTCTGCAGCTGATAATTGAATGCTGCGTTGCGCCTGTACCTGCTGAATCAGCGCCAGATCTTCGGCACTCACCTGAGGGGACCATTCGCTCAGCGTCAGTGTGAGCTGGTTCCGGCTGCTGGCCAGCGGCACATTGTTCATCTGATGGCGGACTTCTTCATCCACAGACAGGGAATTGAGGAAGCGGTGGGCCTGATTCCAACTGGCCTCATGGCTGAAGGTATAGCTTGCGGTCAGTTGTTTCTCCAGCCCCCGGGCCTGATCATACAGGGCCTTTTCCAGTTCACGCTGTTTGAATAACTGGTAAACGTCGGTGCCTGTGTCTTCTTTTTTCAGGCTGTAAAATGCGGTGAACTCGCCGTTGTAATCCTGTTCGGAACGTTGCCATTGCTCAGGGGTGCTGATGGACTCTGGCACAATGTTTTGCATCAGGAAAGCGACAGTTTCCATTGATTTCAGCGTTGAGTGGGGCTCTGACAGATAAACTTCCAGAATTTCGCCTTCTGGCGTTGTCAGCATCTCTATCCCTGTTTGCATTTGCGATTTCACCGCAGCGACAATTTCCGGATTCGGTTGCTGACCAATGGTGGCCGAAACTTCAGGCGCGGTCATCCGAAGAAGGTGGTAAATGCCGGTGTCCTGAATTTGCCGGTACTGAACCAGCTGACCTGCCACTGAAAAGTGGATGGTCTGTTCGATTTGTGTGCCAGGAGCAGAAAAAGCAATGTCACCCTGATAGAGCATTGCGTAGCTGAGTTTGCTGTAATCTTGTCCCGGTCGTTTTTTTTGCGATAACGGTAGGACAGGGGGCACCTGAAGTCCGACTGGCATCGGATCCTGTGGAGATGACGTGGCCTGGATTTCTGTCGTCAGCGCAGCGGCCGTCTGAGGCGTGCCGGAGACATCGTCGGTTGACATCCATGAATAAAAGGCAGCACCGGCGACAGCACAGACGATCAGCGACAGGATTAGGAACTTGTTCTTCATAGCATTTTGACTCATGACAAATGGAGCTCCCCGCACCAGAGGTGCGGGGAGTGAAGGGGAACCCTGAGATTATTTCACTGGCAGGAAGGTACTGCCTTCAGCAAGTGTTTTCTCGAAGGTGTAGCCAGGCCATTCGTAAATCGTCAGCTTGTGCTTGTCGTTGACGGAACCGTAGATATTACCACCGGCCAGATTTGCGGTGTTCTTGATGCCGTAACCAAATCCGAATCCGTTTTGTGCCGCTTCCCAGCGCGCGTAAGTGGAGAATGCCAGATCATCAGAGATCACATCCACTTCGCCACCCAGAGAGATTTTATTCAACAGGATACGGGCAGAAGCTTCAGCAAATCCTTTGACGTCCGCATTCGGGACTGCTTTTGCTGTCAGCTCCAGGTTGTCATAACCGGCTTCCAGCGCGACGTTCAGCTTGGTTCTTACCCCAACACCCACGTCGAGGATCACTGGACCCAGCGGAATTCCGGCATACAGACCTAAATCAGGAATCGGCAGAATCGGCAGATCTTTTTTCAGAGGTGCGCCGTCTTCAGTCGACAGGGTGTATTCCTGAGAAATGATGTCCGTGCCCATGACATTCACATGGCCATCCACGCCAAACTGTGCTTCGTTGGTCGCTGTTGCACCAGCTTTGACAGAAGCCACCTCAATGTCGTTATTCAGAAGATGACCGTCAATGCCCGCAACCCCTTCAACCCGCAGGCAGCTGTTGCGACCCTGAACATTCAGGAAACCTTTCAGCGTTGAAGCCGCAAGTTTTTGAGAGGAATCGTCCACGTCTTTGGTGTAAGAACCACCGAACTTGGCATCAACCAGTGGATCACCCGATGCAATGCAATCACCATATAGTGTCGCATTGGCGAAAGATGACATCCCTAAAAGTGGTAATGCAGCGAGTGCAAAAAGTTTGTTCTTTTTCATAGAGATTTCCTTATAAAAAAGGAGGAACAGGTTTGCTCAGGTTCCCTCTTCATATCCAACAATGTCGGATACAGGTGAATATATCGGCTGATAACTAATTTATTATCAACTAATATACTCCTCTTCTTTGACGCCAATGAATGACGCATGAATACCAATAGTTTCGCAAGCTAATAACGAATAAGTATTCGAATCATCCTACGCTCTAGTGATAAAGAAGTAGTGATTTATGTTTTATTATGATGATGAAGCTAGCAAAACAAGTGTTTAAAGTCTACGTATATTTTTATCACTTTCGTTTGTTTTCTTTGAGAATTAACTTTTCCATTTGCAACGCCCTATTGGCGGGGGTTCTTCAGCGTTGATTTATTTACAATCAGATAAAATTCAGCATATTCTGAATTTTAAATAAACCGTTTGATTTCATCATGAACGGTATTTTATTAATTGCTATATTTGAATGTTCTGATTGAGGGGTGAGGTTTTATTTTCGTCAGAGGTGAATTGCCATTTATTTGACAGAAGTGCCCGTAATTGTGTCTCTGTTTTTATTCTCTCTGGTATTGTCTGTCATCATGCCACGTCCGATTGTCTTCATTCCCTGCGTGATTCTTTGTGTGCTGATGCGGCGATTGAATAAACGCCATCATATTTTCCTGAGGTCTGTCGATGTTGCATTCATGAAAGAAGATGACTGAAATCATGTTCCCTCTGAATCGAAGCCGGGTACAGGTCCCGGCTGGATCAAAAAGGAGTCCTTTTGGGGGAATACATTCGTGTGTTTATTGAGCTTTTTGGTTTGTTGTTGAGCGGGTTGAAATCTGCTTTAAAAAAAACTTAAACCATCTTAAAAAAATGCGTTACCTGATTAATGAAAGTATCAGTAACCTTTGCTGACTAACAGAACATATAACAACGTTTGAGGCTAGAATGATTCGTTTAAACAAGGATGTCACTGCAGAACTGAGGGATCAAAAGTTCTCGTTTGTGAAAGGAAGTGATTTTGTTTTGTCAGGCAATTTTGATGACTTTTTTTCGCTGACAAAGTCATGGGAGAGAATGGGGGGCGACATCTACTTCGGCAACGAAGGGAAGGCCAGCCGTTATCGTCGCTACAGTGATTTTAACTATAATCCTGCGACCAATGAGCTGAGCCCGTTAGAACATCGTCCCTACTTTCAGTCGGAAGAAATGAACGCTTATGTCGGTGGTAAAGAGCGTCATTTCGAAGATTTTGGTGAAGAAGTCCTTCACTCACCCGTGCTGCGCTCTCTGATTCAGCAAGACTTTGAAGTTTATGCGAAAACCCTGCCGGAAGAGTTTCGTGACCGAGTCTGGCAATGTCAGATTCACCAGATCCGAATCGAAATCGAAGCTGGCAAAGAAACCGAAATCACCCCGGAAGGTATTCACAGTGACGGCTATCCGTACAGCGCCGTCCACTTTTGGGGCAGAGAGAATGTCGAAGGTGCTTACAGCAAACTCTATGATGCCGATAAAAATGAGCTGATCACCGTGCAATACACCGATATTCTGGATACCACCTTCTTTTTCGACCGGGAAATGTTTCACTACGTGACTCCCGCCAGAACGGTCGATCCGGAAACCGGAGGCTACCGACAAATTATCGCGATCTCATTTTCTTTACCGGGATCTGAATATGACACGGTTCGATAGAGTCCAGCTGAACGACAGTCCGGAAATTCTGAACTATGTCAGCGTGGATAACATCAGAATGAGAGCAGCGACTGAGTCGGATGCGGCGGGTATTATTGAGTTTTTTCATCAGTTTCCCGAAGTATCTTTTTGTCCCTGGCAGGACTTGGCGACAACGCAAAACATTTTGAAAAGTCATACGTCGGTTGTGTTTCTGGCAGAAGCAGAAGATGACATTGTGGGCGTGGTGATGGGCGGTTTGATGGGAAGCCGCGCCACGATTAATCATCTGGCCATCGATCCAATGTTTCAGAAGTTCGGTATTGCCAGTCAATTGGTTTCGCATGTGAAATCGGTTCTGCGACAAAAAGGCATTCATCGCATGTTCCTGTTTGTTCATAAAAACAATGATGCGGGATTGCAATTCTGGACCAAGCAGGGATTGAACCAGACAAGCGATGAAGTCACGCTTGAAATGGATATATAGGAGCGTTTATGAATCCAGAATTAACGCTTACAAGAAAGGAACGAAGTGCATTTCGGGATGCCAGCCCAATCGTGGCTGGCTATTTTACGGTTTCTTTTGTGTTCGGGTTAATGTGCATTAATAGCGGGCTTCCCTTGTGGGTGCCCGCAGTGATGTCTTTGGTTGTGTACGCGGGTGCGGCGCAATTTGCATTTCTAGCCCTGGTCACCGGCGGAGCGAGTGTACTGACCATTGTTTCGACGACTTTTCTGATTAATTTGAGACACATGCTGATGTCTCTGTATTTATCAGAGAAGTTCGAAAAGCGCCGGTTCAGTCCATCCTTTAAATGGCTCTATGGCTATGGGTTGACGGACGAGTCTTTTGCTTATCACAGCACCTCCATCGATAAACCCGAGACAACACCTGAATACTTTGTGATGTTCAATACATCCTGCCATTTATTCTGGGTACTTGGCGCACTCCTGGGATCGCTGACCGCGTATTATTTTGAATCATTCATCACGATTGATTTGAGTTATGCATTAACGGCCATGATGATCTTTGTATTGTCGTCACTGGCAAATCGCCTGGACAAGGTGATTGTGATGCTTGCCTCTGTTGCCGTCATGATATTGCTCATGATGTTGATGGATTCGAAACTGAGTATTTTCATCGCGACATTTGCAGGTTGTGGAGTTGGGTTATGCCTGAAGAAAAGATAATTCTGCTGACGATCATTCTGATGGCTGCCGTGACCTATTTACCTCGGGTCCTGCCGTTGCATGTGCCTTCCAAAATCTGGCCGAAATGGTTGAAAGACTGTATCGAGTTTTTACCGGTATCCCTGATCAGCGTGATTACTATCCCGAATATGGTCGTTGTCGACGGCAGTTTGAGCTTTTCGAATCCGTCTTTTCTGGCGTTTATTCCAACCGCCATCATTGCTTATACCACCAGAAATCTGATCGTCTCAGTAGTGTCGGGCGTAGTGTGTTACATGCTTATCGAACATTTCTTGATTTAGTGATGTATTCAGTTGCTCGATGATCGACTGGCTGACCTTGTTTTTATTAATCAGTAAATACGAGGGCAGCCTTTCTTCAAATTCGTCCAGAATAAATAATCGGTGCTTGATGGCATTACTTTTCGAGACAATGCCAATGGCATTGGTAGTTTCAATCAATTGAATCGTAAAGTGCTCACTGCCGGATAAAACGTTGTTCCGGACAAAGAGTGTGCCATCCGTCTCTTTGGAATCGATACTTCTGTAAAGCCGGTAGAAAGGGCAATCGGCCGAAGGCTTGATAATTTTATCGCGAATGCTGTCAATATCCGTGATTTTACTCTCATGACTGCAGGCCAGCACTGCGGAAACTTCACCCAGATGAATCGGATGACAGTCAAGCCGCAGCGGTTTGGGTTCACCGATGATGACCGCCGCGTCCACGGTTCCTTCTTCCAGTTTTTTCAGGTTGTCACTGGTTTCGGAATAGCTCAGTTCAATATCACTGATCTTGTCGTAGGAATGGACGGCATTAAAAATGTTCTCAGAGATCGCATTGGGTAATGAGCTGTTGAGGGCGAGCGTAATGGACGCTGCACCTTCATTGTGAATTTTATAGATCTCTTTCTCAAGTCGTTCTGTGGCTTCAATAAACTCGTTGATCAGCGGGATAATTTGTTCCCCTTTTGGCGTCAGGGACAGACCACGCCGGTTTCGGTCAAACAGTTTGAAGCCAAAATGTTCCTCCAGTGCTTTGATTTGTGTTGAGATCGCGGGAATGGACAGAAAGGTCGCTTCTGCCGCGGCACTGAAAGAGAGCGTTTTTGAGACAACCAGGAAGTTTTTCAATTGCTTGAGTTTCACAGTGACACCAATGGATAAGCACTTTGATGAATTAAGCTATCACATGTGAAACCAGATTCTGAACGTTTTTTCGGAATCGTGATGTTTGTCAATATCTCTGGATGCGGACTGTATTGTTGGCTTCAGGCCATCTTGCCGGGTTGAGTTCCTGCGTTGCACGCTCGGTCAATCATTACTGGACGCTGGTGGTCATCAGTGCGGGGGCGGACAGTGTATTGAGTAAGGTATCCGCCATCGACTCCGAGGCCAGCATGCCGCGGCAATGGGCCCAGTAATTTCCGTCAACGGTGTAGATGCGGGCTTGTTTGACGGCATTCAGATTTGCCCAAATTGGATCCTGCTGCCATTGTTGCAGGACATTGGTTTCACCCATATCGCCAGACAGCAGAATGTCCGGGTTAATGCGGGTCATTTCATTCAGGCTGAGCTGTTGCAGCGCACGATGATCTGCACCAACGCTTTCGGGGACTTGCAGACCGACCGCTTTCAATACCCCGCCCGGATAAGCAGAATCCGAATAAGCATAGATCCCACTCTCCAGTGCAATCGCAAATAAGATCCGCTGCGAGTTGAATGGTGTCAGTTGTAAAGCCATTTGCTGCATGAACTCGGTGTGTTGCTGTAACCGGGCGGTCATGCGCGCCTCTTCACCAACTAAAGTCCCAATCTGTGCGGCCACGGCGAGGTTTTCTTCATAGGTTTCCCCCCGGGAAGGCAGCATGACGGTGGGCGCTATCTGGCTCAGGGTGGCGTAACTGGCCTGATGACGATTGACATCGCCAATGATCAGATCGGGTTTCAGGGCAGCGATTTGTTCTAAATCTGGTGCGGTGCGTGTCCCTACGGATACCCAATGCTGAAGTTGACGCCGGACAGACGGATGGAGATTCTGCGGATCATGATCATCGGCGATGCCCACAGGGGTCATATCAATGGCAGCCAGTGCGTCAGTAAATGCATACGCCAGCGTGACGATTCGCTGAGGTGGCGCAGCCAGTTCGATGGTGTTCCCCAAACTGTCTGTAAAGCTGGCAGAAATGGCTGTCTTACTGGATAAAAGGAAAATGGTAAAAGCGATCCAGCGCAGATATTCCAACAGTGGCATGATACTCCCTTGATATGCAGAGAAATGTTTTACTCGATGCGGGTATTGAGGTGTTTTTCATTGCGGCCTCATTCTAAAGGCTTTCAAAGCCAGTACAAGGGGGAAGGCCCGAAAGAGTTGAATTTACTGTAAAAGTTCTGGATCGGGATCGATTCCCAGATGGCATATGCCTGCATCGTTGCCAAAAACGACGGCATTGGGCAAAAAAATACACAATACTTGTGCTAACGCATTGAAGTTCAGTGATTGTCTATTAGGATTTGATGCGTATCTGCTATGGAGTGGCTCATCAATGAATGCTTTCTCATACACAATCCTGGTTGCTTTGGCGCTGCTGCTTGCCGGTTGCGATGCTTCTGTGTCATCCGAGGCTCTGGGTACTCTGGAGCGGGATAGGATTACCCTGAGCGCAACTGCAAACGAAATTATCCGCTCACTTCCGGTTGCTGAAGGCACCCCGGTGAAGGCGGGAGACATTCTGGTGGCACTGGACTCGACACGCCAGGCCGCAACGCTTGCACAGGCAAAAGCAAAGCAGGCACAGGCAAAAGCTTATTTGTTACGGCTGACAAATGGCGAGCGGGTGGAGGATATTGCTGCCGCCAAAGCTCAGCTGGATCAGGCCCGTGCGCGTTTCATGTATGCCGAGAAAACTTATGTGCGGCGTCAGGCTCTGGTGCGCGAGAAGCTGATTAGTGTTGCCGAGCGGGACAATGCGAGAGCCGAACGGGATGCGGCGCGGGCAGCGGTGACCGCCGCGCAGGAGAATCTGACGAAACTGACACGCGGTGAGCGGCCGGAAGATATTCAGCAGGCGCAGGCGCAACTGGAAGCGGCTGCCGCCAGTGTTGCATTACAGCAGCGAATTTTGAGTGATTTAACCGTTGTGGCGACCCGCGACGGTATTCTGGACAGTCTGCCCTATAATCTGGGGGAACGGGTACCGGTCAATGCTGTTGTTGCGGTGATTCAGGCCGACACCCGTCCTTATGCCAGAGTCTATGTGCCCGAGCCTTACCGGGTTTTGCTACAACCCGGTCAGACCGCCGTCGTTCATATTGACGGGCACGACCAAACTTATGAAAGTACGCTGCGCTGGATTGCGACAGAACCTGCGTTCACACCTTATTATGCTTTGAATGAAGATGACCGGGCCCGATTGGTCTATCTGGCTGAATTTGATCTCCCTGCAGAAGCCAGCGACTTACCGTCCGGTGTTCCGGTTCAGGTGGAGATGCCACTTGAGTAATTTTGCCATCCAAGCGACGGGGCTGACCAAACGGTTTGGTGATTTTACTGCGGTCAATCAGCTCAATCTGCATGTCCCGAAAGGCACGATTTACGGATTTCTGGGACCCAATGGTTGCGGTAAATCAACCACACTCAGGATGCTGACCGGTCTGCTGAGTCCCAGCGATGGCAAGATTGATGTGCTGGGATTACCCATCCCGGAACAGGCTGAGGCACTTCGGTTGAAAATCGGGTACATGACGCAGAAATTTTCGCTTTATGAAGATTTATCGGTACAGGAAAATCTGCAATTCATTGGACAGATTTATGGTTTGTCGTCGCGAAAAATGAAGCCCAGAATCGCAGAGCTGGCAGACACTTACCATCTTGATGCCTTGATGAAGCGCAGGGTCGGCAGTATGAGTGGCGGGCAAAAACAACGTTTGGCACTGGCCGCGGCTGTCATGCATCAGCCTGATTTACTGTTCCTGGATGAGCCAACTTCTGCAGTGGACCCGCAGTCCAGACGGGACTTTTGGGAGCAGCTGTTTGACCTGTCGGATCAGGGAACGACGATTCTGGTCACCACGCATTACATGGATGAAGCTGAGCGCTGCCATGGGCTGGCGATTATGGAAGCCGGAGAAATCAAAGCGGATGGCCCACCCAGTGAGCTGATGGCTGGCATGGGCGTCAATGTGGTCGAGATTGAGGCGTCAGGCCTGAGACAGATGAAAGAGCGGGTACTGGCTTTGCCGGGCGTGGTTTCTGCAGCACAGCTGGGTATACGGCTTCGGGTGCTGGTGCGAACGGATGAGGTTGATCCGATTGCCTGGTTGAGTGCACAACTGCCAGAGCTGTCTGACGCCGAACTGTCCCTTGTGCGGCCGAGCCTGGAAGATGTGTTCGTGACCAATACGGGAACGTGCAGACCATGAAGTTACTTGCAAGCAGTATCCGGATGAAAGCCATTCTGGTGAAGGAGTTTCGTCAGTTGTCCCGGGATCGCATTACGTTCGGGATGGTGGTGATGATTCCCTTGATTCAACTGCTGTTGTTTGGATTTGCGATTAATACTGATGTCCGCAATATCCCGGTGGCTGTGGTGGATCAGAGCCAGTCTCAGTATGGCCGGATCATCATTGAAGCGGTGAAAGCCACACAAGTGGTGACCGTGGTGGAGAGCTTCGCCACCCCACAGGACGGAGAAGCGGCGATCACCGCCGGGACTGTGCGCGGTGTACTGGTGTTGCCCCGGGACTTGGATCAGCGGCTGGCACAGCAGCGAGAAGCGGGTCAGTGGCTGGTGGATGGCTCAGACACCATGGTCAGTTCGGCGTTGCTGCAATTACAGAACATGCCGGTGCAACATCTGGTGAAAGACTATAAAGCCAATCAGTCCAGTGTAATGACCCCCAGCTTCGAGGTGGCGCTCTACTTTAACCCCGAACGACGCACGGCGGTGAATATTGTGCCGGGCCTGCTGGGCGTCATTCTGACCATGACGATGATCCTGTTTACATCGGCAGCCATCGTCCGGGAACGAGAACGGGGTAATCTTGAATTGCTGATTACGACGCCGGTCCGGTCACTGGAGCTCATGCTGGCTAAAATTGCACCTTATATTGTGATCGGCCTGATTCAGGTGGTGATTATCCTCGGGCTGGGCCATTTCATTTTTGCCGTGCCAATCAATGGCCCTGTGTCGCAGATCCTTTGGGGAACACTGCTGTTTATTGCTGCCAGCCTGACTTTGGGACTGGTGATTTCGACCATCGCGCAGACGCAGTTACAGGCAATGCAAATGACGGTCTTTATCTTGCTGCCTTCTATTTTGCTGTCCGGATTTATGTTTCCTTATGAAGGCATGCCTGTTGCCGCCCAATGGATTGCCGAAGTGCTGCCCGCGACACATTTCATGCGCATCATCCGTGGCATTGTGCTTCGGGGGGCGAATCTGAGCGAGCTCTGGCAAGATGCCTTATGGTTGTTTGGATTTACCCTGCTGGGTTTGCTGGTGGCGTCCTGGCGGTTTAAAAAGTCGCTCGACTAAAATCCTGCGTCTGCAACCTGTATCGGAAGCCGGATGTTCTGCAGTCATCCGGGACTGATGTGCGCTATGATGGCCGCTGTTTTCCATTCTGGATCCGCAGCAGTTCAGGAGTTCGATGTGGGTAAAGGTGTTTTTCTTTCTGTTTTATCCTCCTGCCTTTTTGGCAGTATGTACTACTACGCCACCTGGATGACCCCTCTCGATGGCGAAGCGATTTTCAGCTGGCGGCTCTTATTCACACTGCCGTTTCTGAGTGTTTTTTTACTGATGCGTAAAGAGTGGCGTCAGGTTCGTGAAGTGATGAGCAGGATGCGTCAGCGTCCGTTGCTCTGGATTGGCGTGCCTTTATCGGCGCTGCTGCTGGGTATTCAGTTCTGGTTGTTTTTGTGGGCGCCGATCAATGGCAGGGCGTTACCTGTGTCTTTAGGCTATTTCATGATGCCGCTGGTGATGGTGGTGATGGGGCGATTGATCTATCAGGACAGGCTGAGCGGGTTGCAGAAAATCGCCGTTGGGTTTGCTGTGATCGGTGTTGCCAACAAGCTCTGGCTGTCGGGTGGGCTTTACTGGGAGACGCTGGTGGTGGCCATTGGTTACCCGGCTTATTTCATGTTGCGCCGCCAGTTAAAGACGGACAGTCTGGGCGGCTTGTGGTTTGATATGGCCCTGATGATTCCACCGGCATTCTGGTGGCTGTTCATCGAGCATGAAAGTCTGAGCATTTTCTCTGCGCATCCGCACCTCATGGGTCTGATTCTGGGGCTGGGAATTTTAAGCGCTTTTGCTGTCGGCAGTTATATCGTCGCGAGTCGGTTACTGAGCTTCAGTCTGTTTGGTCTGCTGAGCTATGTGGAGCCGGTCTTGCTGGTGATTGTGTCTTTACTGCTTGGGGAAACCATCGCAGACGGAGAATGGCCGACGTATCTCTGTATTTGGGTCGCTGTGGCTTTCCTGATGATGGATTGCGTTCGCCAGATGCTCACCCAGCGCCAGTCTGTTCCGTCTTCGGTCGAAAAAGAATGAAGCCCGCCGTTGCGGGCAGGCTTCATCTTGCGGGATCGGGATGGGATTAGTGATCCAGATACAGATAATTCTGCCAGCTCTTCATGCGGATCAGGATTTTCCGCATCACCGCCAGATGGTGTGCATGATCTGAATAGACGGCGATTTCCATATTGGTCCCTAAAGGCAGTTTGTATTCACTGATGTCGTCGATCATCTTCAGGCGAACCAAAGGGCGACCCTGACGCATGAGCATGTCTGAGCCGTAGAGGACGCCTTGCGCCTGTGCCTGACCTTCACCAATCGCCGGTAATACATCGACGACTTCGGCTCGGAACGCTTTGCCCGGTATCGCCCGGAAGATCACATCGGCTTCAAAACCCGGTTGCAGACGCAGCAGGGAATTCTGGCGGAATGCGCCAAGAATGAACTCGTCTTCCGTGTTGATAAACGTCATGACCGGACGAAGCGGCAAAGGCACGGCCATCATTCCTGGACGGAGCAGCACCTGAGTGACGAAACCGCTGCTAGGCGCCCGAACGACGGTAGAGTCCAGATTGAATCTGGCTTTGACCAATTGCGCCTGAATCTGAGCGATACTGGTGTTTTCGCCATTTATATTGGATTCATAAGCCAGTTTTGCCCGGCGTTCTTCGGCTTGGGCAGCTTCTAGGGCTGCTTCAGCACTGCGATAGAACTGCTCCCGGTTATCGACATCAGCTTTGGTAAACGCACCCCGTTTGTAACCTGTAGCATAGCGTTGATATTGCTGATAGGTCCGATCCCGTTCAGCCTGCGCTTTGACTCGGGTTGACATCGCTGCTTTATAGGACGCTTCCTGCCCCAGCACATTTTGCCTTGTTTCTGCGAGTTGCGCTTCTAACCGATCCACCTCGGCCTGAAACGGCGTGGGATCGATTTTAAAGAGGACGTCGCCTTCCTGTAGCGGCGAGTTAGGTTTCACCGGGACCTCAATCACCTTGCCACGCACATTCGGCATGATCGGTGTGCTGACAAAATACTCGCCCCCAAAGCTGCTGTGGGGATGGTTATAGTTCATAAAGAGGACGAGTGCCCCGACCAGAAATATTCCGCCAAGAACCGCAGTGGGGACCGTCCATTTATTCAGCGGGATCCGAAAGACTTTAAAAATGAAAATACAGATTGCCGCGTATGAGAGTACCAGGAGTGTTTCCATTATTGATTGCCCTCATGGGTCTGATTTTCACCGGGATTGGTGCCTGTATCTGCGTGTGCGTGGGGATGTTTCAGTGTGGAGAGTTCTGTTTGTAATTGCTGAATCTGAGCTTCCATTTTGGTGATTTGCGACTGGAGCAATATCTGCTCTTCATGAACCTGCTGAAATCCCCAACCGCGCTCTTTACGCCAGAGGGTGGCCCAAATCCATAAAAATGGCCAAAGTGCATGTAAAGTGAATAAACTGACCCAACCGGCATAATGGATCGCATCCTGATGGGGATGTTCTCTTTCTTTGGCTATCTCATAAGGAATATCATGGATGGCAATGATGCCGTAAAACAGAACCAGGGCAACAAATATGAGCAATCCCAGTGCAAAATAATCTAAAAACATGCAGTTACCATCATTTTTGAACGAATATCACAAGAATATATCGAAAGCATAAACTTGGCAATTGTAAGGTTTTTGACCGTCAGGTTAAGTACAGGCAAAGCAGGCCAGTGCTGCACTGGCCTGAAAGTCATTTGTCAGAAAAATTGCATAATCATTAATTATGAATCACTTTTTTGCGGCTTGCCTGGCTTGTGAAACCCAACCATTAAAGAGCTGCTGATGCGACTTGATCCATCCATTGACGTGATTCTCAATATCCTTCTGAGAATTCTGTCCCTGGCTCATCCGCATGTTTTGGGCACTGACATCGTTGATATTGATGCTCATCACCTCAAACAGTTTGGCAGCCGCTGGGTTATCTTCGGCAAATTTCTTATTGGCGACGATTCGCATACTGTTCATTTCGAAGCCATAATTTTTGCCGTTCGGCAGGGAAGTATCGACATTGTCACGTTCGCCCGGCAGCGCTGAGAACGGGACTTCCAGCCAGATCACGTCTTTCCCCGGCACCAGCACACCACTGACCCAGTATGGCGTCCAAGTGTAATACAGGATAGGAGAACCGTTGCGATAGCGGGAAATGGTGTCTGCAATAATGGCAGCATAGTTGCCCTGATTATGCGTGACTGTTTCTCGCAGGCCGAAGGCGTCCAGCTGATGTTCAATAACACCTTCGCAACCCCAGCCCGGATTGCAGCCAGTTAAATCGGCTTTGCCGTCGTTGTTGGCATCAAACAGTTTGGCCAGCTTCGGATCTTTCAGCTGGCTGACGTTGGTAATGCCATATTGGTCCGCAGTCTTTTTATCAATCAGGTAACCCTGAGCGGCACCTTTGATGTAGTAGCCTTTGCGGTAGAACTTCTCGTCACCCCCTGATTTGATGAATTTATCTTTATGAAGCGGTGCCCAGTTGACGGCCAGAAAAGTGGCATCGCCGTTCGCGATTGAGGTGTAGCCGACGTTGTAATCCACTTCTTTGGTTGGCAGGACTTCATAGCCGAGCGCTTCGAGTGCCTTGTTGACGATAAGCGTCTGAAAGGTTTCTTCTGCCACGGTGCTTTGTACGGGCTGAACGGTTACACCGGCCCCCGGCAGATCTTCCGCGCTGACAGAAAATGAAACGGCACTGGCAAGCAGCGCTGTGGTGAATGAGAGTGACTTCCAGGATGTTGTCATGTGCTTCTCCTCAGGATTGTGAAGGGTTCGTCAGTTGAGGTGTTTCGTCTTTTTTGAACCGACGGTAGATAAAACCAATAGGGCCATGTTCATACCAGTGACGATAAGCCCGGCCACGTTCAGAGGCGCCCATCGCCTGAGTCAGCCGATCGAGCAGGATCGCAAGAATCACGATCCCCAGTCCCCCGATAGCCGCCAGTCCCATATCCAGACGGCCGATACCACGCAGGACCATCTGACCGAGTCCACCGACTGCAATCATAGACGCGATGACAACCATCGACAGCGCTAGCATCAGAGTCTGGTTGACCCCGGCCATGATGGTGGGCATCGCCAGTGGTAATTGGACTTTATAGAGCATTTGCTTCGGATTGGCGCCAAATGAGTGGGCAGCCTCAATCAGTTCTTCCGGCACCTGACGGATGCCGAGAATGGTCAGCCTGATAATCGGTGGCAGTGCAAAGATAATGGTGACGACAACACCCGGCACGTTCCCGATCCCGAACAGCATGACAATCGGCACCAGATAGACGAAGGCGGGTGTGGTCTGCATGGCATCCAGTATCGGCCGGATAATTTTGGCTGCACTTTCACTGCGCGCCAGCCAGATTCCTGTGGGGAGACCGATCAGTAGACAGAAAAAGACCGAGGTCAGCACCAGTGCCAGCGTGACCATGGCCTGCTCCCAGGCCCCGATCGCCCCGATCAGTAACAGCGAAATGACAGAAGCAATCCCCATTCGTGCCCCGGCAATCTGCCAGGCCAGAATCATGATCAGAACGATCATCAGCAGCGCTGGCGTTGATTGCAGTGTGGCCTGAAACGCCGTCAGAATATAATCAATCGGGACACTGATGGCTTGAAAAGCGGGCCGGAAATTGGCAACCAGCCAGTTGATCCCGTCTTCAACCCAGCGGTCAAAAGGGATCAGGGCATCCTGAAAAGGGTGTATCCAGTCGATGGCCGGATCAGCCGGGGGGGCTGTGGCTTCATTCAGCCAGTCAGAGCCTGAATTGGGTGTCGAGCTGGCCGCGTTTCCCCAGGGATCGGTTGCGGTGCTGTCTGTTGGGGGGGTGGCCGACCATGGGTCTTGCTGGGCCGGCGCTGTCTCGGTGGCTGGCACCGAAGATTCGGTGTGATTTTCCTGACTCATCTCAGGCCTCCCGGTCGAGTGTTTGTAACAGGCGGGCTTTGGTGATCACGCCATGATAGTGTTGCTGTTCATCCACAACGGGCACGCCATAAGGTAAGGAAGCGACCTGACCAATCATGTCGCCCAGCGGGGTGTTTGGCAGAAAGGTGACCGAGTCGTTGAGCAGGGCATGCCCGAGGGTTTGATTGGATTTTGCTGCAACCTGCAGGGTTTCGGTTGAAACAATACCGACATACTGGTTTCGCCGATCGACGACAATACCGTAATCGCGGTCATGGTCATTCAGTAACTGAAGTGCCGCGCGGGGGCCATCGGTTTCCCCTTTTTTGATCACTGTCACCTGGTGCTTTCGGGCGATGTCTTTGGCGGTAAATACATGGGTGACATCCACACCTTTGAAAAAAGAACGCACGTAATCATTGGCGGGGCGATGGAGGATTTCATCAGGCGTGCCCACCTGAACCACTTCGCCGTTTTGCATGATGGCAATGCGATCGCCAATACGCATGGCTTCGTCCAGGTCATGTGAAATGAATACCACGGTGCGCCGATCGTCACTTTGCAGTCGGATCAGTTCGTCTTGCATTTCAGTTCGGATCAGCGGGTCCAGTGCGGAAAAAGCCTCATCCATCAGCAGGATGTCGGGATCGTTGGCCAGCGCGCGGGCCAGTCCGACCCGCTGCTTCATCCCGCCGGATAATTCATCAGGGTAGGAGGCTGCATTGGCATCCAGTCCGACGCGTGCCAGTGCTTTCAGGGCCGTTTTATAACGGGTGTCTTTATCGACACCCGCCAAATCCAGACCAAAGGCGGTATTGTCAATCACCGTCATATGCGGCATCAGTGCAAAGGATTGGAATACCATACTGATGTTGTTTCGCCTGACGGCCCGAAGTTCATCTTCTGAAATGCTGGCAATGTCTTTGCCATCCAGCAGCACCTGTCCCCGGGTGGGTTCAATTAAGCGGTTCAGTAGTCTGACGAGAGTGGATTTGCCCGAGCCGGAAAGTCCCATGACGACGAAGATTTCACCTTCGTTGATAGATAACGTGGCATCTTTGACCCCGACCGTCAGGCCGGTTTTTTCGAAGATGGCATCCTTGTTGAGTCCTTGTTCAAGGAGTGGAAACGCCCGTTCAGGAGCGCTGCCGAACACCTTGTAGAGGTTTTTTACTTCCAGTTTGACAGTCATCGATATGGTCCGTCCTTCAACTATCTCTGCACATCTGTCAGGAAATCTTGACAAATAAAACTTTTGCACTCTAAACAATTATGGCAGGTCTTTCAAAGTGATATGGATTTTATTTGACTGATGCCACAAGTGTATCTGTGCTGAAATGGCCTGAAATTTTGATACTACGTTCAAAAACAACAGGCTTTTAAAGATTGGATGGAATCGAAAAGAGAATCTGGATTGTTAGAGTTCAATTGGTTTTCTGTGCGTTGGAAGTGTGACCCGGAAACAATTCATGGGGGACGATTGGTTGCCCTCCAACTGAATTTCACCGCCGTGGATCTGTGCGATATCCCGGATGATGGACATCCCCAGCCCCGCGCCATCACCGCGCTCCGTGTTGGCCCGGAAAAATTTCTCGAAGATCCGCTCCCGGATTGCGTCCGGAATCGCTGGTCCTGTGTCGCACACCCGGATGCTGACCGAATCATGATTGCTCGCTGTTACCTGTACGGTAATGTCGGCGCCGTCCCCGGCATAACGAATTGCATTGTCGATCAGGTTACTGAACAGACTGGTGAGCAGAATGTCGTTGGCGTCCAGCGGAAATTGTTCAGGGCCATCCAGCGAAAGCGTTTGCTGCTGTTTCAGGGCTAGCGGGGCCAGTGAAGCGATGGACTCGCGCAGACAAGCCATCAGGTCGATCCGGGTATATTGAAAGGACTGGTTCCCTTCAACTTTGGTCAGCATCAGCAATTGTTGAATCAGGCGATCTGTCCGCTCAATGCCTTTGAGAATCTGTGCGAGATCGCTGTGCAGATCCTCAGGATTATCGCTGGCCAGTGCGTTCTCAGCATTTAAGCGCAGCACGGCCAGTGGTGTTTTCAATTCATGCGCTGCGGTATGGGTAAACCGTTTTTCTCTTGCCCAGGCCTTATCCAGCTCATGGAGCAGAAAATTCAGCTGGTTGATCAGCGGGCTGAGTTCAACCGTGGGCTGCGTGACGTGAATGGCATGCAGCTTATGCACGGTGCGTTTTGACAAGGCTTGCTGCAATTCACCGACAGGTTTCATCACATAATACACCAGCAGGATGATCGCGATGGCGAAGCAGGGCACCAGCAAGAGTTGAGGAATCCCGGTTGATAATGCGATTTCGTTGATCAGTTCATTCCGGACATCCTGATGTTCGGCGACAACCAGATAGATATGCTGATTCGCTGGTTCCGGTACGAGAATCAGGAAACTTCGCCAGTGTTGTTCTTTAAAAGTAATGGGGTGGTAACCCAGCTGATTGGCCGTCGTCAGCGGGGTGGCAGGGGCACCCGTGGACCGCAGCAAGACCTCGCCTGAGTCATTAAAGAACTGGAACATGAGTTTTTGTTCATAGGGATGTCCATAGGGTGTTGGTACATCGTCGTTCTGGCCGGCATAGCTGCTGATGCTCAGGTACCAGGCATCGTAAAACCTTTCCAGCTCCTTTGAAGGCATTTGCAGCAACTGTGGTGCACTTAAGGCCAGTAATTTGGCTGACTGGCTCAGTCTGGCATCATAAATTTCATGAATTTCATGCTTGGCTTCAGCAAAGATCAGGCTCCATGAAATAGCGATGAGCAGTGCTGAAGCCGCCACAGTCAGGATGATGAGTCTTTTCTTAATCGAAAGTAAGGGCTTGGTCTCAGTGGTTTTCAATAATATATCCTACGCCGCGAATATTCTTGATGATCGGACTTCCCAGCTTTTTCCGAAGGTTGTGAATATGGACTTCTATGGCATTGTCACTGGCACCTTCATCCCATCCGTGCAGCGCTTGCTGCAGTTTATCTTTACTCAGGACCCGACCTGCTTGTGTGACCAGTGTGCTGAGAATCTTGAATTCGTTTCTGGTGAGCTGCACAGGATTTCCCTGCATATAGACGGTGTTGTCTGATAAAGACAGGGTGAGATTCCCCAATTGAATGTCGGTTTCTGTACTGCCCGATAAACGGCGAATCATCACCCGTAATCTGGCCAGTAACTCTTCCAAGGCAAAGGGCTTCACCAGATAGTCATCGGCACCGCCATCCAGTCCTTTGACCCGATCGTCTATGCCATCTCTGGCGGTCAGGATCATCACCGGAATCGGATGACCGGCCCGGCGGATCTGGCGCAACACTTTCAGGCCATCGATGTCGGGTAATGTGAGGTCGAGGATAACCGCCAGAAAATTTTCTGTTGTTAAAGCGAGCTCAACCCCTTGTCCCCGTTGCAACCAGTCCACGGTGTAGCCACGGCGGCTTAAGGAAGCCACCATGGATTCACCCAGCATCACGTCATCTTCAATCAGTAAGATGCGCATGGTTCACTCCAACTCCCTCAGTTTGCGTTGAATTTCCTGCTTGCGGCCTGCATCGGCCAGCTTTCTGCCCGGGCGTGCTTTGGCCTGACTGGCTTTGTGCAGATAACTGATGGCGGCTTGTTTACGGCCATCCTGTGCCAGAAAGTCTCCATAAAAATAGTTGGGATCGATGCCATTCGGGTTGATCGCTAACGCTTTTTTCAACATTTCTTCGGCTTTGTCATCATCACCGAATCCAATCGGCCAGCCCGGCACCTGATAATACAGGGTGCCTAAACTGGTGTAGGCAGACCCATCGAGCACATTGGGATCAGTATGAATGACCTCTTCTAGCAAGGCTTTGGCTTCTTTGACCAGCGGCAGAGCGCCCAGACCGCCTTTGGCACCTGCCAGACTGCTTTTATTGATGGCCAGCCAGACTTTGAGATCGGCGCGGTTTGGTGCCTGATGCAGTGCTTTTTCATTCAATTGGATGACGTTATTCAGGCAGTGCACTTTGTTGTCCTGATTGAAGGTATCATACTGGCATTTTGCCCATTGTTGCTGAATGTCACTGAGATCATTCGCCTGCGCGGCTGTACTGAACAAAACAGCGGCGACTGCAACAATACAAGCAGAGCGCATGGTTTTCAGTGAAGCGAGCGATAAATTTTTCATAAAAACCTCCGGATATCAAAGCACTTCGGCTTTGTTCAGAAATTGACGTATGGTGGCACTTTGCTTGCGGATGGCGCCTGCAACAGCAGCGGGCAGGATCTGATTGACTCGGACCCATAGTTTTTCAGGCCAACCCAGCCAGCGAACGGGTGTTTCGTTTCGCAAACTGAGCAGCAGTTGATTCGCAACCCATCTGGGGTCGTCAATCTGATTGCCCAGGTGATGGTTCAGTTCCGTGACAATGGCAGAGTTCAGCGTGGTGTCGGTGGCACGTGGTGCCAGATACAGCACCCGGATGCCTGTGCCGTCCAGCTCCCGGTCCAGTGCTTCACTGAAGCGGTGGAGTCCGGCTTTGCTTGCGCAATAGGTGGTGTAACCCGGATAACCGATGGCTGAAAAAGTCGAACCAATGTTGACGATCAGTCCTGGCCGGGCCATCCAGTGCAGTGCCTGCTGACTCAGCAGAATCGGGACGGTCAGATTCAGATGAATCTCATCCCGGATACTGTCGCTCTTTCGCTCGAGCAGGCTTGAAAATCTGTTGCTCCCGGCAATATTAATCAAGCCGTGAATCGCCCGTCCATCGGCCTGCCACTGGCTGCAACTGTGATGGATGGTGTCTAGCCCTTGCTGTGTGTTCAGATCGGCGACCAGTGCCTGATGCGTGGACGGTTCGGATAAGGACAATTGTAAGGCTCTGAGCTTACTGATGTTTCTCCCAACCAGAATTAAGTGCGCCCCGGCATCGGCCAGCACCCGGGCGATTTCTGAGCCAATGCCGCCACAGGCACCGGTTAAGATCAGAGATTTATCTTTGATATCCATCATGAACTCCTTTCGAGATTCAGCGCAAAGAAAGTGTTATCGGGCCAGTGCGGGTGACGATGGTTCCACTGTGGCTGGCAGCGGGAGTGAAGCCAGCATCTGACCGTAGAGCTCATAAACCCTGTTGGCACTGTCAATAATGGCCTGCTGATCGGCCGAATCGTGAATCTGGTTCATCAGTTTTTCAAAGGTCTGAATATGTTCCTGATCCAGCTCACTGTGTGACTGAAGATAGGTCATTGCCTTGTCTGGCAGGTTCAGGACATGCTGCACCTGACGGGCAATTGAACCGCCGATGCTGACACTCGTGCCTTCCAGTACCCACACCATGCCAAAGAATCCCATGGGATTGCGGCGATCGATCTGGTGATACAGATACGACACCATCAGCTCAATCGGAGAACCCACGCGACCGTCGCCGGTATTGTGTGCCACGGCATCCGGGTTGCCCCCGCAGGCTTTGATGTCATTGAGAATCCAGAACTGGTGGCCCATTTCTTCCTGAATATACTCACTGATGGCCTGACGCAGCCACTCATCTTTCTCGGGCAGTTTGCCGCCACAAGCCATGAGCAGAGGTACGGTGTGTTTGACATGGTGGTAAGCCTGCGTCAGAAAAGCGATGTAGGTTGCCAGATCGATTTGCCCCTGCTGGCAGGCAGCAAAGATCGGGGCATCCTTCATTCGGTTTCTTGCGGTTTCAGTCTGCGCGACCAGGGTTTGAAAAAATCCTGAATTCATTGTTGTTTTCCCCTTGGCATGAAATGGGGTCAGCCGTAATCCTGTGGATGTCTGACTGGCCAGAAATATTGTGCTCTGGTGGGTTGGATGCTCTGTTTCATTGGGTTGTTCAGCGGTATCAATCGCCTGCTGAATCTCGGGTCGTCTGGGCCGGCCATTGGCCGTGGTGAACCCCGGTATCTGATGGGGGGGACGTTCAAGGACAATGATTCTGCCCAGCCGGGCATAGTCCGGAAGCCGGGCATGAAGGTGCTGCAGTTGTTCCGCAATGGTTTCCGGTGCGGTGGTGTAGAGAACGCCAGTCAGCCGGGCCTGTGCATCTCCGATCACGATCAGGCTCATCAATGCCGGAAATGCCAGCGCTTCCGATTCAATCCATTCCGGCGAGACATTGCGGCCATACGACGTGATCAGCAGGTTTTTCTGACGGCCGGTGATTTGCAGGAAACCGTCTGCATCGAGATGGCCTAAGTCGCCGGTGTCAATCGTGTCGGCCGGGTGCTCCTGCCCCAGATAACCCAGCATGGTACTGCCTGTGACCGTCAGCACACCGTCGGCAGTGCGACTGACACGGCAGTGAGACAGTGGCCGTCCGCTGGTGCCGGGTTTGTCGTCTCCGGGAACATTCAGGCTGACCACAGAGCCGCATTCAGATAACCCATAGCCTTCATAGGCAGGAATCCCCAGCGAGTGAGCTTGCAGCAAAATCTGAGGGGAGACCCGGGCGCCTCCCACAGCGACAAACTGCAAAGGCTCGACCAGCGCCGGATGTTTCAGGCCAATCTGGCACAAAGCCAGCAGCAGTGCTGGTGTCAGGACCAGACTCTCGGGACGATGCTCGGCCAGTGCCTGCGCAAAGCGAGCGGAATCAAACTGGCTCGATCCCTGCAGGCCGACCTGATCACCGGGCAGGATGACAGAGGTTGCGCCCATGAGCAGGGGGACATATACGCCGGAGATGTTCTCTAGCAAAGTGGCCAGTGGCAGCAGGACAAGATGTTTGCCGGGGGTGACGCTTGGGGTCAGCCGCTCAAGCAGTGCCTGGCTGGTTGCCGCCAGATGTGCCTGACTGAGACAGACCCCTTTCGGCTGGCCCGTCGAGCCTGAGGTAAAGGTGACTTTACAGGTTTGCTCCGGCATCTGACTGGCTGCTGTCACCGGAACCTGACGCGAATAAACAGGAAGACCCGAGATGACGTCGAGGGGGGCGGGTTGTCCGGACCATGTTCCCCACAGCGTATCGACGGAAGCGGCCTGCAACATGTGATCCACCTGCTGCGCTGCAAAAAAGCCGGGAACCGGAATCAGCACTTTCTCTGCAGCCATGGCTGCCAGATCGGCAATCGCCCAGGCCAGTCCGTTGTCAGCCTTCAGCGCAATTCGTTGTGCTGTGAGCGATTGAAGCTGTTGTCTGGCTGTTTCTACGGCATGGTGCAGTTGCGCATAGCTGAGCGTTACTTGTTGTCCGGACGCTGGATCCGGGCCAATCATCGCGGCCTTGTGAGGATATTCGGCAGTAAACCGGGCAAGATGTTCAATGATGAAAGCGCTCATCTCTGGCCCCCTGAAACATGTCTGTATCCTGACTGGCGTTGTTTCAGGATATTCAGCCCTGTGGCGAGGTGACCCGCGTAAATTTTGGGATGACGCTGATAGTAGGTTCCCCAGATCTGCTCGGCATTGTGAATCCGGGAGGCTGTTGCATCGGCCAGCAAGACAGGTGTCAGTCCCAACCGATGCATCATCGCCTGCAGCGGGCCGGTTGCCGTGAAGATACACCAGGTGTAACCCTGTCCGACGAGATGCTCTGCAATCTTCGTGAAGTGTAATCTGGATAAATGATGAGAAAAAGAAGCCAACTGACCAAACTCGATCAGTTCTGAACGGGCCACTGGATGGCCGAGTGCTTGGGCGATTAACTGCTCGGCAGGGCAGTCCAGATATTGTTCGAGAAACAGAGGGCTGACTGCAGCCGACTGATAACCACAAACAGAAAGTAATTGTTTGTGCGCATCCACCAAGGCCAGAAAATCAGGCATAAACCGATTGAGCTGTGCCTGAAATGCTGTCGTGTATCGATCAGCAATATATTGTTCTGTGTTTTTCCGGAAAGGATGATCTCTGTCAATATGCATCATAGTTAACAAGTTAGAATCATCATTGCTGCCCATCGCATATCCCCTTTTAAGGTGTGTCTCATCACTCTAGTGGGGGAAACTTAAGAATCACTTAAGGCATAAAAATCTGATGAAAAAACCAGTAAGCCCTGCATTGCAGTGTGATTGGTTGCTTTTAATCTTTGATGTCTAAGCGGTTGGTATTTGTAAGTTTATACGCACAAACCTGCTGGTAAGGCCAGATTATTGAGGCCTATATCAATTTTTGACATAGATTTTACGTTTAACATAAATGTCACATGATGATTTTTTGATTGTCATATTTTGCTGCGAAGATGACGGCCAGGCAAAGGAGTACGGACCGCAATGAACATGAAAATTCGCGCTAATCACCTGGAGCCAATGGGGTTCGATGAATTCTCCAGGCTGATTGATATGATGCCAGCGACACGCAGTCCGATAAAAGTTGAACCGTTAGCGGGCCATTTGAACACTCAGCACAAGGCGGGTCGTTCAGGAAAGATTTTTGATTTATCGCAGTCGGTCTCACCTGAGATCAGACAGGGATTACGTCTGGTGAATGGGTATTGAGCCGACGCAGCGTGATGCATTTGTCCTGACACGTACATCTTCTGAATTACGATCAAACAGGCCCGGCAGAATATGCCGGGCTTTTTTGTCAGAAATCATGTGATCACCGCTTTTCCGATACACACACAGCGAAAAATCTCAGCTAAGCTTCTTTTGAAACAGTTGATTACCGAGTGAGGAGCGAACAATGGGCATTTTTTCCTGGATTATTCTGGGTCTGATCGCTGGTGCAGTGGCAAAATGGCTGATGCCGGGTAAAGACGGTGGCGGCTGGATTGTCACCATGGCTCTGGGGGTCGTCGGGGCGTTTGTTGGCGGTTGGGTCGGCAGTCTGATTGGTCTTGGGCCAGTCACCGGTGTAAACATTGGCAGCATTATCACCGCGACATTGGGCGCTTTCATTGTGTTGCTGGTTTACAACAAGTTTATCCGCTCGTAGCCGATCTGATCTGAAAGAAGAAAGCCGCTTTTCTGACAAGCGGCTTTCTGTTATTCGTCTGTCGCTGACGGATTCGCCGCGGAAGATGCATGGGCAACTTTCGCTTGCAGATCGGCCTGAACGATTTCCAGCGCAGCCAGCGCCAGTTCAGGGGCAATACCATTCGTTTCCAGCAGGTAAATCAAATCGACCGCTAATTGCACCTCTTTCGGTGCGTCTGCCAAAGACGGGGACTGAGAGTTGTGTGGCTGTGTCATGCTTTCTCCTGAGTGTCGTGAGCCGCGATACGCTGTCCGGGGCGGCGCTCCGGCTGATGGACAGACAGTGCCGCCAGAAATAACTGGGCATGAATCTCCACCAGTTGCTGATGATCATCCCGGTATCCGCCGCCGACAACTGCTGCCAGTGGGATCTCTGCTGCCTTACATTGACGGATCACCAGCTGGTCCCGCTCAAAAATGCCTTCAGTTGTGACCTGAAAATATCCCAGCGCATCATGCTGGTGGATATCGACACCGGCGTCATAAATCACCAGATCCGGCTGATGCTGAGCCAGTGCCAGATTCAGAACGGCGCTGAACGCTGCCAGATAGTCTTCCGTGTTCGTTTCCCGGGGTAAGGCGAGATCGATATCTGAATCGGGCTTACGGGCCGGAAAGTTTTTATCGCAATGGACTGAAAAAGTAATGATATTGCTGTCTTCTGCCAGTAATGTCGCCGTTCCGTCGCCTTGATGGACATCGCAATCGACAATCAGAACGCGATCAATTCCCGGCAGTGTCAACGCGTGTCGGGCCGCAAATGCCAGATCGTTGACCAGGCAGAACCCACTGCCAAAATCATGATGCGCATGATGATAGCCGCCGCTCAGGTGCAGACTGATCCCGTGCTGATAAGCCAGATCGACGGTCAGTCGGGTGCCTGCTGTGGAAGTCAGGGTACGTTCAATCAGCTGTGGACTCCAGGGAAAACCAATCCGCCGCATTTTTGCTGCGGGCAAGGTGTTTTGAAGCAGATGATCGATATACGTCTCCTGATGCAACGCTTTCAATTCTTCCGGCGTCACGGGCTCTGGCTGGAAAAATGCGATGTCTGCCCAGTCCGCCATCTGCAGGGTTTGAGTGAGGTGTAAGTACAGCCGCTCATACTTGGTGATCGGATAGCGGTGTTGTGGGGGCAGCACCAATTCAGAATAGACAGGGTGATAAACCAGAGGCAGCATGATTTAACCTTTTCGCTCCCGGCGGGCAATGTGCTGTTCAATTTTAGCCATGGCTTGCTGACAACGTTGCAATCGGCCTTCCAAAGCGAGCAGTTGTTGCTGAAGCGGTTGTTTTTGATCTGCCAGCGTGACTTGCTCCAGGGCAAAAGCTTTGTCTTTCACCATGGCCGCCAGTCGTCGTTCCCAGTCCTGATGCTGGGCCAGATCATCGTAAAGCTGATGTAAGCTTTTTTGGGGGCGGACCTGATATTTAGGCTCAGCTTCGCGGATCTGTTTGGTGGCCATCTCGCGCTGAATGGCTTGGATTTGCGTCAGAATACGCTCGCACACGTAGGCTGCACGGTCCCGATGTAACCGTCCGGAAGCCTGCTCGTTTTGCATCGCCTGAATTTCCTGCTGGATTTCCCGGATGCAGGGCATCACGAAATGGGAACGGCAATGGAACAGCTGATGATCAAACAGCGCTTTGGCGCTTTCTCCCCGCTGATGATCCAGGGCTTCTGCCTGGGGGATCAGTTGCGCTACCAAATCAGACAGACGGCTGAGATCTTTGGTCACTTGAGACTCCTTACTTACACCCAGGCTTGCCAGGCCAGCCGGACAGCCAGCGCAACGACAACAGTGACGAATACCGGCCGGATGAAGCGGCTGCCAAATCGAATCGCAGAATGCGCGCCGATAAAAGCCCCCAGCATCAGGCAGACTCCCATGGTTAAACCCAGTGCGATATTGATATGACCGAGTATGGCAAAGGTAATCAGCGAGGTCAGGTTACTGGTAAAGTTCATGGCTTTAGCCAGACCGGATGCGAGCAAAATGTTCAGGCGGTACAAAGCCATATTGGAAACCGTCCAGAAAGCACCGGTCCCCGGTCCGGCAAGGCCGTCATAAAAACCCAGACTGGCACCCTGAATCCATTGCTTCTTTTTGAAACGGGGACAAGGCGTCGGCAGCTGATGACTGTCTGCTTTCGGATGTGGATGCCAGATTGTATACACGGCTGCTGCCAGAATGATCAATGGCAGGACTTTTTCCAGCCATTCAGTGCTGATGATGTCGACCACTAAAGTGCCGACAATGGCACCAATCAGCGTCGCAATGAAAGAGGTTTTCCAGAATGCCGGAGAAAACAGTTGTTTCCGGTAATAGGTCAGGGCTGCAGTTGACGATGCAAAGGTGGCCGCCAGTTTATTGGTTCCCAGTGCAATGTGCGGGGGTAATCCCAGAGACAATAATGCCGGAACGGTCAGCATCCCGCCGCCA
Source organism: Photobacterium sp. 1_MG-2023 (assembly GCF_030547945.1). Taxonomy (NCBI): domain Bacteria; kingdom Pseudomonadati; phylum Pseudomonadota; class Gammaproteobacteria; order Vibrionales; family Vibrionaceae; genus Photobacterium; species Photobacterium sp. 1_MG-2023. The sequence goes on along the minus strand of NZ_JAUORR010000002.1, from coordinate 148,516 downwards.
CCGGCAACGGCATCAATAAATCCTGCGGCCAGAGCGACCAGACCGAGGATGAGCATCATGCCCGGATCTAACATTTCAATCATGAATTATCATTTTCGTTCGATGGCGTGTTCTATTACGCGTTTAAATGGGGGCAATGAATCAAGCAGTGCTTTGCCGTAACGCTTTGAAATGATCCGACGGTCAAGCAGCACAACTCTACCAAAGTCCTGCTCTTTTCGCAGCAATCTCCCGACAGACTGAATCAGCTTTTTACTGGCTTCCGGGACGGCGATCTGTAAAAACGGGTTGCCGCCCCGGCTTTCAATGTATTCTGCATGCGCTTCTTCGACTGGGGAGGTCGGTACGGCAAAGGGAATTTTGGTGATAATTAAATTTCTGAGTAAATGGCCCGGCAAATCAAGCCCTTCAGAAAAACTGCCTGTGCCGAACAGAATACTGGCTTTGCCCTGATCACAGTTCTGCTTGTGTTTGTCCAGAAGAATACTGCGTGATTCTTCCCCCTGCACCAGCAGATCCCAGCCATTTTTCTGGCATAGGGGCCGAATGGATTCTGCGACTTTGTTCATTTGCCAGTAGGAAGCAAACAGTACCAGGCTGGCCGTTTCCCCTTCCAGATATTCCGGCAGGGTGTCGATCAGCAAATCGGTAAATTGTTCAGCTTGGGGTTCATAGCGCATGTGCGGGATCACCAGACGGCCGTTGTTCTGGTAGTCAAACGGTGAGGCCAGCGCCAGAAATTTTGTGCCTTCGTTTTCCTGAATGCCAGCCTGCCGGCAGAAATAGCTGAATTGGTTGAGGGCCCGTAATGTGGCTGACACTAAAATGGCACCCGCCGCGCGGCTCCACAACAGCTGATCCAGTCGGTAGCCAATCTCAAGCGGTGAAACCTGAACGATATAGTCGCCTTCCTGTTCAGGGCTTTTTTCCAGCCAGCGTGCGAGCGGCGCGCCATAATCTTTGTCCGGCTGTGCCATCAGCGTCCAGACTTTTTCCAGATTCTCTAAGCGCTGCAGGTAAAACCCGGATTCTGATAACGCAGGCTCAGCGGCGCGTGCCGGAACTTCATCCTCTTTCAGGCGTTCAGTAATCATCTCGTGAATTTTGGCCAGAGATTGCCGGGCCTTTTTACTGGCATCCCGGCATGCTTGCGCTTCTTCCGCCAGCCAGGCAGGGAGCTCCCCATGGGGAAAACGGTAACTGCCGTCTTTACTGAACATGCCCGGGTCAATTTGCCCGGACAACTGCCTGAATGTGGGCACCAGATGCTGAATCGATTCCTGGAGCGCACTCTGGAAACGACCGGCTTTTTGCGGATCAGCCAGCTCAGCAAGTTTACTGACCGACTGATTCAGCTTTTCCAGCCAGTTTCCTGCCCCTTTCAGGCTGGCCGCCGCGGCAGAAAAGTCGCGGGCAACCTGTGGCAGATGATGGGCTTCGTCAATCGTGTAAATGGTCTGTTCCGGCTCCGGCAGAATGACACCCCCCCCCAGCTCCAGATCGGCCATCAGCAGTGCATGGTTGGCAATGATGATGTCTGCTTTATCTAAATGTTCTCTTGCTTTGGCAAAAGGACACTGGCGATGTTTGGCCATGCCGGAATTGCAACTGTGCTTGTCCGACACAATTTGTTGCCAGACCCGATCGGGAATGACTGTCGGCCAACTGTCCCGGTCGCCGTCCCACTTGTTTTGCTGCCATGCAGCCAGCAGACGTTTGAGTAGGCTGAGATCAGATTTTTTGGGTTTTTCCTGCCACAGCGCGAGCTGGTTGTCGTCTTGTCCCAGACAACTGGCTTCCAGTCGGTGTGCGCAGCAATAGCGTTGTCGGCCTTTTGCCAGAATAAAGCTGAATTCTTTCGGAAAAATCTGAGCAAAGAGCGGTAAATCTTTGTGGACCAACTGTTCTTGTAACGCAACCGTCGCTGTTGCAATCAGTACCTTTTTGTTATGGAACAGCGCATAGGGCACGCAGCCCAGCAAGTAAGAGAGTGATTTTCCGATTCCCGTGCCAGCTTCCGCAACCAGCATCCGATGCTTTGCGTGATATTCGCCTGCCAGCGTTTTTGCGATTTCAGCAACCAGATAGTTTTGCGCGCGACGCGGAATAAAGTGATCTAATTGTCCACTCAGGTTGGTATAGCACTGTTTTATGTCTGTTTTAATCTGGTTATGAAGCATGGGTTGAAACTTAATCTGGGCAGGGAAATGCATTATAACACGATGCTCGGTCAGGGTGTGGTTTGGCTGTGACTTCGGCAGTTTTGATTTGAAATGAGATTTTCCTCACGAAATAAGATTGAACCCGGATTTAATACAGTGTGCGTTTAGATTGGATTGGTGTTTTATATTGCATTTTTCTATTTTGGTGGCTTATCGTTTTTCTTTTTTGTGGGATAATTACTTTTTTGTGGTGATTTGTTTTGTATTTTGGTGCGATTAAGTAACCATTAAATTCCATGTGATATGTATGGTTATGTAAATTTTTTGTTGTGGTTTTTGTTTAAGCGATTGAATTTAAAGGTTGTAATAAAAATATGTTGTTACAATGCGAGAATTTGACATCACGATAAAATCTCTGTCAGGATGAGTCTCGCAAGTTACGCCATTCCGGCATGGCGTGCTTTTCACTAAAAATCAGGTGTGAAGCCAAGTGTGCCGGGAAGGGATATAAAAAAAGCAAAAGGGATTCTGGAAATAGGAATTCCATCCATAAGAAAAGGCAGTGGATATCATGAAAAAAACGCTAATTGCACTATCTGTACTAGCTGCAGGCTCTGCAAACGCTTCTGTCAACCTGCTGGACCAGAACGGTGTTCTGGTTGACCTGTCAGGTTCTGCTGAAGTTCAGTTCGCCAAAAAGATTACTGAAAAAAGCCGAGATACTGATCCTTCAATCCGTCTGGATGATGGTGACATCACGCTGAATACCACGATCCCAGTCAACAACAACCTGAACGTCGTTGCTGGTCTGAGCTTTGACCTGTCAAACACTGATGCTAACGGTAGTGCTACAGATTTCTTCAACGATGAGCTGTACGCGGGCTTCCAGGGCACTGACTTTGGTACTGTGACTTTCGGTCGTCAGTTCCTGATCACTGATGACGCAGGTATCGGTAAAGACTACGAACTGGGTCTGGAGCAACTGAATCTGGGTAAAACTCAGGGCAGCGAAGTTGTTAAATACGTTTATGACAACGGTCAGTTCTACTTTGGTGCTTCTCACGACATCAATGCGAACGACAATGGTGGCATCACTGATGCACGTCTGGGTGCACGTTTCGGTGGTCTGGACGTCCGTGGTTACTACTATGCGTCTGAAGACGTTGCTACTGACATGAACAAAATTGGTGCTGATGTAAATGCCTATAATATCGAAGCAGAGTATGTGTTTGGTGCTGTAGCACTGGCCGCTTCTTTCGGTAATGTAGATATTGATAACGCTGGTGATTCTGATGTAATCGAAGCAGCAGGCTCTTACACCATGGGCAAAAACACCTTTGCTCTGGGCTATGTCTATGCTGACGCTGACGAAACAAACAACGTTTACGCTAACGTCACTCACCAACTGCACAGCAACGTGAAGCTATATGCTGAACTGGGCTGGGCTGACGCTGATGTTAAAGAGTATGACCTGGGCTACGTGGCTGGTATGGAAGTTCTGTTCTAAGAACGGTTCTTTCCAGAATACAGAGATTGCAAAAGCCGCCTTTTTTGGGCGGCTTTTTTGTATCTCGTCTTTTTGTCGGCGAGCGGACTATTGCAGACCGCTTGATTATGGCAGCATAGACAGCCTCAGTTGAAGTGATAACAAATAGAAGATTGGCGATGAAAAAAATCATAATTCTGGCCAGCCTGTTTGCGGCGCAAGCGCAGGCGGCCACGCTGTCGGTTACCGACGGCATTGAATTTCTGGTGGTGGATGGAAAGCAGGTGCAGGGCTCGTTCTGGTCTCAGACAGCAGAGCTTGAACTGACACCGGGAAAACATCAGATTGTTGTTCGTTACGATAAAGAACTCAAAAACGGCAGCCGGAATACCATGTATACCACCCGTCCGTACCTGTTTGAGCTGGAGATGCCGTCACAGGACGCTGAGATCAGCTTGCCGGCGCTGGTTGTCTACAGCCAGGCGCAGGCTTATTTTCAGCGCGATCCTGAATGGACTCTTCTGATGGAAGACGGCAGTCAGCGTACACTTGCCTTTACCGAGCTGAAAGGAGATGGCTTTGCCGCGTTCAGCGATATGGAGGCATTGGTTGCTGAATATAACCGCCAGAACGGGATCACCTTCGAGCAAGGCTACGCGGTCGATTTACAGCAAGCCGTCGTCAAAGTTGATGCAGGCGGTAAAGTAGAAGTGACCGGTGATGCATTGGCACAGCTGAAACTCTGGTACAGCAAAGCAAAACCGGAAGAAAAAGCGGCTTTCCAGACCTGGATGAAATCGCAGGCGCAGCCTTAAGTGAAACAGGGGCGGCAGCTCATCACCAGCGCTGAGCTTTAGCGCTGATGATGATATTTACTGTGCGACTGGCATTGGCGGCAACGCGGCTGTGCCGGATCGGCTGCCAGAATTTCGGATTCGATGGGCTCTTCGCAGTCGGTACAGATCCCGTAGAGATCCAGCCGGATGGCACATAAAGCGGCATCGATGGCTTCAAGCCGGTGGGCATGCTGGCGGAGCTGAGGATCGGCGCTCAGGGTTGTGAACTGCAGCAGTTCGTTGATCGTACAGTCAGCGGTTGTGGCTTCGGGCTGCGTTTGCCGGCGGTGTTTTTCCAACGCGGCATAGAGCGAGGCCGACAGCGACTGATACTCTTGCTCCAGCCGGAGACATTGCTGTTTCAGGTACTCACTATTCATCGAGATGCTCCATTGTAGACTGGATCACAGTCTATGCTGAATTTCTCTGCTGGTTATGACATAAGTCAAAGGACGCGCAGAATAACCCTTCTTTTTGTCGGTTTTTGTTATCTATCGAATGCTTTATAGTGCTTGGCAGTTTTTATGGGGCTGAATTGCCACTTTTAACGACTTTTCAGCACGTTAAGCCGACTAAAAGGAAGATAAAATGGAACATGATTTCAAAGAACCGTATAATTTGAAGTACTTTATTGGTTTCCTGATTGCAATGCTGCTGCCAACTTTACCTGCGAGCCTGACCTGGCTGGGGATCCTCAGCAGCTAACGGCATAAGTTGCCTGCATCAGGCTGAATGTAAAAGAGAGGGAATGTGAAACAACTGATCTGGCGAACCTTATTGCTGGTTTCCGGCTGGTGTTTCGTTATCTTAGGTATTTTGGGTATTTTCCTTCCTCTTTTACCCACCACCGTCTTTCTTCTGCTGGCCAGTGCGTGTTTTATGCGCGGCTCCCCCAGACTTCATCACTGGCTCAATACACATCCTCATTTTGGTCCGGTTTTACAGAACTGGCATCAGCATCGTGCCGTCAGCCGTACCGTCAAACGACGGGCGAATGTGACGATTGTGCTCAGTTTTGCGTTGTCGATTTATTTTGTGCCACTGGCCTGGGTCAAAGGATTACTGCTCGGGATTGCAGTCATACTCTTGATCTGGTTTAACCGTTTACCCGTCAGAGAAACCAACAGCCTCTGAGAAGCAGATCTGTCGCTCACTGTCTTGGTTTACAGGCCGAAAGTTGCCCCTCTCGTCAAAAATCACTACTATTTGCGCCTAAACTGCTTCTGTGACCCATGCTAAATGGTCCGGAACTCTTGTTAATAACCTGCAGCCTGTGAAGCCGCAGACGGAAGAGACTATGAGCCAAGTAAAAACTGTTCAAGACGACTTCAGCCTGATTAAAAACAGCATCAAAACGATTCCGGATTATCCCAAACCCGGCATTCTGTTTCGTGATGTCACCAGCCTGATGGAAATTCCTGAAGCGTACCGTGCGACGATGCAGATTCTCCATCAGCAGTTCAATGACAAAGGCATCACCAAAGTCGTGGGCACCGAGGCGCGTGGTTTCCTGTTTGGCGCCCCACTGGCGCTGGCGCTGGGCGTCGGCTTCGTGCCTGTGCGTAAGCCGGGCAAATTGCCGCGGGCGGTGATCAGCGAAAGTTATGATCTGGAATATGGTCAGGACACGCTGCAGATTCACACCGATGCAATTGTTGAAGGCGACAAAGTGCTGCTGGTCGATGACCTGCTCGCGACGGGTGGAACCATCGAGGCGACGACCAAGCTGGTGCGTCGTCTGGGCGGGATAGTTGAGGACGCTGCATTTGTGATTAATCTGCCGGATATTGGCGGTCAGCAGCGTTTGCGCGATTTGGGCCTGAATGTCTTCAGTATCTGCGATTTCGACGGCCACTAATCACACGTTTCCGCTCAGCCTTTTGGGAGGATGTCTTGATTGGTCAAAATGGTATCAATGACACGCCGATAAAGACAAACTCCCTTTGAGTTCTCTCGCGCCACTTTTCTCGCTGTGCTAGCATGGCCGACTGGATTCAGTCAGAATTTTGATAAGGCTGAATGATCGAATTCTGTAGGATTGAACACCATGAGTTATCAGGTTCTGGCACGAAAATGGCGGCCGCATCGATTCGAAGATGTGGTGGGCCAATCCCATGTCCTGACGGCGCTGGCAAATGCGCTGACACATAACCGACTTCATCATGCTTATCTGTTGAGTGGAACCCGTGGTGTCGGTAAAACCACGATTGCCCGTTTGTTTGCCAAAGGGCTGAACTGCGAGCAGGGCATTACGGCTACCCCGTGTGGTCAGTGTCACACCTGCCAGGAAATTGATCAGGGCCGGTTTGTTGATTTGTTAGAGATTGACGCCGCTTCCCGGACCAAAGTCGAAGATACCCGCGAACTGCTGGACAATGTTCAGTACAAACCGGCCCGCGGGCGCTTCAAAGTGTACCTGATTGATGAAGTCCACATGTTGTCCCGTCACAGCTTTAATGCGTTGCTCAAAACGCTGGAAGAGCCGCCGGAACATGTGAAGTTTATTCTCGCCACAACAGACCCGCAGAAACTGCCGGTCACCATTTTATCGCGCTGCCTGCAATTTCATTTAAAGCACCTGGATCAAACGCAAATTCAGCAACAGCTGGCACATGTGCTGCAAGAAGAAGACGTATCCTTTGAAGCGAAAGCACTGAGCCAGATCGCCCGGGCTGCGGAAGGCAGTATGCGGGATGCGCTCAGTCTGACGGATCAAGCGATTGCGCTGGGCAATGGTCAGGTCATGCAGGAAACCGTGTCCGGTATGCTGGGCACCCTGAATACAGAACAGGCGCTGTATTTGCTCGAAGCCATGGCGGAAGGGCAGGCAGCGCCTGCGATGGCCTGTCTGGCAGAACTGGCCTCGGTTGGCGTTGCCTGGGACAGTCTGCTCTCGGAAATGGCGTCGCAATTACACCGCGTGGCAATGTATCAGGTCTTGCCTGCATCGCTGGACAGCACGTTGCCGGACGCTGAGCGCATTGTTCAGCTCAGTCAGGTGATGCCGCCGCAGGATGTTCAGTTGCATTATCAGATGGCACTTCAGGGCCGGAAGGACTTGCCACTGGCACCCGATGGCAGAACAGGCTTGGAAATGGTGATGCTGCGTATGCTGGCATTTCGTCCGTTGGCTGCCGGGCACCTGACGCCACAGGCTGTCGCGGTTCCTTCCGCTGCACCTGCGCCTCGGGCCGTTCAGCCGCAAACCGGCCCATCGACAGCCGGTCAAGCGCCGGTAAAGGCGCCAGCAGAGATGTCACAGCCGAGTGAAGTGGCTCCGGCGCGGGAAACGATCGAGCAAGCAGCAGTGAGTCCTGTCCCGCAGGATCAGGCGCCTCACGTGCAACCTGTGGAATCGCATCCGTCTGCTCCGGTGCAGGAAACTGCGCCAGCGCCGCAGGCACCATCGGCATCTCCTGCATCCGGGCTGCTTGCAGTTCGCAACCGCCTTCGCAGTCAGGCGAAACGCGGGCAGGAAACACCGCCAAAAAAGATTGAACCGGCGTCGGTCAAAAAACCGGCATCCAATGTGCTTGAACGCATCAGTAGTCAGCATGCGGGCCGACGTGTGCCAGCTGCAGGCCAAGCGACGGCGCCGGAGCAACACAATGCAGAACCGGAAAAGCCTGAAGCGTATCAATGGCAGCCGATGTTCCAGCCGGACGAAAGCGTTCAGGAAACAGCGTCGATTGCACCCACTGAAATGAAGCAGGCTCTGGCGCATGAAAAGACGCCGGAGATGGTCAAACAACTTGTCACCGAGGCTGCAAAGCAGGATAGTTGGTCGGATATGGCGGACCGGTTGAATGTGGATCGACTGGTTCAGCAGCTCGCACTGAATTCTGCACTGGAGCAGGATGGTCCGCGCCTGACTTTACACTTGCGCGCCTCCCAGCAGCATCTGGATACACAAAAAGCACGCACGCAGCTGACCTCAGCACTGGCTGAGATGATGGGACAAGAGATAGAATTACAGATAGAGCCAAGTGAGCATGGACGAACGCCGCTGGAATGGCGTGAGTTTATTTATCAGCAAAAACTGGATCAGGCTAAAGCCAGTCTGCAGCAGGATCCGAACGTGACCTTCATTTGCCAGCGATTTAGTGCTGTGCTGGATGAAGAGAGCGTAAGACCCGTTTAAATGAACCAGACCCATAGAGAGAGAAGATATGTTTGGTAAAGGTGGTATGGCGAACATGATGAAGCAGGCGCAGCAAATGCAAGAGCGCATGCAGCAGATGCAAGAAGAAATCGCGAACATGGAAGTCACCGGTGAATCTGGTGCTGGCATGGTGAAGGTCACGCTGACCGGCAGCCACAGCGTGCGTCGTGTTGAGCTGGATGACAGCCTGATGGAAGACGACAAAGAGATGCTGGAAGATCTGATTGCAGCAGCATTCAATGATGCTGCCCGTCGCATCGAAGAAGCGCAGAAAGAAAAAATGGCCAGCGTGACCGGCGGGATGAACCTGCCTGCTGGCTTTAAGATGCCTTTCTAATCAATGCGTACCAGTCCGTTACTTGAGCAGTTGATGGACGCGCTGCGCTGTTTGCCCGGCGTCGGGCCAAAATCAGCGCAGCGTATGGCATTCAGCCTGTTGCAGCGTAACCGTCAGGGTGGTTTGCAGCTGGCTGATGTGCTGGGTAAAGCCATGACGGAAATCGGACATTGCCGGGATTGCCGCACGTTTACGGAAGAAGACGTGTGTGCCATCTGTGACAATCCGAGGCGGCAGGAAAGTGGCCAGATCTGTGTGGTCGAGAGCCCGGCAGATATCATGGCCGTCGAGGCCACAGGGCAGTTTTCCGGCCGTTATTTTGTGCTGATGGGCCATTTATCTCCGCTGGACGGCATTGGTCCGAGCGATATTGGCCTGGATGTTCTGGAATATCGGTTGCAGAACGAGACGATTGCTGAGCTGATCCTTGCGACCAACCCAACGGTTGAAGGGGAGGCCACCGCGCATTTCATCGCAGAGTTGTGTCAGGCTTATCAGGTCCCGGCCAGCCGGATTGCTCATGGTGTCCCTGTGGGCGGGGAACTGGAATTGGTGGATGGGACAACCTTGTCTCATTCTCTGGCCGGACGGCAAAGGCTTTACTGATCCCCTGTATACCTGCCTTACATGATGAATGAAAAACCGACGTGACTGCGTCGGTTTTTTTATGGCCAGGTTTTAACTGAGCGGTGGCTGCCGTAACAGCATTACGGCAGTGCGTTTAACACCTGAGAACGGGTGTTCAGGCCTGTCAACAACACTGATTTTTGGTTCAGAATGTCAATCTGGTTGCTTTGTTCCGCATTGATTTGAAAGTAGGTACGGATGGTCGCAAGCTGCGCTGTATTAAAGGCGGTTTCATCGCCGGTTTTCATTTCATTAAAGTGGATGGGGCGGATCTGCAAATACCCGCCGCTGACCGCCCATTGCCCAAACTCGGTAATAGTCAGATGGACTCGCGCAGCATCACGATTGGTGATCGATACCCGGCTGACTCTTGAATAGGTGTGATTGGGCATAAAAATCAGATTATTCTTTTCAGTCATCTGTTTCAGGGTTGCCAGCCCGGGTGACTCATTGGAAGACACGTGTGTCACGGTAAATGACGTCCAGTCGTGAGCCATCAGAAAGCGTGCCAGTTTGTGGTCACTCAGAAAGGAATAATAGAGGCTGCCTAGTGTGACCAGCATCAGCACAGTGCCAATGACGAGCCAGTACCAGCTGAATCTTACTGGCTTTTTCGTTACCGGATGCGGCATGGTTGCTCCTTGTGTCGGTTCAGCGTCACGATGGTCAGGGTCATGTTGTTCTGATAAGCAGATGGACTGAAAATCAGATTGATCCAGAGCTGATTGTGCTCCCCGCCGGTTACCACAGCTTTGATCGGCAGTGGTTTGTCCGATGCCTGTTGTTCGTAAGGTGCAAGACATTGCCGGATCAGGGGATACCAGGACTCAGGTATCTGATCATGACTGGGAATGAGTACCGGTGTTTTACCAACAGTAAATGCGGGATAGAAGGCGCTGGATGTGGGCGGCGGCGTAAAATATGCCCACAGCGGAAGAAGAAGGCAGAGCAATAAAGCCGCCAGACCGCTGATCATATGCCGTCGATGCCACTGTAATGGGGAAATGGCCTGTGTCGGTGAGGTCTGTACCGCAGGATTGCTGGGCAAAGGCGGAGGAGCAGATTCTGATTGCCTTTCAATGACTTCGATCTGATCGGGCTCTGACGTCTTGACACTGTCTGACTCAGTGATGGCATCCAGCCGATCAATGTCTGCAATCATCTGGTAGCCATGCTTGGGCACGGTTTTGATGAACATCGGCGCACGGGTTGAATCCTGCAAATATTTTCTCAGGGTCGAAATGGCTTGGGTCAAACTGGAGTCATCCACTTCAAACCCTTGTTCCCGCCAGATAAAGTCATGCATCCGCTGGCGGGAAATGATGGTCCCTGGTTCCTGAACCAGCAGGCTCAGCGCTTTGCTTTCATTGATTCCCAGATGGATCGTTGTGTCTGACTGAGTCTTGTCCACCAGGCTGTTGTGGTGCGGGGTAAAAAGAAATCGATTCCCAATCAAAAATTTACACTGTGCTTGATCCATGCCCGGCCTATTTGTTCAGAGTGACTTGTTTATCATAGATGTCTGACCGGAAGAAGAGTATCCCTAAACAACGAAGCAGATGACTACAGCCTGACAAGGGATGGCTCAACTGGTCTCATTGAGTGATGGGGATCGCACCCAATGCAATCAAATGACGACCTTTCAGCCAGACAGCCAGAAATTTACCACCTCAGGCTTGAAAAACATTGAACGGACCTTATCTAGGAGTCAGTAAGGACGTAAATCTTGATTACGGAGTTCTAATGAGCGAGCAAACTTTAGAGAAAAATAAAGAAACACGTGGTTTTCAGTCAGAAGTGAAGCAGTTGCTTCATTTGATGATCCACTCATTGTACTCAAACAAAGAAATTTTCCTTCGGGAGCTGATCTCCAATGCTTCCGATGCCGCAGATAAACTGCGCTTCCGTGCGTTGTCTGCACCAGAGTTATATGAAAATGACGGTGAACTGGCTGTCCGTCTGTCGTTTGATGAAGAAGCCGGTACGGTCACCATCAGCGATAACGGCATTGGGATGACCCGGGACGAAGCCATTGAGCATCTGGGCACCATTGCGAAATCTGGCACGAAGGATTTCTTTACCAAACTGAGCGAAGAGCAGAGTAAAGACTCTCAACTGATTGGTCAGTTCGGTGTGGGTTTCTATTCGTCATTCATTGTTGCGGATGCGGTGACGGTCAATACCCGTGCTGCCGGTGCCGCTGCGGATGAAGCGGTACGCTGGCATTCAACCGGTGAAGGAGATTACACCGTTGAAACGATTGAAAAAGCCGGTCGTGGTACAGAAATTATTCTGCATTTGCGCGAGGATGAGAAAGAATTCCTGAGCGAATATCGCCTGCGAAATATCATCAGTAAATATTCGGATCACATTGGTATTCCGGTCCTGATGGAAACGGTTGAACGCGATGAAGAAGGCCAGGAAACGGGTAAACAGTGGGAGCAGGTCAATAAAGCTCAGGCACTGTGGACCCGCAGTAAATCCGACATCAGTGATGAAGAATATAAAGAATTCTATAAGCATGTTTCCCATGATTATGCTGAGCCACTGAGCTGGAGCCATAACCGTGTAGAAGGTCAGCAGGATTACACCAGCCTGTTGTATGTGCCGTCAAAAGCACCGTTTGATCTGTATAACCGCGACAGCAAGCACGGTCTGAAACTCTATGTTCAGCGTGTGTTTATCATGGATGACGCAGAGCAGTTCATGCCGATGTACCTGCGCTTTATGCGCGGTCTGATTGATTCGAATGATCTGCCGCTGAACGTCTCCCGTGAAATTCTGCAGGACAATAAAGTCACGCAGGCGTTGCGCAAGGCATGTACCAAGCGCGCGCTGTCGATGCTGGAAAAATTGTCGAAGAAAGAGGAGTATGCATCGTTCTGGCAAGAGTTCGGTCAGGTGCTGAAAGAAGGGGTTGCGGAAGATTTCGCGAACCGCGAAAAAATTGCCGGCCTGCTGCGTTTCAGCACCACGCATCACGATACAGCAGAGCAGTCGGTTTCACTGGCTGATTACGTCAGCCGGATGAAGGAAGGTCAGGACAAGATCTACTTCATTACTGCAGACAGCTTTAATGCGGCGAAGAACAGTCCGCACCTAGAGCAGTTCCGTGCAAAAGGGCTGGAAGTGGTGCTGATGCACGATCGCATTGACGAGTGGCTGATGGGCTATCTGCCTGAATTTGATGGCAAACAGTTCCAGTCGATCACCAAAGCGGGTCTGGATCTGTCCAAGTTTGAAAACGAGGAAGAGAAAGAAGCACAGAAGCAGACGGAAGAAGAATTTGCTTCCGTGGTTGAGCGCACCAAAACTTATCTGGGTGACCGGGTGAAAGACGTGCGGACGACCTTTAAGCTGAAGGATACACCGGCCGTTGTGGTGACGGATGAAAACGAAATGGGTACCCAAATGGCGAAACTGCTGGCAGCTGCCGGTCATGACGCGCCTGAAGTACAGTATATTTTCGAACTGAATCCACAACACCCGGTCGTTAACCGGATGGCGGACGAAGCGGATGAAGAAGCGTTTGGTCGCTGGGTAGAAATGCTGCTGGGGCAGGCGATGCTTGCTGAACGGGGCTCGATGGAAGACCCATCGCAGTTCCTGGCGGCAGTGAATCAACTGCTGGCCAAGTAAGTTCAATCATGCTGACGGGCGCAGAAAGGATCTGCGCCCGTTTTGTGTCAAAGAGTATGCTGATAAAGAATGTAATCGCGGCGCCGTTTCAGAACCAGACTTGCGACGATGGTCTAATCAGTGTATTTTTCTGACTTTCCAAAAACTCCGGCTAAATTCTAGAAAAGGGGATCAAGATGCGCATCATTCTTCTGGGCGCTCCAGGTGCAGGTAAAGGCACACAGGCACAATTCATCATGGAGAAATTTGGTATTCCTCAAATTTCAACGGGTGATATGCTGCGTGCGGCAATCAAAGCGGGTACAGAGCTGGGTAAGCAAGCGAAAGCCGTGATTGACGCAGGCCAGTTGGTGTCTGACGACATTATTCTGGGTCTGGTCAAAGAGCGTATTGCTGAAGACGACTGTGCAAAAGGCTTCCTGCTGGACGGTTTCCCTCGCACCATTCCTCAGGCAGATGGCCTGAAAGAGATCGGTGTTGCAGTAGACTACGTGGTTGAGTTCGATGTACCAGACAGCGTGATTGTTGAGCGCATGGCGGGTCGTCGTGTTCACCTGGCTTCAGGCCGTACTTATCACGCGGTTTACAATCCACCAAAAGTGGAAGGACAGGACGATGTGACCGGCGAACCTCTGGTCATTCGTGAAGACGACAAAGAAGAGACCGTTCGTGCTCGTCTGGGTGTTTACCATGAGCAAACGGCACCGCTGATCAGCTATTACAGCAAAGAAGCGGAAGCGGGTCACACCACTTATATTAAGATTGACGGCACTCAGCCAGTGGCTGACGTCAGTGCTGAACTGGGCAAATCTCTGGCTCAGTAATCAAGCGGTTTTGACTGAGTCGATTCGGGCTCAGCGTTCAGCCGGATCAAGAAGCGGGAGGCGAAAGTCTTCCGCTTTTTTTATGCCTGAGATTTACTGTGATGGCTGGCGGCGCGGGATCGGAAATGAGGGAAGGCAAATCAAAAGCTTAATGGTACACTGCGGTCAGCACTGACAATGATTAAGAAACTCGAATGTAGGTGATGATGGAGAATAAAGGTATTGGCGTACTTTTGGTGAACCTGGGTACACCTGATGAAGCGACTTCTGGCGCAGTAAAACGGTTTCTCGCTGAGTTTTTGAGTGATCAGCGTGTGGTTGATTTGAATCCATTGATCTGGCGTCCGGCGCTTTATGGTGCAATCTTGCCGATTCGCGCCCCCAAAGTTGCGAAGCTGTATCAGTCGATTTGGATGGAAGAGGGCTCTCCGCTGATGGTCTATTCTCAGCGTCAGCGAGCAGCATTGGAATCTCAGCTGGGCTTGCCGGTTGCTCTGGGGATGACATACGGAAACCCGAGTATTCCTTCGGCATTGGCGTCACTCCGGGATCAGGGGTGTCAGAAAATTGTTGTGCTGCCGCTCTATCCGCAATATTCACGTACCACGACAGCCGCCGTGTTCGACAAGATTGCAGCTAGCCTGAAGCAGACTGCTTACCTGCCTGAGCTGAGATTCATCAATCATTATCAAGACCACCCGGCTTATATTGAAGCGTTGGCTCACTCGGTACAGGCGGTCTGGGATGAGCGCGGTCAGCCGGATTACCTGCTTTGTTCTTATCATGGTATCCCGAAACGCTATGCGGATTTAGGCGATCCGTACCCGGTGCATTGTAACGACACCACAGCGTTACTGGCTGAAGCTCTGGCGATGCCACGCGAGAAAATGAGCATGAGTTATCAGTCTATTTTTGGCCGGGAAGAATGGCTGAAACCATACACGGAACCCACGATCATTGAACTGGCTCAAAAGGGCGTCAAGCGGTTGGATGTCATTTGTCCGGCCTTCTCGGTTGACTGTCTGGAAACGCTGGAAGAAATCGCAGAGGGATGTCAGGAAGCCTTCCTGGAAGCGGGGGGCGAGTGCTTCAATCTGATCCCTTGCCTCAATGACAGCCCGGCCCATCTCAACATGATGGAACGCCTGATCCGCCACCATACGCAGTCCTGGTAACGTTTTATTAACTTTCGCAAATACTATGATTTGGCTCTCACTAATTGTGTGGGCCTTTTCTTCATTGTTCTATATTTTGTGATATCATCCGCAAGTTTTTTCTACCCGGCAGCGCGATATCATGAAATTTCCTGGTCAACGTAAATCAAAACACTACTTTCCTGTTCATGCCCGAGATCCGCTTCTGACTCAGGCCAGCACCAAGCCTCTTGAGCGCACCCATGTTGTTGGGATTGACCAGACACTGGTCGATATTGAAGCCTGTGTGGATGATGAATTTCTGAGCCGATATGCACTCAGCAAAGGCCACTCTCTGGTCATTGCTGAAGATGCTGCTGAAGAGCTGTACCGCGAGCTGAAAGAAAATGATCTCATCCGTCATGAATTTGCTGGTGGCACGATTGGCAACACGCTGCACAACTATTCTGTGCTGGCGGATGACAAATCTGTGTTGCTTGGCGTCATGAGCCAGGACATTCAGATTGGCAGTTATGCGTACCGTTATCTGGTGAATACCTCCAGCCGCATGGATCTGAACCATCTTCAGCCTGTGTCAGGTCCGATTGGACGCTGCTTTGCGCTGATTACACCGGATGGTGAACGTACCTTTGCGATCAACGAAGGTCGTATGAACCAGCTTGAGCCGAACAGTATTCCGGAATCCATTTTTGAACGTGCTTCTGCTCTGGTTCTGACGGCTTATCTGGTGCGTTGTAAAGACGGCGATCCAATGCCGGAAGCAACCATGCGCGCGATTGAGTATGCGAAAAAATACGATGTGCCTGTGGTGCTGACGCTTGGGACCAAGTTTGTGATTGCAGATGATCCGCAATGGTGGCGTGATTTCCTGCGTGACCATGTAACCGTGCTGGCGATGAACGAAGACGAAGCAGAGGCACTGACCGGTTATGCTGATCCGCTGATGGCATCAGATAAAGCGCTGGATTGGGTTGATTTTGTGTTGTGCACTGCCGGACCTGTCGGTCTTTATACGGCGGGCTATACGGAAGAAACCACCAAACGGAAGACCAGTCTGCCATTATTACCGGGCGAGATTCCAGAGTTTAACCGCTATGAATTCAGTCGTCCGATGCTCAAAGTGGGTTGTGAAACCCCAATGAAGGTTTACTCACACATTGCCCCATACATGGGGGGACCTGAGCGGATCAAGAACACGAACGGAGCGGGAGATGGTGCATTGTCTGCGCTGCTGCATGATATGGCAGCCAACCGTTACCATAAAGAGAATGTGCCGAAGTCGAGTAAGCACAGCTATGATTTTCTGACCTACTCCTCTTTCTCGCAGATTTGCCTGTACTCCAACCGGGTCAGCTATGAAGTGCTGGCGCAGCATTCGCCGCGTTTGTCGCGGGGCCTGCCGGAGCGGGAAGACAGTCTCGAAGAGGCATACTGGGAGCGTTAATCCCGGTTTAAAAAAACTTGTAAAAAACCGCCATCTGGCGGTTTTTTTGTGACTTGTATTCCGCTGTGAGGGATCAATTACAAGATGGATTCTGGAAAAAAGACTCAGGCAAACGATTTCGTGTGATAGGTTTTGTTAATTACTTTCAATCGGACGACCCGAAACTGGAACCAGCACAACATTGTGAAAACTGTGGCAAGTGTGCAACTTTTGACTGCTTCTGTGAGGCTGAATCCAGAAAACTGGTGGGTGAATACTCAGATTCTCTTTCAGGGGGCGAAAAAAGTAAGCTCGGCTATTTTGTCCTTTTCGGGGTGTTTCGTGTGTTTTTGAGAGATGTTCGCGCCATATTGTATTGCAGTCCGTGATCAGAAGGTGCTCAGAATGGCTGGCGTGAGATATTTTATCAATTCGCTGTGTTTTAGTTTTTATGTCAGTTGGTAGAATGGGCGGGATGTAACTTTGTGACAAATACAGCTATAGTGTGCGGCATCCTGACGAACCCCCATGTTTAATAGGCTGTAGCTATTAAATTAAGAGGTCGGGACATCAGCACACTGTCGTTCTGAATGTTATGCTTTGCCGGACTTAAAGCCCCGTCAAACCTGTACACCTGTAGGGAAAGAAAAAGAACATGGTCATACCTGAAAACAGCGATATCGTTATTTTTGGTGCCTCTGGCGATCTAACCTATCGCAAGCTTATCCCAGCGCTGTATCATCTGTATGTCAATCAGATGCTACCATCTGATTTCTCTATCCTCGGCGTCAGCCGAACGGCTCACGGCGATGAGGAATACAGAGAGAAGGTTCGGGCTTCTTTACTGAAAACGGAGAAGACGGACCCTGAGAAACTGGCGGCATTTTGTCAGCATGTTGGATATCAGGCCATCAATACGCTCGATTGTGATGACTATGGTAAGCTGCAACAACGACTTGAAGAAAAAGCTGCTCAATCTGTTGCCCCTCGAAATACCCTCTTTTACCTCGCGACGCCTCCAAGTCTGTATGATGTGATTCCAGCCAGTTTGGCTGCACATGGTCTGAATGATGAAAGCAACGGCTGGAAGCGACTGATCATTGAAAAGCCATTTGGTTATGATCTGGAAACCGCTCAGGAGCTGGACAAAAAGCTGCATCAGCATTTCAGAGAAAATCAGATTTTCCGTATCGACCATTACCTGGGTAAAGAAACCGTCCAGAATCTGCTGGTTTTCCGGTTTGCTAACGGGATGTTTGAACCCCTGTGGAACCGCAATTTTATTGATTCGGTAGAAATCACTGCGGCGGAGTTTCTGGGCGTTGAAGAGCGCGGGGGTTACTACGATAACGCAGGCGCCGTTCGCGACATGCTGCAGAACCATTTGCTGCAGGTCCTGGCGATGGTCGCGATGGAGCCACCTTCCGCGATCAATGGCAATGCGATGCGCGATGAAGTGGCAAAAGTTCTGAACAGCCTGCAGCCGCTGTCAGAGGAAGATCTGCGCAAGAACCTGGTGCTGGGTCAGTACACGGCATCGGAGTGGCGCGGCAAACAGCTGGCCGGTTATCGCGAAGAGCCTGGCGTTGCAGAAGATTCCCGGACAGAAACTTATGTCGGTCTGAAAGCATTTATCAATAACTGGCGCTGGAATGGTGTCCCGTTCTACATCCGAACCGGTAAGCGTCTGCCAACCCGTGTTACGGAAGTGGTCATTCACTTCAAGAAAACACCGCATCCTGTCTTTGGCAAAGATGCGCCGGACAATAAGCTGGTGCTGCGTATCCAGCCAGATGAAGGCATCCTGATGAACTTCGCCCTGAAACGTCCAGGTGCCGGGTTCAACACGCAGGAAGTTGCGATGGATTTCCGTTATAACGAACTGGAAGACAGCAACGTTCTGACGGCTTATGAGCGCTTACTGCTGGATGCGATGAGCGGGGATTCTACCCTCTTTGCGCGCAGTGATGCGGTTGAAGCCTGCTGGCGTTACGTGCAGCCAATTCTGTCTTTCAATCAGGATCCGCATGCGCTGTTTGGCTACGCTTGTGGGACCTGGGGACCGAAAGAAGCCGATGAGCTGCTGGCCCGTGACAACCGTCAATGGCGTTTCCCGTGTTCAAACCTGACTGATACTGAATATTGCGAGTTGTAAGATGACTGAACTGAAAATCCACAACAGTGCGGAAGAGGTTGTTACAAGTCTGGCTGACGATCTGATGGCGATCAGCCAGCAGGGCAAAGCGGTTCATGTGTCTCTGTCTGGTGGCAGTACGCCGAAACAACTCTTTTCTGCGCTGGCGAAAGCGCCATATGCGGAAGGCGTGAACTGGAACAATCTGCATTTCTGGTGGGGCGACGAGCGTTGCGTTGCACCGGATGATGCTGAAAGCAACTATGGTTGTGCACAGGCACTGCTGTTTGACCATGTTGCGATTCCGGCAGAGAACATTCACCGGATCCGTGGTGAAGACGACCCGCAGGCTGAAGCACAGCGCTTCGCCAACGAAATGCTGGCTGTGATCCCAACCGAGAACGGCCTGCCAGTGTTTGACTGGATCCTGCTGGGCGTGGGCGATGATGGCCATACGGCGTCACTGTTTCCGGGACAAACCAACTATGATGAGCCGGCCCTGAGCCTTGTGGCCCCTCATCCTCAAAGCGGCCAGCTGCGTGTCAGCAAATCAGCCCGTGTGCTGGAAGCCGCGAAACGTATCTCATATTTGGTTATCGGTGCGGGTAAAACCGACATTGTGGAAGAAATCCACACGCAATCCGCCGATAGCCTGCCTTACCCGGCCGCCAAAATTCAGGCGCGTCAGGGGAAAACAGAATGGTATTTGGATGCAGTAGCAGCCAGTAAGTTAGCGATTGGAGAATAAAAGAATGAAAGGTGATATTGGTGTAATCGGCCTCGCCGTGATGGGCCAAAACCTGATCCTGAACATGGATGATCATGGCTTTAAGGTCGTTGCGCATAACCGTACAGCTGCCAAAGTCGATGAATTTCTGAATGGTCCTGCGAAAGGCACCAAGATTGAAGGCGCATACAGCCTGCAAGAGCTGGTGGACAAGCTGGAAGCACCTCGCAAAATTATGCTGATGGTGCGTGCCGGTGATGTGGTGGACAGCTTTATCGAGCAACTGATCCCACTGCTGGACAAAGGCGACATCATTATTGATGGCGGAAACTCGAACTACCCGGATTCAATCCGTCGTGTGGCTTACCTGAAAGAGAAAGGCCTGCGCTTTATCGGTGCGGGTGTTTCCGGCGGTGAAGAAGGCGCGCGTTTCGGGCCTTCCATCATGCCTGGCGGCGATTCTGAAGCATGGCCATTCGTGAAGCCAATTTTCCAGGCGATTGCAGCCAAGACAGAGCAGGGCGAGCCTTGCTGTGACTGGGTTGGTGAATCGGGTGCCGGTCACTTCGTGAAAATGGTTCACAACGGTATCGAATACGGCGACATGCAGCTGATCAGTGAAGCATATCACTTCATGAAGACTGGCCTGGGCATGACGCACGAGGAAATGGAGCAAGCATTCCGTGACTGGAATGAGACCGAGCTGAACAGCTACCTGATTGAAATCACAGCAGATATTCTGGCTTACCGTGACGAAGACGGCGAGCCGCTGGTCGAGAAAATCCTGGATTCTGCGGGCCAGAAAGGAACCGGTAAGTGGACTGGTATCAATGCCCTGGACATGGGAATTCCACTGACACTGATCACTGAATCTGTGTTTGCACGTTGTCTGTCTTCGCTGAAAGGTCAGCGTGAAGACGCAGAGAAGCTGTTCGGCAAAACGGTGGGAACCGTTGAAGGTGACAAAGCAGAATGGCTGGAAGCGGTGCGTCAGGCACTGCTGGCATCAAAAATTATTTCTTACGCACAAGGCTTTATGCTGATGCGTCAGGCTTCTGACGACAATGGCTGGAACCTGAACTACGGTAACGTTGCCCTGATGTGGCGTGGTGGCTGTATCATCCGTTCTGCGTTCCTGGGGAATATCCGGGATGCATTCGAAACCGATTCATCGCTTGCCTTCCTGGGCTCAGACCCATACTTCAAAGCGATTCTGGACAACGCGATGCAGTCATGGCGTAAAGTGGCTGCGAAGTCACTGGAAATTGGTCTGCCTATGCCGTGCCTGACTTCAGCGCTGACGTTCCTGGATGGCTATACCACTGCACGTCTGCCTGCGAACATGATTCAGGCACAACGTGACTACTTCGGTGCGCACACTTATGAGCGTCTGGATCAGCCACGTGGTCAGTACTTCCACACCAACTGGACCGGTACTGGCGGCGACACTGCATCAACCACTTACGACGTTTAATTTCGTTTGCAAGTGCTATCAGAAAAGGAGCCTCAGGGCTCCTTTTTTTTGGCCTGTTGTTGATCAGATCTGTCATCCAGAGATGAAGCAGGGTGCTAGTTTCGGGAGAAACGGTGTGTTTTTTCTTCAGGATATGCAAAGGAAAAGGGGCCTATCTGGCCCCTGTAATGTGCCTTTGCAAGCGGAGATAAAGCAGGCAAAGGCGGACGCGCTCTTGGATGGAGTAACGCTCGGTTTAAGCCTTTTGATAGGCTTCGTTATGGACGGCAGCCACGGCACGACCTGAAGGGTCTGCGCTGTTCTTGAAACTCTCATCCCATTCAATTGCTTTGGCAGAAGAACACGCGATTGAAGGTCCACCTGGGACACATTTCGCAGCATCTTCCAGTGGGAACAGCTCTTCAAAAATCTCGCGGTACACATACGCTTCTTTGGTTGTCGGCGTATTGTACGGGAAGCGGAAGCGTGCCGTTTCCAGTTGCTGATCAGAAACCTTCGCTGCAGCCACTTCTTTTAATGTGTCAATCCAGTTGTAGCCCACACCATCAGAGAACTGCTCTTTCTGACGCCATGCCACAGACTCCGGTAACAAATCACCAAAACATTCGCGAATGATGTGTTTTTCCATTTTGCCGTTGCCGCACATCTTGTCCTGCGGGTTGATGCTCATCGCCACTTCCAGGAATTCTTTATCCAGGAAAGGAACCCGGGCTTCAATGCCCCAGGCTGCCATGGATTTGTTGGCACGGGCACAGTCAAACATGTTCAGCGCCAGCAGCTTACGAACGGTTTCCTCGTGGAACTCCTGTGCGTTTGGTGCTTTATGGAAGTACAGATAACCACCGAACACTTCGTCTGCACCTTCACCGGATAAGACCATCTTGATACCCATCGCACGAATCTTACGTGACATCAGGTACATCGGTGTCGAGGCGCGAATCGTGGTGACATCATAAGTTTCGATGTGGTAAATCACGTCACGGATCGCGTCCAGACCTTCCTGAACGGTATAAGTCAGTTCGTGGTGGACGGTGCCGATATGGTCCGCAACTTTCTTGGCTGCTTTCAGATCCGGTGCGCCTTCCAGGCCAATGGCGAATGAGTGCAGCGTCGGCCACCAGGCGTCAGACTGTTCATTGTCTTCAATACGGCGTGATGCAAACTGCTTGGTAATTGCTGAAATCACAGAGGAATCCAGACCACCAGACAACAGAACACCATAAGGGACATCGGTCATCAATTGACGCTTTACAGCACCTTCCAGTGCAGCTTTCAGTTTTTCTTTGTTTGTTTCAGCATCCTGAACGGCATCATAAGCCATCCAGTCACGCTTATAGTAACGAACAGGTGCCTGAGCAGGCTCACCTTGTTTACACCACAGGTAATGACCCGGAGGGAATTCACTGATGGTTTTACAGACAGGCACCAGGGCTTTCATTTCAGAAGCTACATAGTAGTTGCCGTGCTCATCGTGACCGTGGTAGAGCGGGATAATACCGATGTGGTCACGGCCGATCAGGTAAGCATCTTCCGCTTCATCATACAGAATGAAACCAAAGATACCGTTGAGATAATCCAGCAGCTCCGGTCCCTTTTCTTGATAGAGCGCCAGAATGATCTCGCAGTCAGATTCGGTTTGGAACGGGTAATCTGAAGCCAGCTCAGCACGCAGATCTTTGTGGTTATAGATTTCACCGTTCACAGCCAGAATGTGTGTTTTTTCTGTGTTGAACAGCGGTTGCTCACCACTGTTCAAATCGACAATGGCTAAACGCTCGTGTGCCAGAATCGCTTTGTCTGACGAATAAATGCCCGACCAGTCTGGTCCACGGTGGCGCATTTTCTTTGACATGGCCAGCGCCGTTTCACGCAGGGCGGCTGGGTCACTTTTGATATCTAAAATCCCGAATACTGAGCACATACTGACTACTCCAACACTTGGTTAAACTCTGGAGAAACAAAGCCTGATGTTATTGAGGTATTTTTTGTTATCCCTCAGCTTTTGTTTCGTTCTGTTTGTTAAAATTGCGTATTCAACAAATAAAAGCAACCAAAAATCCCCATTCAATGTAAAAAACTCACCTTTAGTGAATGATATTCGGATTTTGTTGGGTGTGATGAATTTTTTCTATTGTCGGGTTGGTTTTTGCACGGATTTCCGAACGACCCCGAACGGTCACAGGATGGCCGTTCGGGGATCTGAACCGGGTTGAACTGAATCAGAAGGGTTTGATATCGGCACTCACGGATTCGCATACATGGCGGGCAAATCCGTTACCGGCTTCACGATAGATATTAAATGCAGCATCTACACCCAGCTCAAGCAGGGCAGCTTCTTCATCTTCATAGCGTGCAATGGCGGCGATTTTACCTTTGTAGCCCAATTGGCGAATTTGCTCTAAAGCAAACGCGTTCGCCTGGCTGTGTGGCATGGCTAAAAGAATCAAACGGGTGTGATGCTGTGAAATCACGCGGGCCCAGAAGTCGGGGTCCGTTGCATCGCCCAAAATAACGTTTCTGCCTTCGCTCACATGCCAGGTGACGGACTCTTCCCGGTTATCGATACCAACGACTTGTGCGCCGAAGCGGCGAACCATCTCTTCGTAAGCACCGGTGCCGATCCGACCCATCCCCAAAATCAGGATTTTTTTCTGCCCGAGGTCGATTAAGCGATCACTGGCATTCAGTTTTTCAGGCTCAAATTCTTTCAGCCATCGGGTGCTTTCCAGATAAATCCGGTGGCTCAAACTGTTGAGCGGCGCAGATAAGAGGAATGAGAGTGACACCGCAATCGCGATAGCGACCAGAAAATCTCCGGGCAACCAGCCCAGGTTGTAGGCGACGCCTGCGACAATCAGGCCGAACTCACTGTAGTTAAACAGGGTGAGTGTGCCAAGCAGTGATGTCCGGACACGAAAATGGAAATGGTGGAAGACCAGGTAATACAATAATCCCTTGAGTGGCAACAGGAAGAGCAGAAGTAATGCCAGCAGGAATCCGTCCCAGGTTGGGGGTTCAGCAAGGCCGATATTGAGGAAAAAGAAGACCAGCAGCAACTCTTTCAGATTAAAGAGCGATTTTGATAGCTCGGAAGATTTAGGATGCGCGGCCAGCATCATGCCCAGAATCAGTGCCCCCAAGTCAGGTTTCATCCCCACGAAACTGAACAAACCGGCACCAGCAACCAGTGCCAGGAAGATGCCATAGAGAACCAGCATCTCACCGTGGCCCGCTTTGTCCAGAATTCGGAACAGGGATGGACGAAGTAACGGCAACGCAAATAATGCCAGTGCTGTAATTTCCGGCAGCTTTCCGGTTGATGCGGTGAGAAAGACAACTGCAAAGATATCCTGCATGACCAGAATACCAATTGCGATGGTGCCATAAGTTGCGTTCAGCTCGCCTTTGTCCTGTAATGCTTTAATCGCAAAAACGGTGCTGGAGAAAGAAAGTGCGAAGCCTAAGAGCGCCAGTTGTGCGAGTTCAAGATCGCCAAGAATCCCAAGCCCAAGCTCTTTGAGGCCGAATAATGCGAAGGTGAAAACAGAGGTCGTCAGAATATTGTGGATCGTCGCACCAGCCCAGACTTCTTTTTGGAGCAGGGTTTTTACATCAAGCTTCAGGCCGATACAAAATAGGAGAATGGTGACACCGAGATCAGCAAGCGCAGTGATGGTCGGGGTGGATGTGTAGCCAAATGAATTCAGAATAAATCCAGCCAGCAAAAAGCCGACAAGTGGCGGAAGTTTACTTCTGAGTGCCAGGTAACCTGCTAAAAAAGCAGCAATAATAAAAATTAAATCCATAATCGTTCTGTATCCAGGGCCATGTAAATGGAACCATTTCAATTGGTTGCATCTGTTTGGCCGAATATATCATAGGGCATGCCCGAAAAAGACAGCCCTTACAACAATTATGGTTTTCAAAATGTTACAGCATTAGTCTTCCAGCAACCGCTGTAGCAATACGCCATTGAGCATGGCTCGTTTGATCATTGAAAATGCGCCAATAGTCGGTTGTGTATACAACTGAGATTCCACGATCGGTAAGGATTGATGGAAAGTCGAGAGCGACTGAGTTTCGACACAACGGCGAATGGCTGGAAAAACAATGTCTTTCGCAAGTGTAATATTACCGGCGAGAACTATTTTCTGTGGATTAAACAGGTTAATGGTCATTGCCAGTGCTTTGCCGAGTTGATTCCCAACTTTGACTAGCGCCTGAGTGGCGAGCTCGTCACCTTGGTTGGCAGCTTCGCAAATGGCGGGCATGGTGACATCTTCCAGCTTCTGCAGACTGCTTGGATAGCCTTGGTTGAGCAACGCTTTGACATGACGAATAATCGCCGGATCAGCAGCCACAGTTTCCAGACAGCCGAAATTGCCGCATTGGCACTTATCACCCAGCGGGTCAATTTGAATATGACCGATTTCACCAACGTTGCGGTTATAGCCCAGGAAGACTTGCCCGTTGACAATGATGCCTGCACCTGTGCCGCGATGAACACTCACCAAAATTGAATCCCGGCAATCCTGGCTGGCTCCGAAATAATGCTCTGCCAATGCCAGTCCACGAATATCATTCCCGACAAAGCAGGACACGCCGTATTTGTCTGAGATGATATCAGCCAAAGCCAATGATTCGACTGAAATATTCGGCATGTATTCAACGATGCCATTTTCCGGATCGATCAAACCTGGCAGTGTGATGCCAAACGCAATCAGTTCTTTGAGGGTTGATTGATTCGCAGCAATAAACTGTCGGATATGCTCTAAGAGACCATCAATGAGCTCTTGTTGATTTGCATAAGGAAAGTGATGTGCTGTGCCAGCAAGGCTTTTCCCGCTTAAATCGTATAGGGTCAGTTCAATGTAATCCCGGCCGAGTCGGATCGCGACAGAGTGAAACGGGGCTGCTTCTGTGGTGAGCGAGATGGCACGTCGGCCACCTGTTGAGGCTTGCTGGGCGACCTCTTTGATGAGGCCGCGTTCAAGCAGTTGGCGGGTAATCTTGGTCACACTGGCCGGTGCTAATTGACTGACATCAGCCACTTGAATTCGTGAGATAGGGCCCTGCAAGTCAATGAGCCTGTAAACAGCTGCACTGTTTAGCTGTTTGACCAGGTCGACATTACCGATTTGTCCGCCATTCATAGTTAAGTTTGCTCGTATTTTCCGTTAACCACTGTCGCCCTGACACGGAAATCACGATCAAAGACAGCCAGGTTAGCCACCAGGCCTTTTTTGATAGCACCCAGTTTATCGTCCTTGCCAATCGCACGGGCAGGATACAGGGTAGCCATACGAATCGCTTCGTCCAGGGCGATACCTACATGTTCAACACTGTTCTGAACCGCTTCAATCATTGTCAGGGCTGAACCACCGAGTGTGCCATTTTTATCAACACACTTACCATCGCGGTAATATACTTTCTTACCAACAAAAATAAAGTGATCTATGTCTGCTCCTGCAGGTGCTGTTGCATCTGTTACCAGAACCAGTTTTTCTCTTTTAATTCTGTGGGCTATGCGAATGTTGGCGTAGTCTACATGGAAGCCATCGGCAATGATACCTGTATACACATCAGGTGTATCATAGATGGCGCCAACCACGCCTGGCTCACGGCCAGCAATGGGTGTCATGGCGTTGAATAAATGGGTTGCGAAGGTAATACCTGCTGCGAATCCTTTTCGGGCCTCGACGTAAGTTGCATTGGTATGACCTGCGGAAACCACAATCCCCGCTTCCGCGAGTTGTTCGATATGCGCTTCCGGTGTTTGTTCTGGCGCCAGCGTGACTTTGGTAATGATGTCGGCGTTGTCACACAGGACATTGATCATGTCATCATCGGAACGGCGGATATGATCAACGCTGTGAATGCCTTTTTTCATCACATTCAGATAAGGCCCTTCAAGGTGAAGGCCAAGCGAATGATTTTGATAGCTCGCCTCATATTCACGGGCAGCACGAATCGCAGCCTTCATGTCTTCATCGGATGAGGTGATCAACGTCGGAAGAAAACTGGTACAGCCTGATTTAAGGTTTGCTAAATGCATGGTATGGATAGTATTTGCGGTGATTTCATCATTGAACATCACTCCACCACAACCATTTAACTGAAGGTCAATAAATCCAGGAGATAAATTGGCTCCGTCTAAGTCCTGTGTCGGAATATCCGCAGGTAGCTCTGCGACAGGACATACAGCGTGAATGTTCACTCCGTCAATAATAACAGCGTGGTTATTCAGCACATCGCTACCTGTAAAAATGCGGCAGTTGGTCAGCGCGTACATGAACACTTCCTATTCATTAAAGGTGCTTAATGTTTTCCGCTTCCAGTTCCTGGAAGTAGCGAACGGTTTTCACTTTCAGCTCTTGAGTGGCTGGATCATCACAGACAATCAGAGATTTTGGATGTAGTTGCAGTGCTGAAACAGTCCAGAGATGATTCACACAACCCTCAACGGCCGCTTCCAGCGCCTGGGCTTTATTGTGGCCGGTTACAAGAATCATTACTTCCTGAGCATCAAGCAGTGTGCCGACACCAATAGTAAGTGCATACTTCGGCACTTGAGAGATATCGCCATCAAAGAAGCGCGAGTTTGCAATGCGGGTGTCTTCGGTCAGCGTTTTAATGCGGGTGCGAGATGCCAGAGAAGAGGCCGGCTCGTTGAATGCAATATGGCCATCGTTACCCACGCCACCCATAAACAGATGGATCTTACCGTAAGATCTAATTTTCTCTTCATAACGTTGACATTCGGCCTGATGATCATCCGTGTTACCGTTCAGAAGGTTGATGTTTTCTTCTTGAATATCAATGTGATTAAAGAAGTTTGTGTACATGAAGCTACGGTATGACTCAGGATGATCTGCTGGTAAACCCACGTACTCATCCATGTTGAATGTGACCACATGCTTAAAACTTACTTCGCCTGCCTTATAAAGCTCGATCAGGCGCTTATAGGTGGTTAGAGGTGTACCACCGGTAGGTAAACCCAGTACAAATGGACGGTCAGCGGTAGGTTGAAATTTGTTAATACGATCAACTATATAACGTGCTGACCACAAACCAACTTCTGGCGCGTTGTTCAATGGGATAAGTCTCACGGTAACACCTCATTGCTTGAAAAGAATACTTGGGAATTTTAGCGACATCTCGCCTTTTTTTCGAATAATAAAATAAGTTTTATGACCGAGCTAGCAAAATCGTTCGCACCCGCCAGATGCTGGTGATTAGGATCACAAATGATAACGTTTTAATTTGCGGGGCGAAATTAAAGGCATAAACTGCAACATACTTAATCGGGTAGCTAAAATAAGTTATCTCATCTGCATCTAAGAAAACCATAGGGGGAACTAAGGGTGAATATTCTTGGATATATGCAAAAACTGGGTAAAGCATTAATGCTTCCCATAGCGGTTCTGCCGGTGGCAGGTCTGCTACTTCGACTAGGTCAGGCTGACGTATTCGATATTCCATTTATGGCACAAGCCGGCGGCGCGATTTTCGGCCAGTTGCCTTTATTGTTCGGTATCGGTATTGCGATTGGTTTATCCAAGGATGGTGCAGGTGCCGCAGGATTAGCTGGTGCTGTTGCATATTTTGTACTGGATATTTCTGCAAAAACGATTGACCCATCCATTAATATGTCGTTCTTCGGCGGCATTATTGCCGGTATCATTGCTGGCCACTCTTATAATCGTTTCTACACAACGACGCTGCCACCTTGGCTGGGTTTCTTTGCCGGGAAACGTTTAGTTCCTATCATGTCTGGCTTGTTTGCACTTGCTTTGGGTGCAGTCGCCGGTGTTGTATGGCCTCATATTCAATCAGGCCTGGATGCCCTGGCACACGCAGTTTCCAGCTCGGGTGCCATTGGTCAGTTCATTTACGGTGTGCTGAACCGTGGTCTGATCCCTGTTGGTCTGCACCATGTCCTGAACTCATACTTCTGGTTTGGTATGGGCAGCTGCCAGGTGATTAACGTTGAGCCTGTTGCGCTTCTGAATGGTGCAACTCAGCTCTGTGTTGATCCTGCACTGGCGAAGCAGTTGGTTGTGGGTCAATCACATGTGTTTGAATTCAAGAATGCTGTCACCCCAGAAGTCACTGCGGTTGTGAAGAGTATCACTGACACAGTTAACACAGGTGACCTGAACCGATTCTTCGCGGGCGATAAATCTGCGGGTGTATTCATGAATGGCTTCTTCCCAATCATGATGTGGGGTTTACCAGGTGCAGCATTGGCGATGATCATGGCTGCTCCAAAAGAAAAACGCAGCCAGGTGATGGGTGCTCTGGGTTCAGTTGCTTTCTGTTCATTCCTGACTGGTATCACAGAGCCATTAGAGTTCATGTTCGTGTTCCTGGCGCCTGCACTGTATGCGCTACATGCGGTATTTACAGGTATTTCTCTGGTTATCGCCAATATGTTTGGCACACTGCATGGCTTTACATTCTCAGCAGGTCTGATTGACTTCGCATTGAACTGGGGCCTGGCAACGAAACCATTCGTACTGCTTCTGATTGGTATTGGCTTCTTCTTCCTGTACTTCGTCACATTCAGTGCAGCGATTCGTATTTTCAACCTGAAAACACCAGGCCGTGAAGATGCTGATACTGAGGAAGCTGCGACTTCTGGTTCTCAGGAAACGGGTGAACTGGCGAAGCAATACCTGAAAGCACTGGGTGGCCACGGTAACCTGGAAAACATTGATGCCTGTATCACGCGTCTGCGTCTGACACTGAAAGACAGCAGCCTGGCTGATGAGAAAACACTGAAAGCACTGGGTGCGATGGGTGTTGTCAAATTGGGCTCCAATAACCTGCAGGTTATTCTGGGTCCTCTGGCAGAAATTGTTGCAGGTGAGATGAAAAAAATCCCTGCGTCAGAAGACCTGTCAGCAGTTAAACTGCCGTAAAAGACAGCGAAACTGATCGAAAAAATCAAGAAAAGTGAAGCCGGCCCGATAGGGCCGGTTTTTTTTCATCCTGATCATGAATCAATGCACACTAATTGTTGAGTCATGAGCCGTATTTGTGGATCATTACAGGTTTGAAGATCCTGTTCGCACACGAGGTGTTATTGATGAGTGAATCCGAAGCTCGTCCAAGCAATTTTATCCGCCAAATCATTGATGCGGATTTAGCCAGTGGTCAGCATACCAGCGTCCACACACGTTTTCCGCCTGAACCGAATGGCTACCTGCATATCGGTCACGCAAAATCTATTTGTCTGAACTTTGGTATTGCTCAGGATTACCAGGGACAATGCAACCTGCGTTTTGATGATACAAACCCGGAAAAAGAAGACATCGAATACGTAGAGTCGATCAAGAACGACGTGAACTGGCTGGGCTTTGAGTGGAGCGGTGAGATTTGTTACTCATCTAACTACTTCGATCAGCTGTATGCGTATGCGATTGAACTGATCAATAAAGGTCTGGCCTATGTTGACGAACTGACACCCGAAGAGATGCGTGCGTATCGTGGTACGCTGACCGAGCCAGGGAAGCCAAGCCCTTACCGCGATCGTTCCGTGGAAGAGAATCTGGCGCAGTTCGAGAAAATGAAAAATGGCGAAGTTGAAGAAGGCAAGATGTCGCTTCGCGCCAAAATCGATATGGCTTCCCCGTTTATGGTGATGCGTGATCCTGTGCTGTATCGCGTTCGCTTTGCGACGCACCATCAGACAGGCGACAAGTGGTGTATCTATCCGATGTATGACTTTACGCATTGTATTTCGGATGCGCTGGAAAACATTACACACTCGCTGTGTACGCTGGAATTCCAGGATAACCGTCGTTTGTACGATTGGGTTCTAGACAACATTTCAATTGAAAGCCGTCCGCGTCAGTACGAGTTCAGCCGTCTGAATCTTGAATACACGGTGATGTCCAAGCGTAAACTGAACCAATTGGTGACAGAGAAGCTGGTCTCCGGCTGGGATGACCCACGGATGCCAACGATTTCTGGTTTGCGTCGTCGTGGTTTCACGCCGGGCTCAATCCGTGAATTTTGTAAGCGGATTGGTGTGACCAAACAGGACAACACCATCGAAATGAGCTCTCTGGAATCTTGTATCCGTGATGATCTCAATGAACATGCGCCACGTGCTATGGCAGTGCTGGATCCGGTGAAGATCGTGATTGAGAACTTCGGTGAGACTGAAATTCTGACGATCGGGAATCATCCGAACAAGCCACAAATGGGCGAGCGTGAAGTTGCATTCACCCGTGAGCTGTACATTGAACGTGAAGATTTCCGCGAAGAAGCGAATAAGAAGTACAAGCGCTTGGTGCTGGGCAAGGAAGTTCGCTTGCGTGGTGCTTATGTGATTCAAGCTGAACGTGTCGAGAAAGACGCTGAGGGCAATATCACCACGATTTTCTGTACGTATGATCCGGAAACACTGGGTAAAAACCCAGCAGATGGCCGAAAAGTGAAAGGCGTGATTCACTGGGTGTCTGCGGAGCAAGCATTGCCTGCTGAAATCCGTTTATATGATCGTTTGTTTACGGTGCCAAATCCGGGTGCTGCAGATGATTTTGCTGCCACGATTAACCCTGAGTCGCTGGTTGTCATGCAAGGCTTTGTTGAGCCAAGTCTGGCGAATGCAGTGCCAGAGAAAGCATTCCAGTTTGAGCGAATGGGTTATTTCTGCGCGGATAACAA
The DNA here is from genome assembly GCF_030547945.1 of Photobacterium sp. 1_MG-2023. Taxonomy (NCBI): domain Bacteria; kingdom Pseudomonadati; phylum Pseudomonadota; class Gammaproteobacteria; order Vibrionales; family Vibrionaceae; genus Photobacterium; species Photobacterium sp. 1_MG-2023. The sequence continues at coordinate 116,854 of NZ_JAUORR010000002.1, read as the reverse complement.
AGAGTTTGCTGCAGATCGTTTGGTGTTCAACCGTACTGTTGGTCTGCGTGATTCCTGGGCGAAAATCGCAGATTAAATGAAATCTTGGGCTGAGGGAGAAACTTTAGCTCAAGATGTAAAAAACCAGCCAAGTGGCTGGTTTTTTTATGGTAATCAGGACGTGAAATTATTTTTTCTCGTTGTGCAGGCTTTCATCTTTGTTACAATCACCAGCGGTGCAATGGCCATATAAGTACAGGCTGTGATTGGTCAGACGAATATTATAGCTTTCAGCAATTTGCTGTTGACGGTCTTCAATCAAATCATCTGAGAATTCAATCACTTTACCGCAATCCAGACATACAAGATGATCGTGGTGATGTTGGGTTGAGAGCTCAAAGACAGATTTCCCCCCTTCGAAATGGTGACGGGTCACAATTCCAGCATCGTCGAATTGGTTCAGGACTCGGTAAACAGTGGCCAGGCCAATCTCTTCACCGATATCGATCAACTTCTTGTACAAATCTTCAGCACTAATGTGTTGGCACTCAGGATCTTGCAGTACTTCCAGAATTTTCAGGCGCGGAAGAGTGACTTTAAGTCCGGCTTGTTTCAGTGCTTGGTTGTTATCTGACATTCGAGTTTCCTTTGGCTAGCCGTAACAGGGAAAATGGAAGGTTACGGTAGTCTTTCGCATATCTGTTCATTATAAGTGACGACAGCACAACAATAAACCTTAATGCTGAATGGGTCTAGGAAACTTGTGACTTTTATTCGCCTGATATAAATGTTAAAAAAGTGTTCTATACTCATCGTACCAGATCATAAGGAAGTGAGCGTGTGAATCGATTCTACAAACCGGGTATTGTGAAGTTTGCGCTGAATATCTGGCCACCATTCTGGGGAGCCGGCATACGTATTCGACATATCAGTGAAGATTTTCGGCATGTAGAAATTTGTCTGAAGCTACGCTGGTGGAACAAAAATGCCAATCGGACCCAATATGGCGGGAGTATTTTTTCTCTGACAGACCCTGTTTATGCGCTGATGCTGATGGGGATTTTGGGAAAAGAGTATTACGTGTGGGATAAACAGGCGGAAGTGGATTTCCTGAAACCGGGACAGACTGACCTGAATGCCGTGTTTCAGATTTCAGATGCATGTGTCGAGGACATTAAGCATTCGACGGCGCTGGGGGAGAAGCATTTCCCAGAATTCATCGTGAATGTGACAGATACTCGCGGGGAAATTGTGGCGCGCGTCAAACGGGTTTTGTATGTCAGGAAGAAGCCACAGTACAGAAGTGCGGATTCGGAGTCGTTACCGCAGGATGCCATCGTGAATGAGCAATAAAAAAACGCGCATCAGCGCGTTTTTTTATTGAGCGAAGAGAGGTTTAGTCGGCCAGCTCAGCCAGGCACATTTCTTCGTAAACCTGCTTCACCCATTTTTCAACACGCTCATCTGTCAGTTCAGGCTGACGATCTTCATCAATGCACAGACCCACAAAGTGGCTGTCATCAACCAGCGCTTTTGAGGCTTCAAACTCGTATCCTTCAGTCGGGAAGTGGCCTACGATCACTGCACCGCGACCTTCCACGATGTCGCGAACTGTGCCCATGGCGTCACAGAAATATTCTGCATAATCTTCCTGATCACCACAACCAAAGATCGCAACGAGTTTGTTTTCAAAATCAATGCCTTCCAGCTCTGGGAAGAAATCATCCCAGTCACACTGAGCTTCACCGTAGTACCAGGTCGGGATACCCAGCAACAACAGGTCGAAGTTTTCAATGTCTTCTTTGCTGCTTTTCGCTATGTCTTTGACTTCAACCAGGCTTTTGCCCAGCTGTTTTTGGATCATTTTCGCGACGGCTTCGGTGTTACCTGTGTCGCTACCAAAGAAGAGTCCTACACTCGCCATAGTAGAGATTACCCGTGTTTAAGTTGTAGACCGTTAGCTTTTCTGACTAACGATATCTGAAATAGAACAGGCTGACTGCGAACACTGCGCATTGTGTGAGCCTGAAGTGTTCATTTGTCAGCGACAGTACTGTCTGCTTGAGAAAAAAACATTGTGATTCTTTTTCTCATTTCGCTTTTGAACAATATACGTGAGAGGTGAGTGACATTAGCCTATGCCAGCACCTTCCATCGTTAATTGGATCACACCTTTTGATATGAAACCAAAGCATCCTAAAAACAAGACCAGCCAGACAATTTTTCGTCCAAATGGCGGCACGTCGCCTTGCTTCAGAACATCTTTTATTGCCATACCAATGAAAAAGAAGATAGCAGCGAACAATAAATCCAGTCCAACGGATTCCAGCAGATCCATGTGCTCGTATAACATCTGTTACTCCTTCGCAAGTTCAGACTTGCATCCGGCGCGCACTATAGCACAGTGAGCCCGGTGTGTTAATTCTTAAGGGCTTGTAAAAAGTGCAGAATGATTCGGTTTACGGTTTCGGGTTTTTCTGCGTGGAGCCAATGGCCGGTATTTGCCACCATATGGGCCTTGGCATTGGGGAACTGTGCGGTAATCGCGTCTTTATGATCCGTTTGAATGTACTCTGATTCTTGTCCCTTGACGAAGAGGGTCGGGCCGGGAAAAGGAGGAACAGGCTCCCAGCCCATGATGGTACTGTAGTTCGCGATCAGCCCTGCCACATTAAAGCGCCATTGAAAGCCATCATCTGTTTTGGTTAAAGATTTCAGCAGAAACTGGCGGACACCTGGCTCTTGTACATGCTCTGCCAGATATTGCTCGGCTTCTTTACGGCTTGTGATGTGTTGATTGCTGACAGCCTGTAAACCGGCAAATACATTTTCATGGCGATGTACCTGATAAGCCACCGGGGCCATATCCAAAACGATCAGGCCAAGAATCTGTGAGGGCATCAGTTCCGTCATGGCCATGGCAACTTTGCCGCCCATGGAGTGACCGATCACGCTGAATTCACTGATGTTCAGTTGTGACAGCACATCGATGACATCCTGTGCCATGTCGCGATAGGTGAAGGTCGTACTGTGAGGGGACTGGCCGTGATTTCTCAGGTCAACGCTGATGATCTGGCAGCTCTCTTTCAAAGCTCGGGCAAGGATACCCAGATTATCAGCACTGCCAAACAGGCCATGAATGAGTACAACGGTTGGGCCCTGACCCTGAATTTGATAATGAAGATTCACAGACTATTTCTCTTGTTGTTAACGCTTTGGCGTAGAGTATACCTTCGCTTCACGTTATAATCTCACCGTGATTTTTGAACGGAACGATAATGAACACGACGATGAAAACTATTGAGGTTGACGAAGAGCTATATCGTTACATTGCTAGCCAGACTCAGCATATCGGTGAAAGTGCGTCAGATATTCTGCGCCGGTTACTGAAAGTGGATCAGGTGAACAATCATCAACAGCCTGTGATGCCCGCTCGTCCGAAAACGGCACAGAGCATTGTGGTCAGCAAAGATGCAGGTAATTTGCCACAGTCGGAAGACAGGGTCAAAGCGATGCGTTCCTTGCTGATTTCTGACGAGTTTGCACGTCAGGAAAAAGCAATTGGCCGCTTTATGTTGGTGCTATCCACACTCTATCGTATCGACGCTCAGGCTTTCACCGATGCGACGGCAATCAAAGGCCGGACGCGTATTTATTTTGCTGACAGTGAAGACAAGCTCCTGAACAGCGGTAAAACCACGAAGCCGAAAGCCATTCCAGAGACACCTTTTTGGGTGATCACCAATACGAATACCGATCGTAAACGTCAGATGATTGAGCAACTGATGCAGAAAATGCACTTCACTCAGGACATCGTTGAAAAAGTTTGCGGTGAAATTTAACAGACGCTGAAGCGACTTACTGACGTACAAGGGATATGTTCATGGCGATCCATCCTCGTGCCGGGCAGCGTGCCCGGCAAGAAGACATGCATAACATTCCGGCCCTGGTGGCCAATTATTTTCTGATTGAACCTGAAGCGACAGAACCTGCCCAGCGAGTTGCCTTTGGCACTTCAGGCCATCGCGGCAGTGCTGACAAAGGAACCTTTAATCAGCACCACATTTGGGCCATCGCGCAGGCTGTTGCTGATGTGCGTCGCGAACAAGGGATTACGGGACCGCTTTTCTTAGGCAAAGATACCCATGCGTTGTCAGAACCTGCGTTTCTTACAGCGTTGGAAGTGCTGGTTGCCAATGACGTCAATGTGATTGTACAGGCGAATCAGGGCTATACACCGACCCCAGGTATTTCTCATGCCATTCTGAGCTATAATCTTTCCCATGCGAATCAGGCAGATGGCATTGTAATTACGCCTTCGCATAACCCACCTCAAGATGGTGGTATCAAGTACAACCCACCGCATGGTGGTCCGGCAGAAGGCGCCGTGACGACCGCGATTGAAGATCGAGCGAACCAGCTGATTGCACATGGACTTGCTGATGTGAAGCGAATCTCTGTGTCTGAAGCGATGGCAAGTTCGCTTGTCGTAGAGCAAGATCTGGTGAAGCCTTATGTGGCTGATCTGGTGAATGTGATTGATATGGCGGCAATTCAGCGAGCAAATCTGAAGCTGGCGGTTGATCCGCTGGGTGGCTCGGGGATTGAATACTGGCGCGACATTGGCCGTCATTACGGTTTGGATCTCACGCTGGTGGATGAATCAATTGATCCGTCTTTCCGGTTTATGAGTCTGGATAAAGACGGTGTCGTACGGATGGACTGTTCTTCCCCTTATGCGATGGCTGGCCTTTTGGCGCACAAAGATCATTATGATCTGGCGTTTGGTAACGATCCAGACTTTGACCGCCACGGCATTGTGACCCCTGCGGGTCTGATGAATCCGAACCATTTTCTTGCGGTGTGTATCGATTATCTCTATCGCCATCGTCCGGACTGGCAGGATAACGTTGCCGTGGGCAAAACGCTGGTTTCCAGTGCGATCATTGACCGTGTTGTCGCTGATTTAGGCCGTGAACTGTGCGAAGTACCGGTTGGTTTTAAGTGGTTTGTTGATGGTCTGTACAGTGGCAAATTGGGCTTTGGCGGTGAAGAAAGCGCTGGCGCTTCTTTCCTCCGTAAAGATGGCACCCCATGGTCCACAGATAAAGATGGCATTTTACTTTGTTTGCTGGCAGCGGAAATTACAGCTGTAACCGGAATGAATCCTCAGCAGTACTATCAGCAATTAACGGACAAGCACGGTGAGTGTTGTTACAGCCGTCTGCAGGCTGTGGCTAATGGTCAGCAAAAATCAGTCTTGAGCCAATTGTCACCAGACATGGTACGGGCTGAAACACTGGCTGGTGATGTGATTACTGCTCGTTTGACCCACGCGCCTGGCAACAATGCTGCCATTGGCGGCCTGAAAGTGACGACTGATTCAGGTTGGTTTACGGCGCGTCCTTCTGGCACGGAAGAGATCTACAAGATCTATTGTGAAAGCTTTAAAGGCGAAGCGCACCTTCGTCAGATTGAAGCGGAAGCTCAGGAGATTGTCAGCAAAGTATTTGCAGACGCGGGTCTGTAAGTCTCTGACACACATTACAAAAGCCCGTGGTGTCAGCTGCGGGCTTTTTCGTTGATGCAACAAGCACGATTCATCAGAAAGATTTGGGTCATTGCTTCGCCAGATGCCGATCCCGGTTATGTAATGGCCAATGATCCGGAACAATAAACCAGATCTGTTGATTCTCATCGATACCCTGTGTCGGCACCGTGATTTCTTCCGGGAGTAAGGTCTGGTGTGCTGAGCTAAATGCCGGAGGGGTCAGCCATTCTCTTTTTGTCAGTGCCCGGAGCTGGTTGCCGGTTACCTGACTTTGAAAACACCAGTGACCTGATTGAACGGCAGAATTGATGGGCAAGTCTGACCCCGTTTCTTCCCGGCGAAAATGCTCAAATAGTCTTCCCTGAACGATCAACCGCTGGCATACAGGCTGTCCCAAATCTGCCGCATATTGCGCTTGATAAGCCGGATGATTGGCCATTTCTAACTGATGCTCGACCATTTTTCTAATTTTGTTATCTAGATTGTCTGCAGAGTTGGGTCCCAGCCACCGATGCTGATGCGCCAGATAAAACTTAATCGCAACTTCCCAGTGTTCCAGTTGCGCCTCAATCTTGTTGTAAACCAGAAAATCAATTGCCCCTAAGGTTCTTTTTCCTTCCTGAAGTTGAAGTTCTTCGCCAACGAGCTCGTAATTCGGATGATGTTCGATGAGCTGTTGCCACAACCACTGATAATAGAAGCCAAGCCGTTGGTTGCCCTCGTAGGTCGCCGCTGAGGGAATGATGGCGTTTTTTCTGAATGCTGTTAACCAGTGGTCATCAACCTGATGTTGGATTCCCTGGGTTAACACCGGCATACTCAGCACACTAAAAAAATCTTTCTCGTGCTGATATTGTTTTTTATTTACATGATTCATGAAATTTATCATCAAAATTTAGTCAAATGAGCGAGTTTTACATCTTATTTACAGGGTTTACAAAAAATAAAAGTAGTAAAATTTCACAAATGCGCTAAAGTGAAGAGGTATGACCAGTTAGCTGATACAGGAGGCAACAATGTTTACACGTTTATCTACACAACAAATTATTCTTCGACGGACATTTGTTGTGATTGTGGGAGTCCTGAGTTTTCCTTTTCTGCTCTTGATGCCATCCTCGACGAAAGCGCGTGTTTATAGTTACCTGCATAAAGTGTGGCTGAAAACCAGCACTAAACCTGTTTGGTTGAAGCACTCAGAGCAGGGCGCACAGGAACTCTATTAAGTTTACTGCGTTCAAGCTTACTGGTATTCGTTTTGAAATGCTGCCTCTGGCAGCATTTTTTATCCCTGAAATCTCAACGACAACGTTCTTCTGAGACTGAAGCTGGTTCTACACCACAGGTGTTGGTTACAATCAACTGAAGCGCTCAGAAGGATGTAAGCATGAATAATTTTAAACTCGAGTCGATACTGAATACTTTACTCAGTCCACATTTGATCCGGGATTACTGCCCGAATGGTTTGCAGATTGAGGGACGAGGGGAAGTACAAAAAATTGTTACCGGTGTGACGGCGTGTCAGGCATTAATCGATCAGGCTATCGAACTGAAAGCAGATGCTCTGCTGGTTCATCATGGCTTTTTCTGGAAAAACGAACCGCCTGAAATCCGGGGCATGAAATACCGGCGGATCAAAGCCCTGATCGAACACGGCATTAACCTTTATGCATACCATCTCCCTTTAGATGTTCATCAGGAACTTGGAAATAATGCTCAGTTAGCAGATTTACTGGGGATTAAGTATTTAGGAGGAATGGAACCGGGGAATGCACATCCGGTCGCCGTGTATGGGGAATTGGCAACACCACTGACTGGTGAGCAATTGGCGGCGAGAATTGAAACAGCATTACACCGAAAGCCTTTGCACATTGGCGAAGGTGGCCCTGCTGAGATTAAAACGGTCGGCTGGTGTACGGGCGGCGGTCAGGATTTTATCGATCTGGCAGTTTCGATGGGATGCGATGCTTATATTACCGGCGAGGTTTCCGAACGCACTGTCCATACAGCGCGAGAGCAGGGGATCCATTTTTACAGTGCCGGGCATCATGCGACAGAACGTTATGGGGTTGAAGCTTTAGGGGAGTGGCTGGCGGATGAGCACCACCTTGATGTGACTTTTATTGATATCGATAACCCGGTTTAACGGCCCAGTTCACAATCAATAGCATAAAAAAAGGTTGAGCCTTTGGCTCAACCTTTTTCTGAATCACAAAACAGCGCTTTGCGATTGCAGTTTATTCACGTTCATGCAGCGGTTGGAACTCACGCTGCTTGTGGCCAGTGTACAGCTGACGCGGACGACCAATACGGTTGTTCGGATCACTGTGCATTTCGTTCCAGTGCGCGATCCAGCCGATTGTGCGGGACATCGCGAAGATCACTGTAAACATAGATACTGGAATGCCAATCGCTTTCAGAATAATACCTGAGTAGAAATCTACGTTCGGGTAGAGTTTCTTTTCAATAAAATATTCATCAGACAGTGCGATGCGCTCAAGTTCCATCGCGACATCCAGCAGCGGATCGTCGATCTTCAGCTCTTGCAGCACTTCATGACAAGCCTCGCGCATGACGGTAGCGCGTGGATCATAGTTTTTGTACACACGGTGACCGAAGCCCATCAGACGGAACGGGTCATCTTTGTCTTTCGCACGTTCAATAAACTCAGGAATCTTATCGACACTGCCAATTTCTTCCAGCATTCGCAGACAGGCTTCGTTTGCACCACCATGAGCAGGGCCCCACAGAGAAGCAATACCTGCAGCAATACATGCAAATGGGTTTGCACCGGAAGAACCAGCCAGACGCACTGTTGACGTGGATGCGTTTTGCTCGTGATCGGCATGGAGTGTAAAGATTTTATCCATCGCACGGGCAACAACCGGGCTGACTTCATATTCTTCACATGGTGTAGCAAACATCATGTGCAGGAAGTTTTCAGCGTAATCCAGATCGTTACGAGGATAGATGAATGGCTGACCAATCGAGTATTTGTAACACATCGAGGCCAGGGTCGGCATTTTCGACAACAAACGGAACGCAGTAATCTCGCGGTGCTCGTCGTTGTTGATATCCAGTGAATCGTGATAGAACGCAGCCAGTGCGCCAACCACACCACACATGACAGCCATTGGGTGAGCATCACGACGGAAGCCGTGGAAGAAACTTGCAATTTGCTCATGAACCATGGTGTGACGTGTGACTGTTTTACGGAATTGCTCATATTGCGCGCGGGTAGGTACTTCGCCATAGAGCAGAATGTAACAGACTTCTAAGTAATCAGCGTTATTAGCCAATTGGTCGATTGGATAGCCACGATGAAGCAGCACACCTTTCGTACCATCAATGTACGTAATTTGAGATTCACATGATGCAGTAGCTAAGAAACCAGGGTCGAAAGTAAAGTAGCCCGACGCGCCAAGCTTACGCACATCCAGCACTTCCGGACCTAGTGAGCCCCCGAGAATCGGCAGTTCGACCGGTGCTTTCCCTTCAATATGAAGAGTAGCTTTCTTGTCTGCCATAACAATCTCCTTTGTTATTTTATAATCCTCACCCGAAATCGGATGTGTCGTCTTTGTACAGCTCGGTCAGGATGTTGTCAATTCCTCTTCATGGGAGTGTGCGCTTGTTAATAACTTTAAGTAAAAGCGGGCCTACATCTCAAACCGTGTTAGAGGTCATGTAACAGGGTTTGTAATTGATTGTTGCGAGGCGTATACTCGCCGCAGGTCTCTGGTTCTGCCATCGCCAGAAACAATGATAAAGTTATTAGTAATTTAGCTGCCTGAGCTGAAACGACTTTTGCTTTGCTGTACATAGACTTGTGCTAATTAAGTGTAGCGCAGTTGTTGTGCCTTTGTTGCGCTGTTTTGGCGTACGCATGCCGGAGGTTTTATAAAAATAAAACGCTTCTATGGAGCTGAGTGGGCAAAGACCGTGAAAGTTAACAAGACAAGACCTGTCAACCTCGACCTACAGACGATTCGCTTTCCGCTGACAGCGATCTCGTCTATCCTGCACCGTGTATCCGGCGTGATCACCTTCGTTTCCCTTGCCATCCTTTTATGGCTGCTAAACCTCTCTTTATCTTCTCCTCAGGGATTTGAACAAGCTGCTGCAATTACAGATAGCTACTTTGTCAAATTCATCCTGTGGGGCGTCCTGACCGCACTCTTTTACCACATCGTGCTGGGCATTCGTCACCTCATCATGGAGTTTGGATATTTTGAAGAGCTGGAATCCGGCACAAAAAGCGCAAAAATCAGTTTTGCAATTGTGGCGGTCATGGCAGTGTTTGCAGGAGGCCTGGTATGGTAAATAACGTATCCACCATCGGACGTAACGGTGTCCACGACTTTATTCTGGTCCGTGCTACCGCAATTATCCTTACACTTTACACGATTTATATGGTGTGCTTTTTCGCTTTTGGTCCTGAGCTCACTTATGAAACCTGGACGGCGTTCTTTTCACAGCTGAGTACGAAAGTCTTCACGATGTTGGCTTTAGTCTCCGTCCTCATCCATGGCTGGATTGGGATGTGGCAAGTGCTGACAGACTATATTAAACCCGCGATGCTGCGTGCCGGTCTGTTGCTTGCGATTGTCGCTGTGCTGTTCGTCTATTTGTTTTCTGGTTTCTTTATTGTGTGGGGTGCGTAAGTGAGCATTGCAGTTCGAGAGTTTGACGCCGTCGTAATCGGTGCTGGTGGTGCAGGCATGCGTGCAGCACTACAAATTTCTGAGCAGGGCCTGAAATGTGCGCTGCTGTCTAAAGTATTCCCAACCCGTTCCCATACCGTCTCTGCGCAGGGTGGTATCACCGTTGCTCTGGGTAACTCCCACCCGGATAATTGGGAATGGCATATGTACGATACGGTAAAAGGCTCTGATTACATCGGTGACCAAAACGCGATCGAGTACATGTGTAAGAATGGCCCTCAGTCTGTCATTGAACTGGAGAAAATGGGTCTTCCTTTCTCTCGTTTTGATAACGGCCGTATTTATCAGCGCCCATTTGGCGGACAGTCGAAAGAGTTCGGTGGCGAGCAAGCGGCGCGTACAGCCGCAGCGGCAGACCGTACCGGTCACGCGTTGCTACACACGCTGTACCAGCAAAATGTGAAGCATAAGACCACGATTTTTTCTGAGTGGTATGCACTGGATTTGGTCAAAAACCAAGACGGTGCCATTCTGGGCTGTACCGCGCTGTGTATGGAAACCGGAGAGGTTTGTTACTTCAAATCCAAGGCCACAATTCTGGCTACCGGTGGTGCAGGTCGTATCTATCAGTCAACCACGAACGCACACATTAATACGGGTGATGGTGTCGGTATGGCATTGCGTGCGGGTGTACCCATGCAGGATATCGAAATGTGGCAGTTCCATCCAACCGGTATTGCCGGCGCTGGTGTCCTGGTTACTGAAGGTTGTCGTGGTGAAGGTGGTTACCTGCTGAACAAAGATGGTGAGCGTTTCATGGAACGCTATGCACCGAATGCGAAAGACTTGGCGGGCCGCGACGTTGTTGCCCGTTCAATGATGGTAGAAATCCGTGAAGGCCGCGGTTGCGATGGCCCATGGGGACCACACATTAAACTGAAACTGGATCATCTGGGTAAAGATGTTCTGGAATCTCGTTTGCCAGGCATTCTTGAACTGTCGCGTACCTTTGCGCACGTCGATCCGGTGAAAGAGCCCATTCCTGTGATTCCAACCTGTCACTATATGATGGGCGGTGTACCGACTCAGGTTTCCGGACAAGCCATTAAGCAAAACGCAAATGGTCAGGACGAAGAAGTTCAGGGCCTGTTTGCCTGTGGTGAAATCGCATCCGTATCTGTGCATGGTGCGAACCGCCTGGGCGGCAACTCTCTGCTTGACCTGGTTGTATTTGGTCGTGCGACTGGCCTGCATCTGGGTGAAACTCTGGCAGCTCAAGCTGAAGCGCGTCCGGCAACAGAATCTGACATCGAAGCTTCCCTGACGCGTCTGAACCGCTGGAACAGCACGCAAAAAGGCGAAGATCCGGTACAAATCCGTAAAGATCTGCAATCTTGCATGCAAAACAACTTCTCGGTATTCCGTGAAGGTGCTGCGATGGCAGAAGGTCTGAACCAGCTGAAAGAAATCCGCGAGCGTTTGAAAGAAGCGCGTCTGGATGATACTTCAAGCGAGTTTAACACCCAGCGTGTTGAATGCCTGGAACTGGATAACCTGATGGAAACTGCGTATGCAACCGCTGTGGCTGCAAACTATCGTACGGAAAGCCGTGGTGCGCACGCCCGTTTCGACTTCCCGGATCGTGACGATGCAAACTGGCTGTGTCATTCCATCTATAACCCTGAGACAGAGCAAATGTCGAAGCGTGATGTCAATATGACCCCAGTTCATCGTGAAGCATTCCCGCCGAAAGCGCGGACATACTAAGGGAGGTAAACAACATGAAACTGAATTTCTCGATTTACCGCTATAACCCTGATGTCGACAACGCGCCGCACATGAAAGGTTACACGCTGGAAGTGCCAGAAGGCTCAGACATGATGGTTCTGGATGCGCTAATCCTGCTGAAAGAGCAGGATCCATCGCTGGCTTTCCGTCGCTCTTGCCGTGAAGGCGTTTGTGGTTCAGATGGTATCAACATGAATGGTAAGAACGGTCTGGCGTGTATTACACCGCTGTCCGCACTGACCAATCAAAAAACGATTGTCATTCGTCCGCTGCCAGGCTTGCCTGTTATTCGCGACCTGATTATCGATATGGAGCAGTTCTACACCAACTATGCGAAGGTGAAGCCGTTCCTGATTAATGAAGGTGAACATCCGCCAGCGCGGGAAAATTTGCAGTCGCCGGAAGAACGTGCGCATCTGGATGGTCTGTATGAGTGCATCATGTGTGCATGTTGCTCGACGTCTTGCCCGTCTTTCTGGTGGAATCCGGACAAATTTATCGGTCCGGCAGGCCTGCTGGCGGCATATCGCTGGTTGATTGACAGCCGGGATACTGCAACAGAAGAACGTCTTTCGGAGCTGGATGACGCATTCAGTGTCTTCCGTTGCCACAGTATTATGAACTGTGTCAGCGTTTGCCCGAAAGGTCTGAATCCGACCAAAGCAATTGGTAATATTCGATCCATGTTGCTTAAGCGTTCGGTGTAATTGAATAGAATTATCGATATGCCAGCCAAGATGATTGGCTGGCTTTTCAGCCCGGTGATGAGCCGGTGCAAGTGGCGATAACAAGTGGTTAAGGGAAAACAATGCAGAACGGCGTTATGAAGGCTTGGCTCGAGTCTTCACATCTGGCTGGCGCCAACGCAACTTACGTAGAAGACCTCTACGAGTTGTATCTAAGCGACCCAGAATTAGTTGACGAAGAATGGCGTCACGTTTTTAGTGAATTGCCTGTTGTGAATGGTGCTGTTGTTGATCAGCCTCATTCACGTGTTCGTGATTACTTCCGGCGTTTAGCGAAAGAAACGACCTTTTTAAGTGCTAGCGTCAGCGATCCTGATGTTGATGCCAAACAGGTGAAGGTATTGCAGTTGATTAACGCATACCGTTTCCGTGGCCATCAGCATGCGAACCTGGACCCGCTGGGATTATGGCAACAGGAAAGAGTTCCTGACTTAGATCCTGCTTACCATAACCTGACAGCGGAAGATTTTGACCAAAGCTTCAATGTAGGTTCCTTTGCCATAGGCAAAGAGACGATGAAGCTGTCTGAGATCTACGACGCGCTCAAAAAAACCTATTGTGGTTCGATTGGCGCTGAGTACATGCACATTACTGATACAGATGAAAAGCGCTGGATTCAGCAGCGTCTGGAATCTGTGGTCGGCCAAGGTACGTTCACTCAGGAAGAGAAAATGACTTTCCTGGATGAGCTGACTGCGGCGGAAGGTCTTGAGCGTTATCTGGGGGCAAAATTCCCGGGGGCGAAGCGTTTCTCACTGGAAGGGGGCGATGCCCTGATCCCAATGATGAAAGAGCTGATCCGGACTGCGGGTCATAGCGGTGCACGTGAAGTCGTGATTGGAATGGCGCACCGTGGCCGTCTGAATATGCTGGTCAACGTGCTGGGGAAAAAACCTCAGGATCTGTTCGACGAGTTTGCGGGCAAGCATGGTGAATCCTGGGGTACCGGTGATGTGAAATATCACCAGGGCTTCTCGGCTGACTTCGCGACACCGGGCGGTGATGTTCACCTGGCACTGGCCTTTAACCCATCTCATCTGGAAATTGTGAACCCTGTTGTTGTGGGCTCTGTGCGTGCTCGTCAGGACCGCTTGGGTGATAAAGATGGCTCAATGGTTCTGCCGATTACCATTCACGGTGACTCTGCGATTGCGGGTCAGGGCGTTGTTGCTGAAACCTTCAACATGTCCCAGTCTCGTGGCTACAAAGTCGGCGGTACGATTCGTATCGTGGTCAACAACCAGATTGGCTTCACCACCTCCAACCCGCTGGACACCCGTTCAACGCAATACTGTACTGATATTGCGAAGATGGTTCAGTCGCCGATTTTCCACGTGAATGCAGACGATCCGGAAGCTGTGGCTTTTGTCACCCGTCTGGCGCTGGATTTCCGTAACGAATTTAAGCGTGATGTTGTCATTGATCTGGTGTGTTACCGCCGCCATGGTCACAACGAAGCGGACGAGCCGAATGCGACTCAGCCGCTGATGTACCAGAAAATCAAGAAACATCCGACGCCACGTAAGATCTATGCCGATGCTTTGGTGGATGAGAAATTCATCGAGGCAGAAACGGCAACCTCACTGGTGAATGAATATCGTGATGCGCTGGATCGCGGCGAGTGTGTCGTGAAAGAGTGGCGTCCGATGAAGCTTCATTCTGTGGACTGGTCTCCGTATCTGGGTCACGACTGGACCGTTGAGTGGCCGAATACCATCGATCGCCAGCGTTTACACGAGCTGGGCCAGCGTGTTTGTCAGCATCCTGACAGCCACAAGCTGCAAAGTCGTGTTCAGAAGCTGTACAACGACCGTCAGTCGATGGTTGCCGGTGAGAAAGCCGTTGACTGGGGTATGGCCGAAATTCTGGCTTATGCAACGCTGGTTGACGAAGGTCACCGTATCCGGTTTACCGGTCAGGATTCCGGTCGGGGCACTTTCTTCCACCGCCATGCGGTACTGCATAACCAGACTGACGCCAGCACTTATATGCCACTGGCGAACATTCATGATAAACAAGGTCCGTTCCAGGTCTTCGACTCAGTTCTGTCTGAAGAAGCGGTTCTTGCATTTGAATATGGTTACGCCACCGCAGAACCAGGCGGTCTGACGATCTGGGAAGCACAGTTTGGTGATTTCGCCAACGGTGCTCAGGTTGTGATCGACCAGTTCATCAGCTCTGGTGAGCAGAAATGGGGCCGTATGTGCGGTCTGACCATGCTGCTGCCACACGGATATGAAGGCCAGGGTCCAGAGCACTCCTCTGCACGTCTGGAGCGTTATCTGCAGTTGTGTGCTGAACAGAATATGCAGGTTGTCATTCCTTCAACGCCGGCACAGGTGTACCACATGATCCGCCGTCAGGTGCTGCGCCCAATGCGTCGCCCACTGATTGTGATGTCTCCGAAATCCCTGCTGCGTCACCCGCTGTGTACGTCCAGCATGGATGAATTGGCTGATGGTAATTTCCAGCCAGCGATCGGTGAAGTGGATGCACTGGATGCGAAACAGGTGAAGCGTGTTGTGATGTGTTCAGGCAAAGTGTATTACGATTTGCTGGAACAACGCCGCAAGCGCGAACAAACCGATGTCGCGATTATTCGGATTGAGCAACTGTATCCGTTCCCGAAAGAGGACGTTGAAGCTGCACTGGCGGACTATCAGCATGTCACCGATTTCGTTTGGTGTCAGGAAGAGCCGCAAAACCAGGGGGCCTGGTACAGCAGCCAGCATAACTTCCGTGCCGCCCTGCCTGCAGGTACGCAACTGACATACGCCGGCCGACCTGCATCCGCATCGCCTGCCGTTGGTTATATGTCAGTACACTTGAAACAACAGAAAGCGTTGATTGACGACGCATTGAACACAGAACAATAAACCCAGAGCTGGAACAAAAAGGACAAACTGAGATGACAATCGAAATTCTGGTTCCCGATTTACCTGAATCAGTAGCAGATGCAACCGTAGCAACCTGGCACAAAAAACCGGGTGATGCAGTGAGCCGTGACGAAGTTCTGGTCGATATCGAAACTGACAAAGTCGTGCTGGAAGTGCCAGCGCCTGAAGATGGCATTCTGGAAGCGATTTTTGAAGAAGAAGGTACCACGGTACTAACCAAGCAGCTGCTGGGTAAGATCAAAGCTGGCGCAGTCGCCGGTGAACCAACCAAAGATGTGCCTGCAAGTGCTGAAGCCTCTCCGAACAAGCGTTCAACCGCGTCATTGTCTGAAGAGACCAGCGATGCACTGAGCCCTGCTGTTCGCCGTCTGATCAGCGAGCATGGCATTGATGCATCCGCTGTGAAAGGCTCTGGCGTGGGTGGCCGCATCACTCGTGAAGACGTTGAAGCCTTCGTGAAAGGTGGCAAATCTTCGGCTGCAGCACCCGCAGCTGAAGCGAAAGTGGAAGCTCCACTGGCGCACCGCAGCGAAAAACGCGTACCGATGACTCGTCTGCGTAAGCGTGTGGCAGAGCGTCTGCTGGAAGCGAAGAACAGCACTGCGATGCTGACGACCTTCAACGAAGTCAACATGAAGCCAATCATGGATCTGCGTCAGCAGTACAAAGACATTTTTGAAGAGCGTCACGGCATCCGTCTGGGCTTTATGTCTTTCTACGTGAAAGCTGTGGTTGAAGCGCTGAAGCGTTTCCCTGAAGTGAATGCATCCATTGATGGTGATGATATTGTTTATCACAACTTCTTTGATGTGAGCATCGCTGTGTCTACGCCACGTGGTCTGGTGACTCCTGTCCTGCGTGACTGCGACAAGCTGAGTCTGGCTGAGATTGAAAAGGGCATCCGTGAGCTGGCAATCAAAGGCCGTGACGGTAAGCTGACTGTGGATGAACTGACCGGCGGTAACTTCACCATTACCAATGGTGGCGTCTTCGGTTCACTGATGTCTACACCAATCATCAACCCGCCACAGGCTGCGATTTTGGGTATGCACAAAATCCAGGACCGTCCAATGGCGGTGAATGGTAAGGTCGAAATCCTGCCAATGATGTACCTGGCACTGTCCTATGACCACCGTCTGATTGATGGTAAAGAGTCTGTAGGCTACCTGGTAACGATTAAAGAGCTTCTTGAAGACCCAACACGTCTGCTACTGGACGTGTAAACCGCGCTGAAGCTGCCGCCACCTGAATTGGTGGCGGTATTCAGCCGGAATGACTGAAGAAGAAATACCCAAGAGTATTTCAATGGATATAACACGTCCCACAGGGATTAGATAACGGATAGAACATAATGAATCTGCACGAATATCAGGCAAAACAACTTTTTGCTGAGTATAGCCTGCCAGTTCCTGAAGGCTATGCATGTGATACCCCACAAGAAGCTGCGGAAGCGGCTGGTAAAATTGGCGGCAACAAATGGGTTGTCAAATGTCAGGTTCACGCGGGCGGCCGTGGTAAAGCGGGCGGCGTTGAGCTGCACGACAATAAAGAAGGCATCAAAGAATTCGCACAAAAGTGGCTGGGTAAAAACCTGGTGACTTATCAAACAGACGCAAACGGTCAGCCAGTGACAAAAATTCTGGTTGAAGAAGCGTCGAACATCGCCAATGAACTGTACCTGGGTGCAGTGGTCGACCGTGGTACACGCCGTATTGTGTTCATGGCATCGACTGAAGGTGGTGTAGAAATCGAGAAAGTTGCGGAAGAAACGCCGGAACTGATCCACAAAGCTGCCATTGATCCACTGGTTGGCCCTCAGGCTTATCAGGGTCGTGAGCTGGCATTCAAACTGGGCCTGAAAGGCGATCAAATCAAACAGTTCACCAAGATCTTCATGGGTCTGGGTGAGATGTTTGCCCGCTACGATCTGGCGCTGTTGGAAATCAACCCGCTGGTCATCACCGGCGACGGCAACCTGCTGTGTCTGGACGGTAAAATCAACATCGACTCCAATGCGATGTACCGTCAGCCAAAACTGCGTGAAATGCACGATGCTTCTCAGGAAGATGCCCGTGAAGCACACGCAGCACAGTGGGAACTGAACTATGTTGCTCTGGACGGTAACGTTGGCTGTATGGTCAATGGTGCTGGCCTGGCGATGGGTACAATGGACATCGTGAACCTGCACGGTGGCAAACCTGCAAACTTCCTGGATGTTGGTGGCGGTGCAACGAAAGAGCGCGTCGCAGAAGCATTCAAGATCATCCTGTCTGATGACAACGTCAAAGCGGTTCTGGTGAACATTTTCGGTGGGATTGTCCGTTGTGACATGATTGCTGAAGGCATCATCGGCGCTGTGAAAGAAGTTGGCGTGACAGTTCCGGTTGTGGTTCGTCTGGAAGGGACGAATGCGGATCTGGGACGTGAAGTGCTGGCGAAATCAGGTCTGGATATCATTGCAGCTGAGTCGCTCACAGACGCTGCTCAGAAAGTTGTTGCTGCTGCGGAGGGCAAATAATGTCTGTATTAATTAACAAAGATACCAAAGTAATTTGCCAGGGCTTCACTGGCGGCCAGGGTACTTTCCACTCTGAGCAGGCAATTGCATACGGTACACAAATGGTTGGTGGTGTGTCTCCGGGTAAAGGTGGTACAACGCATCTGGGTCTGCCTGTGTTCAACACAGTCCGTGAAGCCGTTGAAGCGACGGGCGCAACAGCAACCGTGATCTATGTGCCAGCACCTTTCTGTAAAGATGCCATTCTTGAAGCGATTGACGCGGGTATCGAGCTGATCGTGACGATCACAGAAGGCATCCCGACAACGGACATGATTGATGTGAAAGTGAAGCTGGATGAAGCTGGCGTTCGCATGATTGGTCCAAACTGCCCGGGTGTGATTACGCCGGATGAGTGCAAAATCGGCATCATGCCTGGTCACATTCACAAGAAAGGTAAAGTCGGTATCGTATCTCGTTCAGGTACACTGACTTATGAAGCCGTGAAGCAGACCACAGATGAAGGCTTCGGCCAGTCAACCTGTGTTGGTATCGGTGGTGACCCGATCCCAGGTTCAAACTTCATTGATATTCTGAAGCTGTTCCAGGAAGACCCAGAGACAGAAGCGATCGTGATGATCGGTGAAATCGGTGGTACCGCAGAAGAAGAAGCCGCAGCGTTTATTAAAGAAAATGTAACTAAGCCTGTTGTTTCTTATATCGCTGGTGTGACTGCACCTCCGGGTAAACGTATGGGCCACGCAGGGGCGATCATCTCTGGCGGTAAAGGGACTGCGGAAGACAAGTTCGCAGCACTGGAATCTGCTGGCGTGAAAACTGTGAAGAGCCTGGCTGAAATCGGTAAAGCACTGCGTGAAGTGACGGGCTGGTAAGTCAGACGTTTTCAGGCAAGATTGAGAAACCCGCCAATTGGCGGGTTTTTTTTCTTTCGCGGTGACTGGCTTGGCACAGCCCTGCCAGACATCATACCAATCGCAGTCAATCACTGGTCATCCTGGCTTGTTCAAATGTTCGATCACTGCGTTAGATTTTTTGATTGTAGAATCACTGCTGATCTAAAAAATCCGCCTTGTTCTCAAACATTTTCCCTGCGCTATTTCTGATCATTGACTTACTTTGACGGGTATAAAAAACCCGGCTCAAGGCCGGGTCTTCAGAAAATCAGGCAATCATGTTGTTAGTATTTGAAGCGTGTAGACAGCATGATTTGGTCGCCGTAGACATCGTTAATCCGGCCTTCAACACCCACTGAGAACAGTTCGGTTGCATGGAAACGGCCATAAACAGAACCGAAGGTTTCTTCGATCTGATGGACATTGATGTGGCCAAGTTTTGCGCCGACTTCAAGTTGCGGACCTAACCATTGACGAACACCCAGGTTGACTTCCATCCCTGTTTTGCCGGTTGTGTCGTTAAACTCGGCTTTATTCTTAATGTTACGCGCTTTCAGTTCACCCGTCAGATCGGCCCAGTTGTTGATTGGTGCATGGAAACCAACACCCAGAGCAATATCCCAATCGCTTTCGAATTCAGAATCAATGCTACCCGTGAAATGAGCATTTGGATGAATAGACTTGCTGAAGCCTGCACCGTAAGTCAGCGGGCTCATACCAATTCTGACTTCAGTATAGTCGTAGCTGAAGTTACTCATAGTATTTGCCGAGTTAGCTTGTGCTGCGGAAACACATGACAGCATCAGTGCAGCAGCGATAAACGATTTACGCATAAATCTTGATCCAAAGAACAAAAAAGAATTGGGACATTTTAATCAACTCGCTCCGCCAATAACAGTTTGTCTGGGGATTAAGTGCAGCCATCCGGAGACAATCGCGTAAAAATGTAGCAAAAATCACATATTTGTGATCATTGACATGGTTTTCAAGAAACAAAAATTCTTAAACGACTGTCCATTTTTTATTGAATTAATTCATTGCCTGATTTTGTGCCCTGCGCAAAAAGGTGCAAATTCGACAAGGTTGTATCCGCGATATTGCCCAGCGCTTCTTCTGTTAAGAACGCCTGATGCCCGGTAAAGAGCACGTTATGGCATGAAGACAGACGACGGAAGACATCATCCTGAATAACGTCATTCGATTTGTCTTCAAAAAACAGATCTTTTTCGTTCTCGTAAACATCGACGCCCAGCGCGCCAATCTTCTGGCTTTTGAGGGCTTCGATTGCATCTTTCGAATGGATCAGTTCTCCCCGGCTGGTGTTGATAATCATCACACCATCTTTCATTTTGCTGAAAGCGGCAGCATCCAGCATGTGGTAGTTTTCTTTGCTCATCGGACAGTGCAGCGTAATCACATCGGCCTGAGCGTAGATATCATCGAGAGAGGTGTAGGTTGCACCCAGTTTGAGGGCTTCCGGGTTTTCAAATGGGTCATATGCCAGTATGTTCATCCCCAGACCTTTCAGGATATGCATAGTCGCAATTCCAATCCTGCCGGTGCCAATCACGCCCACGGTGCGGCCATAGAAATTAAAGCCGGTTAAACCGTCCAGCGAAAAATTCGCATCCCGGGTGCGCTGATAGGCGCGGTGGATTTTCCGGTTGAGGCTGAGCATGAGGCCCACGGTATGTTCAGCAATCGCTTGCGGGGAATATGCAGGCACCCGAACGGCCTGGACACCGTAGAGTTTGGCTGCTTCCAGATCGACTTTGTCAAATCCGGCACAACGCATGGCAATGATCCGGACACCGAACAGCGACAGGGCCTCAATGACAGGTTTACTCAGATCATCGTTCACAAAAGCGCAGACTGCATCGAAACCGTGTGCCAGCTTGGCGGTTTGCAGATTCAGTTGGATATCAAAGAAATCCAGATCCAGCTGGAATTGCTGATTACTTTTATGAAATGAAATCTGGTCGTACTTTTTAGCACTGAACACGGCGACTTTCATCGGGGGCTCCAAGACAAGTAAAAATGTGATCTTGCCAAACTTTCCCACAGACGGTGCGGGATGACAAGCGGAATAGTTTTTGTGTTCAAGTCATAAAAGTGATTGATCCATAGAGCAAAGATAAGGTTTGTAATACACTCTTTGCATCAATTCTGTAATTAATACTTGGATATATCAATGTTAGGAAAAGTGGGTGCGGTCGCAGGCGCTGTTGCCGTCGCTTTATGCTGGCCTTTGGCTGTGGGTCAGATCGGAGAGCGAATTTTTCAGGACACCGTGGGTGAATACGACAGCCCTTATGTTTCGGTAACCACGGAAAGCTATGACCGGGGTTATCTCGAGTCTCATGCGGTGTCGAAAATTGCCGTGAAATCCAGCTGGAAAGAATTGTTTGAAGAGCAGGGCTGGCCGACTGAATGGCAGATTGCTCACGAGATTCATCATGGCCTGTTCGGGATGACGGCGGATAGTACCCTGGTTCTTGATCAGACGGTCACTCCGCAGGTCCATGCCTGGTGGGGCAGCGATGTGGTTCCACTGACGCTGAAAACATCCACCTCCCTTACCCGGAAAACTGATTTGGCGTTGACGCTGAATCCGTTTGCTTATGATGATCAGGAAGGGAACCGCTTTACGACGCAGCCCCTGACATTCACCGGCAATGTGACTTCGGATGGTCACAGCACATTCGGTTACGCCTTGAAAGACGCTCAGTTGCAGACGGTTGCAAATGAAAGTATGGCACTGAAAGGCTTGCAGGGCGGCGGTCTGGGTTATCTGGATGATGGCTTCTGGATTGGTGATCAGCACCTGAGTGTTGAGTCTCTGGCATTCCGGGATGATCTGTCCGAGATGGCAGTTCAGATGAATACGATTCAGGTGACGACGCTGAATCAGCTGACGGAAGCGAAAAAGGAAACTGAAACGCAACCTGCGGCTTCTGCCTTACTGAATAACAGCAATCAGCTGAGTATTGGTGCCATCACGGGAATGGATGGTCAGGCATACCAGAACTTCAATGTTGAGTTGCTGTTCACCGATCTGGATTACGACGCGTTAACCCGTTTGAGTGTTCTGTCTGATGATATCGAAGGAGAACTGGCGCCGGAGCAACTGGAAGATATTGCATTAGCGCTGGATTTACTGGTGGCGAAGGGGCTGACTTTTAACCTCAAAGATATCAGTCTCTTGGCACCGGAAGGACCACTGAAAGGCAATGTCCGGTTAACTGTACAGCCAGGATTGGCGAGAGCATCGCAAAATCTGGCTCAGATTACGTCTAAGCTCGATGGCGAGATTTACTTTGAAGTGCCGTCGGTACTCATCGATGAAATTTTGGGAGCGGCTTCTCCGACAGAACAACTGGTGGACAGCGGTTTATTGACCCTTCAGGACGACAAAGCGATTTTCTCGGTCAAAATTGAAGGCGATAAAGTCATTTTAGCGAATGGCGATCAATTGCCGCTGGCTATGTTAATGATGTTCTTCCTTTCTTAAGGATGATTCATCGTCAACAGCAATGAATAAAATAGATTTTTTCGATTTAGACTTTTGCCCGAAATCGACGACACTTAAGTTATCGGTGCAGGGAAAACACGCAAGTCCTGCCTGCGAATCCAAAAAGAATCATTCAGGGGGGAATGCATGGAGTCGATTAAAGTCCGAGATTATATGAATGCGCGGCCAGTGACCTTCGAAGCGAACATGTCTTTGTCTAAGGCATTGGACAAAATGCTCACTTCCAAGCAAATCGGCGGTCCTGTCATTGACGAGTACCGTCATGTTGTTGGCTTTGTGTCTGAACAGGATTTTATTCAGAAGCTGTTGAAAGTCGGTTATCACTGTCAGGATACCCACACTGTCGGTGATGTCATGCGAACCGAAGTGCTGACGGTGAGTCCGGATACCAGCATTATTCAGCTGGCGGAAACCATGTCGGCACAGAAACCGAAGTTGTATCCTGTGGTTGAGGGCGGACGTCTGGTTGGGATCATTACCCGACGGAATGTGCTGACAGCCATCAGTGATCAAATTGGTGACTGTTTCAAGCATCCGGTTTAACCCTGCCACTGTGATTGAAAGGCGCTGAACTCAGCGCCTTTTTATTGCCAGCGCTCAACTCTTGCTTATACGGTGGTGATTGTTGTGCAACTTTGCGACATGCCTCTTGACTTGGATTGGAGCAACTCAAAATCCCCTTGACCTTGGAGTTATCTCCAAGGTTTATAGTGAATGCAGAACGCACCGCTAGACTCAAATGGAGGAGAAAGAGATGTGCACACAATGTCACAATAAAAAAATGCATGTTCACAGCGTGAAACCTGTCGGGAATCAAACCAGTGTCCGGGTGGAGCAGGGCGCTTCCTGTTGTACTGAAACAACTGTTGTCTCTACAACCGGTGAATCCGGTGGCTGCTGTAGCGGCGGCTCCGGGGGGGATCCAGAAGACAGTGACCCCGCCGGGCGAACCCAAACAGCTTCTTTGATTGCCGAGACAAAACCATCGTCTTTGTCGAGAATCAACCACCTCAAACCTTCCCGAATGACGGCTGAAGCAGCGCTTTCAGTATCAGTACCATTTGCCAAATCATCTTCTCAACCCTCTGCTACACATGCCACATCACCGGCCAGTGATTCGTCACAGCCTAAATTCAGTTGGCAAATCCAGGGTATGGATTGTCCGAGCTGTGCTGGTAAGCTGGAAAAAGCCATTCTGGCTGTGCGGGGCGTAGAGAGCGCAACCGTGACATTTGCGACTGAAAAGCTGTTTGTGACCGGTGATTCTGACACCCTGATGGCTGATGTAGAGTCGGCAGCGAAAGCAACCGGATTTCCGTTGATTCGTCCAAGTCAGGGGAAAGCAGCGGAAACGGGCCGCTGGATCCAAACCTACGGGATGCTGACGCTGACCGCAGTGATGATTTTTGTCTCGTACCTGATCTCTCTGAAATCAGAGAGCTTTGGGCTGGCAGCATTTACGGCGACGACGCTGGTGGGCTTAGTGCCGATTGCACGAAAAGCATTTCAGCTGGCGAAGCGGGGATCCCCATTCTCCATTGAAACCCTGATGAGTGTTGCCGCACTCGGCGCGTTATATCTCGGGGAAACGGCGGAAGCGGCCATGGTCTTGCTGCTGTTCTTACTCGGAGAGCAACTGGAAGGATATGCTTCCGCCCGTGCCCGGAGTGGCGTGAAAGCCCTGATGGCGCTGGTGCCGGAAACTGCCAGACGGGTGGAAGCCAATGGTGACTTAACCGAAGTCCCCGCGGATCAACTGCGTCCGGGAGATATTATTGAAGTGGCACCGGGCGCCCGCTTACCGGCAGATGCGGTGTTACAGGATCCGACTGCCAGTTTTGATGAAAGTGCAATGACGGGAGAATCTCTGCCTGTGGAACGCCTGGCAGGGGATACGGTGCTGGCGGGCTCTTTGTCAGTCGAACATCTGGTTCGCCTGAAGGTGACGTCTGAACCCGGAGAAAATGCCATCGATCGGATTCTGCATCTGATTGAGAATGCCGAAGCCAGCAAAGCGCCGATTGAACGTTTTATTGACCGGTTCAGCCGCTGGTACACCCCAGCGATGATCTTACTGGCGGCGCTGATTGTTCTGATCCCGACCGTGATTTTCGGTCAGTCCTGGGATGAATGGCTGTACAAAGGTCTGACACTCTTACTGATTGCCTGTCCGTGTGCGCTGGTGATTTCAACCCCGGCGGCGATTACTTCGGGTTTAGCGGCGGCAGCCCGTCGCGGGGCCTTAATTAAAGGCGGGGCCGCGCTGGAACAACTGGGACAGGCTGAAGTGATTGCGTTTGATAAAACCGGAACTTTAACGCAGGGAAAACCTCAGGTGACCGACATTCTGGCCTGGGAAGGCACAGAATCTGAATTGCTGGCGCAATCGGCTGCTGTCGAAATGGGCTCACTGCATCCGTTGGCGAGCGCGGTGATTGAAAGGGCAAATCAGCACGGGATTAAGGTCCCACAGGCTGAACTGCGCAAAGCTCTTCCGGGCCGGGGTGTGCAAGGTCAGGTAGGAGGCAAAGTGATTCAACTACTGGCGCCGGATCGGCTCGACCGTCAGATTGTCCTGACCACTGTGCAGCAGCAAGCCGTTGATCAACTGAGCGATGCAGGAAAGACCCTGGTGGTCGTGTTGCGCGATGACCAACCTGTGGGCTTGATCGCCTGGCGGGATAACTTACGGGAAGATGCGAAGCAGGCTGTTCAGCGTCTGAAAAATATGGGCGTGAATTCCCTGATGCTGACCGGAGACAATCCGCGGGCTGCAACGGCGATTGCCTCTGAAGTGGGGATGGATTTCCGAGCAGGTCTGTTGCCTGAAGATAAAGTACGCGAAGTGGCACAATGGAGCCAGAATCATCGGGTGGCCATGGTTGGTGACGGTATTAACGATGCGCCAGCTATGAAAATGGCTCATGTTGGCGTGGCCATGGGAAGCGGAACGGATGTGGCGCTGGAAACGGCCGATGCGGCTTTGACGCACAATCGCCTGAGTGAGTTGCCAGAGATGATTCTGCTGTCTCGCAAAACGCTGGCCAATATCCGTCAGAACATCAGTCTGGCCTTGGGGCTCAAACTGATTTTCCTGGTGACGACTTTGCTAGGGTGGACCGGCCTTTGGCTGGCTGTGCTGGCAGACAGTGGCGCCACAGCGCTGGTGACGGTCAACGCCTTGCGATTACTCAGGTTTAAACCCGAATCGTCGGAGACGGATGTCTCTGGCTAATACCAATCGCAGTAAATAACTGGTCATCCTAGCTTGCTAAAATATTCGATAACTTCGTTAGATTTTTTGATTGTAGAATAACTACTTATCTAAAAAATCCGCCTTGTTCTCAAACATTTTTCCGGCGCTATTTCTGATCATTTACTTACTTTGATTGGTATAACAGTCAAGCATTGGCGTGAAGCCGGTACATGTTGTGCCGGCTTTTCTGTTCCGGGCTCAGATTTGAGGGATGTCGGGTGAAACTTGATTCACTATTTCATTATTAATGTGATCTATGATCTCTTTTGCGATTTGAGTTACATTGGGCTGTCATATTGTTGTGATCACCATCAATAATATCCCGGTGGTGATCCGCTATGGTTAGCGGGTATTCGAGAGTTCAAGTTGTTGAATAAGATCCCATAATAGGCCGCCAGAAAGCAGGCCACACAATGAAGGATAGAATTATGTCTGAGAACGCTGTTTTCCATCTGGGTGTTACCAAATCTGATCTTCAGGGCGCGGAAATTGCCATTATTCCGGGTGATCCGGCGCGTGTTGAGAAAATTGCCAATCTGATGGATGAGCCAGAGTTTCTGAACAGTGCCCGTGAGTACACGCTGTACCGTGCGAAACTGGACGGTAAATCTGTTGTTGTGTGTTCAACTGGTATCGGTGGCCCGTCCACGTCAATTGCAGTGGAAGAACTGGCACAGCTTGGCGTGCACACTTTCCTGCGTGTTGGCACCACGGGTGCGATTCAGCCGAACATCAATGTGGGTGACATGATCGTGACGACTGGTTCTGTGCGTCTGGATGGTGCCAGCCTGCACTTTGCGCCAATGGAATTCCCGGCTGTTGCTGATTTTGAGGTAGCGACAGCAATGAAAGAAGCCTGTGACGCAGAAGATACTGATGTTCACACCGGTGTAACGGCGTCCAGCGATACCTTCTATCCGGGTCAGGAGCGTTACGACACATTCTCTGGCCGTGTGGTCCGCCGTTTTCAGGGCTCAATGCAGGAATGGCAGGATATGGGTGTCCTGAACTTTGAAATGGAATCTGCAACCTTGCTGACCATGTGTGCAAGCTCTGGTCTGCGTGCTGGTTGTGTGGCAGGTGTGATTATTAACCGGACTCAGAAAGAAACCCCGGATCACACAACGCTGAAAGAAACGGAAGCTCGCGCAATTCGTGTGGTAGTGGATGCGGCACGCCGGATGCTGAACAAGTAACTGGTTTGCCAAAAAACCGATGCTGAGTTGCATCGGTTTTTTTGGCTGAGTCTGGCTTTACAGCATGCGATTGGCTTGTCCGCCAGCGGCTTTGAACCAGGTATGGAGATGTTGTTCCAGATCGCCTAATTGCTCGGGTCCAATAATCGCCAGTCCCAGATCTTCGGCCCGAACCAGATCGTGATGGCGCAGCGGACGGAAGCTGACCAGCATCGCGCGAGCCTGCAGGCCGCCGAGTAAATCTCTCAGGGATTCAAGTTTGTAGAGCGTGTCATCGCCGTCATCCCGCATCCCTTTGGTTTTACATTCAATGATGTGCAGCTTGTTATTGACGACAGTCGCCACATCCAGCTCATTGCGGACTTCGCGATCACCAATCTGACGATACACCTGAACACCCAGAGAGTGATCCTGAATGGTCGGCAGTTTGCTCTGAATCGCACGGACGGTACTGTGAACCAGGTTTTCTAACCATTCACCGTTGGCAAAGCGTCTTGCTTCTTCGTGCTTGAACGTCAGAATGCCATTGTCGTAAGCGGCGAGTCCGGTGTCCTGTAAGTCGTGAATCAACAGGCCTAGTTCTTTGTAGCCTTGCTGCTTTTCACTCAGTTCAACATCCAGTTTCTGTTCTTTACGGCAGGTGGTGGCCAGATAATTCAGCGTCGCCAGACCAGGCCCCAGTTCCAGTGCAGCACTGGCCCAGCGTTGTCCTAAATCCCACAATTGCTGATTGAGCGCTTCCGGGACAGTGGTTTCCGGCAGTTCAGCGCGTGCACCGAAAATGGTGAGATAGTCGGTGAGCTGAATCCGGTCTTCCACCTGCTGCTGCTCACGATCGGCCGGGTAGAGCCAGCACATTTCGTCACTGTAGGGCTCGATGACATAAATCGGCCACTGATAACTGCGGAATACTTCATAGGCCGAGAGTAAACGGTGTCGCAGGCCGCAGCTGGCGTTGAACCATACGTCCTGACCTTTTTCTTTCAGGCGTGTTGCGAGTTCGTTGAGCCGGCGGCGCAGCGTCGTGATATTGATAGAGTCTGGGATTGTGAAAAATTCGGTCTCAATATCCCTGGGCGTCAGGATGGAACTGAGCCGGACATAAGTTTCCTGCTGTGATTCCGTCCCAATAAAAATCATCCGGCTGGCCGGAACGCCATGGTCTAAAAGCGGGGTGATCAACCGGACCGGGTCCTGATCAATAATGCCAACATGAGTAATCATAATTATCCTTAGTGCTTCGGCTGATACCACAGCAGTGACGGGCAACGGCTTTTCAGCAGGTATCAGAAGACGCTTGTGTCTGTTTTTTTATATGGGTACGTTGAAAACTTATTTCAAGCACTTTAAAAAAGTATCGGATAAATCAGGAATTTTTGTCGGCTGATTGTCAATTTGCTGCATTTTTTATGTAAGCAGCATGATTTGAGAAAGGCATTGCAATTGTGGGGCAGACAGAGAAAATAAGGCGTTTCGCGGCCGGATCGACTGGCCCACGAAGACGAATGACGTCTGCGACATGATTGAGAGCCCTATGACACAAAAGCTGACTATTTTAGATATTGCGAAGCTCGCCGGTGTTGGCAAGTCGACCGTTTCCCGAGTGCTGACGCAAGATCCCCGCGTAAAACCAGCCACTCGGGAAAAAGTCGAGCAAGTGATTCGCGAATCTGGTTATGTGCCGTCGAAATCCGCGCAGTCGATGCGTGGTGGCAGCAGTAAAGTCATGGGGATTATTGTGTCACGTCTGGATTCCCCGTCCGAGAATAAAGCCATTCGTGGCATTCTCGAGGTCATCTACGGAGCGGGCTACGATGCGGTGATCATGGAAAGCCAGTTCTCTGCCGAAAAAACACGCGAGCACCTTGCCGTGCTGGAAAAACGTAACGTCGATGGCGTGATTGTGTTTGGATTCTCCGGTTTTGAAGACAAACTGCTGGACCGATTTTCACAGCGGGCTGTTGTGATTGCCGTCGATACTCAGGCGGTGTCTTCGGTTAGTTATGACAATGAAGGCATGATTCAGCTGGCAATGGCGCAACTGACGGAAAAAGGGCTGACTGCCATCAGTTACATTGGTGTAGACCCGTCAGACCGGACGACGGGCAGACTGCGTCTGGACGCTTATTTGGCGGCCTGCCGGAAACATCGGTTGTCTGCGGTGTATCAGACGGGTGAGCTGAGTTATGACAGCGCCTATGCTTTAACGGACAAAGTCCTGAAAGAAGAAACGCAGGCGATAGTCTGTGCCAGTGACACCCTGGCCATGGGCGTCGCGAAACGCCTGCAGGAGTTACAGCGGACAGAAGTGACGGTCTCCGGCGTAGGGGCGACCGATCTGCTCAGTTTTATGTTCCCGAATACCTTCAGTATTGATCCCGGTTATTTTGAAGCCGGAGAACATGCTGCCCGGTTGTTACTGCAGCACTTACAGCACAATGCTGCGATCACGCATTTGATACAGCACGCCAGTTATCCGGCCTGACCCCTTTTATCGCAAACTTTCCTGTCCTGACGGGCGTGTTGAAAGTTGTTTTTGACACGTCTGTGAGCACGTTCGTGAACGTGACTCAGGTTTCATGACTATTCTTGAACTGACGATCGTTCGTGAGTTATACCACATTTTGGGAACATTCCCATTTCAAGTCACTGTCGATAGGTTCATCATGAACAAAACAGGAGTGGGAATGTTCCCATTTTAGAGAGATAAAAACACCCTGTACCTACAGACGGATAATGGCATGAATAAAATTGACCCACAGCAAGTCGCACAACTTGTCACCCACATTGGGGGAGAGACAAATATCGTCAGTGTCAGCCACTGCCTGACACGGCTACGTTTTGTATTACAAGACCCGAAACAGGCGGATGTGGCCGCGCTGGAAGCGATTCCCATGGTGAAAGGCTGCTTCACCAATGCGGGACAGTTTCAGGTCGTGATCGGCACTGAAGTTGATCAGGTTTACAAGCAACTGAACAACCGGTTAGGCGAAAAGACGGTCAGTAAGGATGAAGCGAAAGTGGCAGCCCGGCAGAATATGAGCTTGCTGGAGCGCGGTATTTCCCATTTGGCAGAAATTTTTGTACCGCTGCTACCTGCCATTATTACCGGGGGGCTGATTCTGGGCTTCCGGAATGTGATTGGCGATATTGCCCTGTTTGATGGCAAAACCCTCACGCAAACCAGTCAGTTCTGGGCTCAGGTCCACGCGTTCCTGTGGCTGATTGGTGAAGCGATTTTCTTCTTCCTGCCGGTCGGGGTGTGCTGGTCAACGGTGAAAAAGCTCGGCGGCACACCGATCCTGGGGATTGTGCTTGGGATAACGCTGGTCTCGCCTCAGTTGATGAACGCGTATCTGATCGGCAAACAGGTGCCGGAAGTCTGGGATTTCGGCTGGTTTGTGATCGAAAAAGTTGGTTATCAGGCACAGGTGATTCCGGCCATGCTGGCGGGGATCGCACTGGCATTCATCGAAACCCGTCTCAAGCGTATCATTCCGGATTACCTCTATCTGGTGGTGGTGCCTTTTATTTCACTGATTACCGCGGTCGTGTTGGCGCATGCGCTAATTGGCCCGTTTGGCCGGATGCTGGGCGATGGCGTCGCTTATGTTGCGAAAGCCGCGATGACGGGTGATTTTGCGATTCTGGGCGCCGTATTGTTTGGTTTCCTTTACGCACCCCTGGTGATTACCGGGATTCATCACACCACCAACGCAGTGGATCTACAACTGATGCAGGACATGGGCGGCACCCCAATCTGGCCGCTGATTGCTTTGTCGAATATTGCACAGGCCTCCGCCGTGGTCGGGATTATCCTGATCAGCAAAAAAGAGAATGAGCGTGAAATTTCAGTGCCTGCGGCCATCTCGGCTTATCTTGGTGTGACGGAACCGGCCATGTATGGCATCAACCTGAAGTATAAATTCCCGATGCTGTGTGCCATGACTGGCTCAGCACTGGCGGCTGCCATTTGTGGTGGTGCCGGTGTGATGGCGAACGGGATTGGCGTCGGGGGGCTGCCGGGTATTCTTTCGATTCAGCCGCAGTACTGGCTGATTTATCTGCTGGCAATGCTGGTGGCAATCGTGGTGCCACTGGTGCTGACCTTGGTGATGTACAAACGCGCTGCCGCCAAAGGGCAACTGAATTCACAACCACAAACAGTATAAACGTCGTCTCACGGCAGCCCGACTGCCGTTTTTCCAAAGGCTAGGCACGATGAAACAAACGGAACAACCCTGGTGGCGTACGGCCACCATTTATCAGATTTATCCGAAAAGTTTTGCCGACAGCGGCAATCAGGGCACCGGAGATATCAAGGGTATCATTCAGCGGCTGCCATATCTGCAGACACTCGGCATTGATGCAATCTGGCTGACGCCCGTCTATGCCTCGCCGATGATCGATAACGGCTATGATATTTCGGACTATTACAGTATCAATCCTGATTTTGGCACCATGGCCGACTTTGATCGCTTACTGGATGCTGCGCGACAGCGGGGAATCCGGATCATCATGGATATTGTGGTCAACCATACCTCGACCGAACATGCATGGTTCCAGCAGGCGTTATCGGATAAAAACAGCCCGTACCGGGATTACTACATCTGGCAGGATGCGGTCGATGGCCGCGAGCCCAACAACTGGCAGTCAAAGTTTGGCGGCAATGCCTGGGAATGGCATGAAGCCACACAGCAGTATTACCTGCATCTGTTTGCTAAAGAGCAGGCGGATCTGAACTGGGAAAATCCGGCAGTACGTGAAGAAGTCAAGCAGGTGATTCGTTTCTGGGCGGAGAAAGGGGTGGATGGATTCCGGCTGGATGTCATCAACCTGATTTCTAAACAGCAGGACTTTCCCGATGACAATCAGGGCGATGGCCGCCGTTTTTATACCGATGGCCCCAGAGTGCATGAATTTCTGCAGGAAATCAGTGCGGAAGTTTTTCAGAAATATGGCTCGGTGACGGTGGGCGAAATGTCTTCCACTACACTGGAACATTGCCAGCAATATTCTGCCCGAGACGGCCGGGAGCTGTCGATGGTATTCAACTTTCATCACCTGAAAGTGGATTATCCGAACGGTGAAAAATGGCAACTGGCGCCGATGGATTTTCTCGCCCTGAAGGCGTTGTTCAGCCACTGGCAGCAGGGCCTGCATGTGCAGGGCTGGGGCGCTCTGTTCTGGTGTAATCATGATCAGCCACGCGTGGTCAGTCGCTTTGGCGATGATGGGGTCTATCGGGATTTGTCCGCTAAAATGCTCGCCACCTCGCTGCATCTGATGCAGGGCACGCCGTATATTTATCAGGGGGAAGAGCTCGGGATGACGAACCCAGGTTTTACTGAGATTTCGCAGTACCGGGATGTCGAAAGCCTGAACATGTACCGGATTCTGACCGAAACACAGGGCATGTCTTCGCAGCAGGCGCTGGCGATTCTGGTACAGCGATCACGGGATAACTCCCGCACACCCATGCAATGGGACAACAGTGCCTATGCCGGATTTACTGCGGGCGTGCCGTGGATTGATGTGGCTGAGAACTACCCGCAGATCAATGCGGCGCAGGCGCTGGCGGATGATCAGTCGGTGTTTCACTATTACCGCCAGTTGATCGCGATGCGAAAACAACTCGGGGTGATAGTGGACGGCGATTATACGGACTTGCTGCCAGCGGATCCGGCGCTGCATGTCTACCGTCGGCAAACACAGCACCAGACGCTGATTTGTCTGAACAACTACAGTGCCGAGCCGGCTGAATTTTCGCTCCAAGCATTGTCTTCGCTGGATCTCAGTCTGGGGCAGGTGGTGTTGTCGAATTATGATGATGAAACCGCGTTACAGCCGGTTGCGACGGGCTGTTTGCGGCCCTATGAAAGCCGGGTCTGGCTGTTCGGACACTGAGGGCAGAGGCGGAGCAGGAAAGCGGATGATGAATGAAAAATGCCTCCAGAATGTGGCGGCATTTGTTCAGGTTCAGACTTGCGGCAACTGAGACGCCAGCAGCCAGACTGCAAGCAGAATGAAGATGCAGCCCATAAACCGGTTCTGATTGGCCCGGAACTTCTGATTTTTCAGCAGAGGCTGGCCCAGAGTACCGGCCAGCAACACCAGCAACAGGTTAAACGCCAGACCCATCACATTGAGCAACAGGCCCAGTGCCAGCATTTGTTCGCCGGAACTGGCTGCAATCTGGCTCGAAACAAACTGCGGCAGAAAGAGCACGAAGAAAATCAGCGCTTTCGGGTTGAGCAGGTTACTGAAGACTGCCCGGCGGTAGAGCAGACGTGCCAGACCCTGCCGGGCTGCCACGGTCGGCGATTCTGCGGGCTGACTGCGCAGACAGTCCCAGCCCATTTTCAGCAGGTAAAGACCGCCCAGATAACGCAGGGCTTCCAGAGCCATCGGGTTCATGGCAATCAGTGCCGAAACACCCATGGCCGCCAGCACAGTCAGAATCAGCCCTGAAGTGGCATTGCCTAAACTGGCAAACAGTCCCACGCGTTTGCCATAGCTCAGGCTGGAACTGGCAATTAAAAGCATATCCGGCCCTGGCACAAGCAGCAGGGCAACAACCGCAGTCAGATACAGCGGCAGCGTCGCGAAATCAATCATGATGATGTGTCGAATGAATGGGGTCGAAGAAAGGGCTGGATTTTATACCACCACAGGCATTTTTGCAGAGAAATTATGCCTGTGATGGTTTGATTGGCTGTTTTTTTATCACTTCATGGATAATGTTACTGATTCGGTTCAGCTGGCAGGCGCAGCTGCCTGTTGGGTTCTCGCCACCAGTTTGTTCGCCAGTGAATGCAGCTCCGGCAACATACACTGAATCAGATACAGCTGCTGCAGGATCAATCGAACCGACTGATCCTGCCCTTCCCGCCAGGTGGCCAGCGCCTGTGCCAGACTACTGTCGGATTCCGGCGGCGGCCCGCATTGTTTACTGCTGAGCTGGTTGGCCAGTGCTTCCAGTTGCAGGTGGATCTGACTGTGCGCCTGTGCGATCAGTTTATGCGTTTTATGCTCATCTAACTGAGTGCGGTGCGCGCCGAGTGTTGAAATGTAATTCAGCATGGCGTGATTCAGGGTCAGAAAACGGAAGCATTCCTCAATGGCAAGACGGTAGCGGCCCGGCTCAGACAGCATGTTACTGATCGCGGTGCTGAGTTGCGCGTCGGTATTGTGGGCTTCGCGACGGGCGATCCGGTAGCTGAGACTGTCTTTTTTTCCGATACGGTATTGTCCGATAATCTGCGCCAGATAATCCCGGTTGGTGGTGACCGCCGTAGCCATAATTTTATGCAGCCGTCGCGACTGCCAGTCGGGCAGGATGAAGGACACCGCGAACACCGCCAGCACACAGCCGATCAGGGTGTCTGCCAGCCGTGGTAATACGACGGCAAATCCGGCACCTAACTGACTGAAACAGAACAGCACGAACAGGGTGATAAAGCCGGTTGCCAGCGCATATTGCTGGTTTCGGAGGATAAAAAATGCAATCCCTGCCAGCACCATCAACACCAGTTGGCCTTCCTGCCCCGGGAACAGATACAGCAGCGGCAAGCCGATCAGCAATCCGCCCAGCGTACCCAGAATACGTTGTGTCAGTTTTTTGCGGGTGGCGCTGTAATTGGGCTGGCAGACAAACAGGGTCGTCAGCAAAATCCAGAATCCCAGTTTCAGATCCAACAGATGAATCACCCCATAACCGATCGTCAGCGCTGTCGCGATCCGAATGGCATGACGAAATAACTGGCTGTCGGTGTGCATCTGGTTTTTCAGGCGTTGCCAGAGTCCGGGCAGGGTATGGGCTTCTGAATCTGCCAGCTCAGTATCTTCCGGCGCATCGGAAGCATCCGGGTTGTTCAGATTCGCCAGCTGGCGTTCAACAGTGGCCAGATTACTGAACAGATAATCGAGTTGAGTCAGATAAGCACGCCATGCCGGATTGTGCCGGGATTTCAGATAATCCAGCGACTCTTTCAGTTCATCCAGTGCCAGACGATTCTCCAGACTGTGGCGGTAAACATGCCCCATAGCGAGACACTGACCCACCTGCCGGCAGGCGCTGGCTTGCTGCTTCAGCAGATCCTGGAAGCGAAACAGAATATCACTGCGACGAAACGCACGGGCTAAATCCTGATACCGCTGATGGGAGGAACTGACACGCTCATGAATGTCCTGCGCATGAAAATACAGGCTGAGATAGCGGTGTCCGCGCTGGTTGGGCTGAACGCGCTTGGCCCGGTT
Organism: Photobacterium sp. 1_MG-2023; assembly: GCF_030547945.1. Taxonomy (NCBI): domain Bacteria; kingdom Pseudomonadati; phylum Pseudomonadota; class Gammaproteobacteria; order Vibrionales; family Vibrionaceae; genus Photobacterium; species Photobacterium sp. 1_MG-2023. The sequence continues at coordinate 81,578 of NZ_JAUORR010000002.1, read as the reverse complement.
CAGCAGCGTCATTTTGGACAGATTCAGGGCAGCAACGACTCTGGCATTACTGTTGGCGGCCTGAATCCGGAGCTGCTGGGGCTCCAGATTTTCGACCGGACGAAACCAGTAACTTTTGTCGTCCAGATAATCGGCCAGCGCATCGAAAACATTCGCCAGCCCCTGCTGAAGCGCCTGATTTGGCCAGAAGATTTGCCATAACAGAGCCAGAAGTCCGTAGCCTGCTGCGCCGGACAGTAACAGGGTGGGCTGATACCATAAATTCTGACTGTTCTCGGCACCGAGCATGGTGTAGATCGCCAGCAGCAGCGACGCAAAAGCAATGCTGGCGTAGCGGGTGCCCATGGCGCCCAGCATGATGAAGGCAAAACTGGATGAAAACAGCCCGATGGCAAACAGAACCGGATAATCGAACAACAACTCGACAGACAGCGATGCGATCAGAAAGCACAGCAGCGTCATGATCAGCGCTTTGATTTTTCCGGTCAGATTGTCGTCGGTTTCGGCCAGCGCCGAGGCGATAATGCCTAAAACCAGTGGCGTGACGGCTGTCGTTGCATTGAGATACCAGCAGGGCACAACCGCACCCACCAGTGCAATGGCAACCCGGGCACTGTGATGGACACGTTCTTTAGCCCAAAAACGACGAAAAGTAGACTGTAAAGCGAGTTTTATCATGAGTCATCCGCCAGCGCTGTATCCAGTCTGGAAGTTTGCCGGAGACAGCGGATATTTTTGTCTCAAATTTTACGTAAATAAGGTGCTTACCGCTATGGTCAGTGTACAGTTCTTGATAATCTTCTTGCTGAGAGAAGTAAGGTGTCAGGAAACAGAATGCGATTAACAGCCAACTGGCTTGCACAATGGTTAGTGCAGGGCGATTTTTGCAGCATTGCGCTGGATGAAGAAGAAGTCCGACTGGAAAGTCTGACCCATCAGGAAGTGGTGTCCTTCGATGACTGGGATGGCTCCGTCACTTTGCACCGTGGTGTGATGTGGGGGGCGATGGAGCTGATGTCCGCCGACCAGACCGACAGCTGGACGATTCACGGCTTGCCCTGGGCTGAATGCAAATATTTTGCCGAGCACCTGGTGAATGCGTACCGTGAGTGGGCGCAGGGTCGGGTGGAAAAACTCGATCAGCATTTACCCCAGATGCTGACGCAAATTGAAAACTTCACGACGCAGCACCATTACAAACGCCGTTCTCAGTACCTGAATCTACAGCATGCCCTGCATCATGCTCTGCAAGACACCGGACTGACTGATGAGCTTGCCGCCTCATTCCGGCCGCTGGCCTTTGAGCAAATCTCGCCCTGGCTGACCGATAACCGGGAATGGGTGGCGGCGACAAACCAGCAATGGATTGAGGAAGAAACCGGGAAATGGGCTTCCTGGTTTGACCGTTTCGAATCGTCACCACTCAACGCTTCTCAGCGCCAGGCGGTACTGCTCAATGAAGATCATAACCTGATTCTGGCGGGGGCCGGATCCGGTAAAACCAGCGTGCTGATGGCCAGAGCCGGTTACCTGCTGGCCAGCCAGCAGGCTGATCCTGAAGATATACTGTTGCTGGCTTTTGGCCGCAAAGCTGCGGAAGAAATGAGTGAGCGGCTGGCTGAAAAAATCGGAAAGCCTGTTCGTGTGGCCACGTTTCACAGCCTGGGATGCCAGATCATTCAGGCTGTTGAAGGATCTCTGCCTGCGGTTTCGCCCCTGGTGCTGGATGACGCCGCCCGGCATGAATGGCTGTCGGCCATGCTGAAAGATCAATGGCAGCAGGAAGCTTCTGCCAAGCGCTGGCAAAAGCACCTGACACAATGGCGGATTCCCGGATTTCGCGGGGATAACTCGATGGAAGAACAGGCCCGCAGTGAACCCTTACTGAACTGGGTCTGGCGGCATATTGAGCTGATCAGCCAGCATGGCGGGAATAAATCAGTGTTGTCCGCGCTGGTGGACAGCGATTTAGGCAATACGGACAAAGCGCAGATGAAAAGTGAGCTGGCTTTGTTATGGCCGTGCTACAAAACTTACAGTCAGTATCTGAAAGCCAACCGCCAGATTGATTTCAATTCAATGATTCAGACGGCGACCGACTACATTCAGCAAGGCAAATTTACGCCGCCCTGGCGCTTTGTGATGGTGGATGAATATCAGGATATTTCCCCGCACCGGCTGAGCCTGATTGAAGCGATTTGCAAGCCGCACGGCGACCAGACTCTGGCTCCTTCGCTCTATGCCGTTGGGGATGACTGGCAGGCGATTTACCGGTTTGCCGGGGCTGATGTGAATCTGACCACGGGTTTTGAATCGCGATTCGGCGCCAGTCAGGTGATGGAGCTGGACACCACCTACCGGTTCAACAATATGATCGGTGAGGTGGCGAACCTGTTTATTCAGCAAAACCCGCAGCAACTGAAAAAATCGCTGAAAAGCTTCAGGAAACAGAAGCGAAAAGCGGTGACGCTGCTGGCGCAGGACTTGCTGGAACAGGAACTGGTCCAGTTGGCATCCAAAGTGAAACAAGAGGCCCAAGTGCTGCTGCTGGGGCGGAATCACGACCAGAAGCCGGAGAAACTGGCCGACTGGCAGGCGCAATGGCCGCAGCTCAACCTGCAGTTTATGACTTGCCATGCCAGCAAAGGGCGTGAAGCCGATTTTGTCTTCATTCTGAATGTGAACCGGGGTGTATTCCCGGCGCTGGACCGGGATCGCGGGCTGCTGGCCTGCCTGCAGTCCGGCGGCAATGACGGCATTGCTGATGCCGAAGAGCGTCGCCTGTTCTATGTGGCGATGACCCGGGCAAAAGAGCAGGTTTGGATTTGTGCAAACCCGGAGACTCTGTCTCCTTTCGTGAATGAGCTGATTGAAGACCGTTATCCCGTTTTCAATAAAATCAAAAAAGTCAGCCGCTGAGCCGGGAAGTGTCTCCCTGCGGTTTCGGCTGCCTCAGTCGTCCAGCACCACGACCAGTTTGCCGCTGTGCTTCTGGTCGTGCAGCATCTGCAGACCCTGCTTCAGATCCGCAAAGGGGATCAGTTGATTCAGCATGGGGTCGAGTTTTCCTTCCGCCACCAGATTGCTCAGGTTATTGCCCATGTCGGCCAGATGATGAATATCTTCGGGCGCGCCGTGGGCATAGGTTGCGTGCAGCGCGACTTCATGCATGCTGATGGCTTTCGTCGTTGCTAGCAAGGGCACCTGGTTGAACTGATCCGCAACCATGACAATTTGTCCGTTGTAGCGGATCAGGGCGCTCATCACACTGCCGGATCGGGCCGAGACACAGTCAATGACAGCGTGCAGAAGCCTGTCTTCGGTCAGTTCAATGATTTTCATCGCGACATTGTCTTCGGTATCAATCACCGCATCCACGCCATAACTGAGTAATCGGGCATGGTGCTGTTGCGCCGCAATGGCATAAACGGTTGCGCCTGCCAGTTTGGCGAGCTGTGCGGCGAATCCGCCCACACCGCCGCCAGCCCCGGTAATGGCGATGCGCTGGCCTGCCGCCAGACGCAATTTGTCGTACACCGCCAGCCAGGCGCTGTATCCGGCTGAAGGGATTGCTGCGGCCTGTTCAAAGCTGACTTCAGCGGGAAGGCGGCTCAGGGCATCGGTTTTACTGCAGACGTATTCGGCAAAGCCACCGCACTGGCGGGGATCAAGAAAGGTAAAAACCCGGTCGCCCGGTTTGTATTGACGGACCTGCGCCCCGACCGTTTCAATGGTGCCAGCGATGTCCATCCCAACGATTTGCGGATAGTCCCAGGTGGCGTAACCCCAGCTGGCCAGTTTATAGTCGATGGGGTTGAGTCCGGCGGCAGCGACCTGAATCAGAACCTCATCGGGTGCGGGTTTCGGCCGTGAACGGCGTGTGAGTTGCAGGCTGTTCAGGCCATCTGGTTCAGTCAGAGTCCATGCTTTCATAAACCACCATGCAGGTAAGAAGTTGTTTTCGCGGTGAATTGCTGAGATCAACAATTTCTAAGCATATACCTAAAATTTCGGATTTGCCGGGTCTGAGGCGGCTTCAGACGTTTTTTGTCATCTGCAAACAGAGATAGCAAATCAGCGGTTTGGGTGGCTTTGGCGCGATGGAGAGCGAAGATGACGGCCGAGATCCAGGCCGCCATACTGTGCTTTGTACGGGGTGTTCAGGTCAGACGTTCTGCGAGATATGCTTCATAGTCCGGAATCTCGATGGAGACTGCTTTGTCCATCATGGACGATTCAATCATAAAATTGGCGCTGGCCCGGTTGGTGGCCACCGGGACGTTCCACACCGCAGCAATGCGCAGCAGCGCTTTGACATCCGGGTCGTGCGGCACAGCGTTCAGGGGATCCCAGAAGAAAATCATCATATCGATCTTTCCTTCACAGATCAGCGCACCTAATTGCTGGTCTCCACCCATCGGGCCACTGAGCAGGCAGTTCACCGGAAGCCCGGTTTGTTTGGTAAGCAGATGACCTGTCGTGCCTGTTGCATACAGGGTGTGCTTTGAGAGCTTTCCTTTATGCTCTTCAACCCAGCGCTGAAGGTGGCTTTTGCAGTTATCGTGTGCGACCAGCGCAATGTGTTTCTGGGCCTGCATTTGTCGGGTGGTTGCTTGCATGACTTACTCCGTTGGATCCTTATCAACGCGTAAGATACTAAGCGCGCTGTCATTAGGTTGTCCAGTGAATATCCCGGACAGGCAGGCTGGTGTGCCAGAAGCATGAAGGACGTTGTAAAAATGCCTTCAGACCTTGCCATTCTCAACGGATGCTGGGTGCAGTCTGAAGGCGGTTTGACTCATTCGTGGTGGTAAGTGATTAATTGATCAAAGCGTTCATGGCCGTGCAGGGTTTCGAAATCCTGCTCTTCCCGGGCCAGTTCCCGCAGGAAGGCGCTGCCCAGAATCGCTTGTTCCAGATCGGAAACCGCCTGATCTTCTGCGCCCAGGCAGGCATAAGCACAGGCCCGCTGATACAAGGCATTGGCGTTGGTGTTATCCACTTCCAGCACCCGGTTACAGATACTCAGTGCCCAGTGGAATTCACGAATTTCCATGGCAGCATCCGCTTTGTGGGTCAGAGCTTCCAGATCGCCGGGACGCAGTTTCAGGATTTCATCATAGACTTCCATTTTCTGCTCTGCCGTTTGTGAGCTTTGCGCCCGCAGCCAGAGGTTGTGCACCTCATTGATAATTTCAATCTCTTTGTTGTTCTGCGCAATAATCCGGGTTTTCCGTTTCAGATCCCGTTCAAGCACCTGGAATTTTTTCTCGTATTGTTCGGTGATTTCCTGCAACTGCTGGTCGGCCATTTTCTTGGTATTGACTTTGATTTCCTTCAGCGACTGCCAGCCGACGAGCGCAATCAGGGAGGCGGCTCCGGCAATCAGGTAAAAGAAGTAAGTCACGGTCACATTGGCGTAGTTCAGGGATTTGTCTGCCACGGCGAGTTCACGGTCGGTAAAAGAAATCGTGAGTCGTCTTTCCAGATCCTGCTGGTCTTGCCGGAGCGATTTCAGTTCGTCCAGAATATACCGTTCCATGAGTGGCTTATCTAACGCCGCTTGCTCTGAATAAGGCAACGACTCCTCCTGAGCCAGCGCTGGCAGCGCAAAAAGAAGGCAGAATACAGCGGCATACAAGCATTTGAGCATGATTTTTTTCCTTGTCACTTGGCACGGGCATGAAGCATGTCACAAGCATAACGGATTGAGATCGTTATCTCTAATCGGGGGCTCAAAACCAAGATATTGTCTGTGTTTTGCATGCGGATGAATCCATTCTGTCGGATCCCGTGCCGTGACGCCGGAATCTTACCCGGTCCTGCGGCAGAGAGTGGTATACTCACGGCATTGACCGTCGAAACAGGCAGAACATTGTGAGTCAGGATCAGGAAATTGAAGTGGAAGCGCTGGGCATTGAAGTGTCGGCGCACCCGATTGAGTTGTATAAAGTGCTGAAAATTGCCAATGCCGTCGGTGGCGGTGGTGAAGCCAAAATGGCCATTGCGGAAGGCTATGTGGCCGTGAATGGTGAACTGGAACAGCGCAAGCGCCGCAAGGTTTACGATGGCGATGTGATTGAGTTTAACGGTGAATTCTATCTGGTGATTTGTGATCAGCCTGTGACGGAAACCGTCAGCAAGCCTGCTGCGGAGAAGCCGAAAACAGAGAAACCGAAAGCCGATAAGCCGGCACACAAACGACCTGCCAAATCGTCTGGCAGCAAACCGGCGAAAAAAAGCAGCAAACAGAAATCCGGCAACCGGCCATCCGCGAGCATCGGGAAAGACTCCGATCAGCAAACCGGCCGCAAACGCCTGATGTTCTGATAGACCCGCTTCGTCTGCCTTGATGCGCTGGCTGACCCCCTCTGTAAAAGCGGACGAACGCATGCCCGGCCTCTCAGGTGCCGGGCATCCCAAATGAACACCTTCAGTTATTCTCTTCCCGAATTCTTTTCAACACAAACGCCGCTACCAGCTTCGGCTGATTCAGGTCCAGAACGGGTAACGGGTGTGTTGTGCCCGGTTCACTGGTGGCAATGGCGACGATGTGCTCATCCTGCGGATAGAGCAGGGGCTTGCCATAGTCCGGACGGTGAATTTCAATTTTTGCAATCGGCTGATCGCGAAATCCTTCCACCAGAATAAGATCCAGCTTGCGGTGATCCAGTTGCTGCAAACACTGCTGCAGATCCGGTTCCCGGGGTTCGGATGCAGGATATTCAAAAAACAGAATATGACGGTGTGGCGTTGCCAGCAACAGCTGGTCGCTGCCTGCATGGCGCAGACGGTAACTGTCTTTGCCCGGTGTATCCGGTTCCACATCGTGGTGGCTGTGTTTCAGGAGTCCGACCCGCAGACCCTGCTGTTTCAGATACGGAATGACTTGTTCAATCAGCGTGGTTTTTCCCGACCCGCTGAATCCGGCAAAGCCGAGGATTGGAGGCATCATAAAGCTCGCTTTGATCTGTTTTGAATGCGACGCACTAAAATAACATGATAGCCAGTCATGACACAGGCGCTTTCTGAGTCGGTTCAGCTTCTCTTGTGTCAGATCAAACCGGAGGCAAACATGGCAGATTTGTTGGTGTGGCAAGGAGATATCACCACGTTATCGGTGGATGCAATTGTGAACGCGGCGAATCACACGTTGCTTGGCGGGGGCGGGGTGGATGGGGCAATCCACAAAGCGGCCGGGCCGCAATTACTGTCAGCCTGTCGTCGTCTGAACGGATGTCAGACCGGAGAAGCGAAAATTACACCGGGATATCAGTTGCCGGCAAAATGGGTTATCCATACGGTCGGGCCAATCTGGCAGGGAGGCGACCACCACGAAGCACAACGCCTGGCCGATTGTTATCGCCATAGTCTGATGCAGGCTGAAGAAGTGGGCGTACGGACGATTGCTTTTCCGGGCATCAGCACAGGCGTGTACGGTTTTCCCAAGCAGCAGGCAGCTGAAATTGCAATTGCTACCGTACGCCAGTTCCTTGAAGCACAGGCGCTGCCGGAGAAAGTGTATTTCGTTTGTTTCAGTGATTCGGAGACTGACATTTATCAGCGGCTGCTCAAGATGAATTAAATTGTATCAATCCTGCGTCAAGCAAATGAAATTGCGGGTAAAGCGCCAAGCTGGGTCTAAAGTTAATCAGGTAAGTTGTATTGCGAAACAATCAGGCGCAGTGCGGTATTTTGGATTCGTTCTCAGGAGCGGGAGCGGCAGGAGCCAGAATACCTGAAGTACTGAAGGCAGTGTCCGTACCGGTATATCTGCATGCGTTGCGTGCCGATCAGGATGGAACCGAACGTGACCGGTGGATGGACCTAAAATATGCATCAGGGAGAGTGCAATGTGGGCAACACTCGATTTTGAAGCGTCAGGATTATCTGACCAGTCTTATCCTATCGAAGTCGGCTATATTCTGCCCGATGGCAGTGGTCGCAGTATCTTGATCAATCCGCTGACTGCCGGGGATGTCTGGCAGTTCTGGGATAATTATGCCGAGCAGAAAATCCACCAGATCTCTCGTTCAGAGCTTGAACAGCATGGGATGCAGGTTCTGGAAGTTTGTCAGCATCTGAACAGTGTGCTGGGGCAGCTTGACTATGTTTTTTGCGACAGCCAGTGGGATCTGTTCTGGCTGGGGCGACTGTACCATGCCGCACACATGCGGCCTTCCTTCAGACTGACGGAAGTGGGTTTATGGTTGCAGCAGGAAAATGGCATCGACCGCGCCTCTTTTCAGCGTGCGCTGGAAGAGTTGGGCCCCTCCAGACATCGGGCAATGCATGATGCCCGGCAGATTCATCTGGCCATCAGCAGTTTGGTGAAAATTCCCGGTTAGTGGCTGCTGGAGACTGGGTTCAACTCCGCGTACAATCTGAACAGGCCTTTCATTTCAGTTTGTTGGGAGTTTGTTGTGCCATCACCAACCTTACGCATCGGCGTTTTTAATGTCGCGATGTCGGATCCGGTGCCCGGCCGGATCCGGGAAAAACTTGCGGAACCAGGCCACCCCAGATTTTCCCGCATTGCGGCAATGATTCAGCGCATTCAGCCGGATGTACTGTTGCTGTGCGAATTTGATCATCCCGGAGAGGGAGGCGACGATGGTAGCCTGAACGACTTCTGCCGCTATTATCTGGCCGAGCCGCAACACGGGCAGGTTGCTATCGATTATCCCTACCGTTACTGTCCGCCATCGAACACCGGCTTACCCAGTCCTGTCGATTTAGACGGCGACGGGAAACTCACGCTGCCGCAAGATGCGCAGGGCTTTGGGTTTCATCACGGCCATTTTAGTTTTGTGGTGCTCTCCAGATACCCGCTGATTGAATCGGATATCCGAAGCTGGCAGCAGTTTCTCTGGCAGGAGATGCCGGAACATCTGATGCCAGAAGATTATTACTGCCCGGAAGCAGCGCAGGCACTCCGGCTGTCCTCGAAAAACCACGTGCTGATCCCGGTTCAGGTTGGTTCGCAGCGGTTCAATCTGCTCTGCGCGCATCCGACACCGCCGGTATTTGACGGCCCCGAACGGCGCAATGCACGCCGGAATCATGATGAGTTACGGTTGCTGACAGACATCATCGGAAATGAAGCGTATCTGACCGACGATCAGGGCCGGACTGGGGGGATTTTGCCTGATGAAGCCTTTGTGCTCATGGGCGATCTGAATGCTGATATGCACGATGGCGAAGGTATGGCGCTGGCATTACGCCATCTGCTGTATCATCACCGGATTCATCGTGTCGTCAGCGAGGGAAAACTGACCCCGAAAAGCCTTGGCGGCCGATTTTTCCGGCCCTGGAAATTGCGCCGGGGCCGAAGTGCGGAATGGACACATTTAGGCGGCCTGAGACTGGACTATGTATTGCCTTCCTCTGACTTCGACATCATGAACAGCGGGGTCTTCTGGCCCGATAAAAAAGATCCGCTTCGTCGGCTGGTGGCCGGGCAAGATGGCAGAGAGCGTGCCGAAGTCAGTTCGGATCATCGTCTGGTCTGGGTGGATGTCCGATTACCCGCTCAGCCGTCCGGTCTGTGAGCAGCGTGATGAATCTGGATTTGTTTGCACCCGAGTCAGAGCCGGGGGAATGGCTGGACATTCGGGGCGGCCGTCTGTTCTGGGCGCCTCATTTCTTTCAGGCCAATGAAGCCAATCAATATTTTTCGGTCCTCCGGCAAACGCTGGACTGGCAACAGGAAGCCATCACCCTGTACGGCAAATCAGTTCTGCAGCCGCGTTTACAATGCTGGTGCGGAGAAGCGCAATACACCTATTCCGGGTTAACGATGCAGCCGAATCCCTGGACGCCGGTGCTGTTGGCCATCAAAGCGGCCTGTGAAAGGGTCGCGCAATCCCGCTTTAACTCGGTTCTGGCCAATTTGTATCGCGATGGTCAGGACAGCATGGGCTGGCATCAGGATAACGAGCCTGAGCTGGGACCGGCCCCGGTGATTGCTTCAGTCAGTTTGGGCGAAACCCGACGGTTTTTGCTGAAACATGGCAAGACATCAGAAAAAATTGAGTTTCAGCTCGGCCATGGCTCACTGTTGATCATGGCGGGCGACACCCAGTCCAACTGGATTCACAGTATTCCGAAAACACAGCAGCGGTGCAACGAAAGGATGAACCTGACCTACCGCTGGATTCAGGAATAAACGGGGCACCCGGTGGTTCAACCGCAGTTGTTTCTGTGTATTCAATGACATCAAACTGACTTTACTGCAATCAGTCACTGCTATGATGTTCGCATTGAAATGGATGTGAGGCTTGAAAAGGATCGTGATGAAGACACTTCGTTTTGCTGCCGTATATATATTGATTGCTCTGTTGTCGCTGCCCGCCTGGTCGGCAGTCCAGATTTACCCCAAACCTGCACCCGCAGCGGAACAACAGCAAGAATTACCCACTTATGCTGAAGATGCGGCACGCATCCGGCAGACGTATGAATCCCAGTTGTATAAACTCCCTGCTTTTAAAATGGGCCATTACGGGTTGCGGATGTACCGGCAAACCTTAGATCCCAAATATCAGAGTGCTGTGTGGGCCGATATGGCCCGGGTGGCCGACCGGTTAAACGAAGTCAGTGATGCCATTTATACCCCGGCTCAGATCAACGCGTATTCTGAAGCACGCGCGGCAAGATACAGTCAGAAATCAGGTGCACGCAGTGAACTGCGCTATCTGGCAACCCAGGCACATCCGGAATATTACTTTCTGGGGGTCGACTTACTGGGGTCGATGGCCAGAGCGAATGAGTACGGGCTGAAGCACAAAGATGACCACAAACTGCGTGACATTTTCCGACGCTATGATTTTTCCCGTTACGCGACCGATCCGGCAATGATTCGTGCCTGGGCGGCACAGCTCGCGAATCAGGTTTACTGGCTCCGACAGCTGGGCGAGCAGGATGTGGTTGATCCGTTTATCCGTGCATTTCGGGCGACCTATCCGGACGCTCTGGACAGCCAGCTCAATGAACAGCAGTACATGAATAAAATTTATGGCATGACCCATATTCTTTTTGCGGCCTCTGCTTATTATCAGTTTCAGCTTAAAGAAAGCGATTTCCAGTGGATTTATGATTATTTCCGCAACAATATCGACACGATTCTGACGCATACCAAAGAAGATGTGATCGCCGAAGTGGGGATCAGCTTTCTGCTGGCAGGAAAGACAGCGGATCCTGTGGTGGAGAAAACCCGGCAGGCCATTCAGAAATCCATCAATCGTGACGCGGGGATGGTGCCCTCAGAGCAGGGAGAGACGGAACTTTACGACGGCGAACACCGAAATACACTGGCGATTATGCTGCTTGACTGGCGCAGTGTGAACGCCGCCCCTGTTTACCCCAAACATCGTTCGATGTTCACCAACCTGCCATACGGACTGATACCTCAGTCGCCATAAGAACCTGAGTGCACGGTGTTCATTCTTGTGATACCGTGCACCCTTCCTTGAAAAACACGCAAACAGGTTAAAAGCAGCACAATGAAATTGATTTGGCTGGCAGTTTTCGCCACGGTCTTTCTCTGGTCGGCCTTTGAGCCGAAGGATACATTCACCTGGTTTCTGGAAGTCCTGCCTGCGTTGATCGGGCTGGTGCTGATCGTCTTCACCTACAAGTCTTTCCCGCTGACGCCATTATTGTACGCTCTGATTCTGCTGCACTGTATTGTGCTCATGGTGGGCGGCCATTACACCTATGCGGAAGTACCCCTGTTCGACAATCTTTTCGGTGCCGCCCGGAATAATTACGACAAAGTCGGCCATTTCTTTCAGGGCTTTGTGCCTGCCATTCTGGCGCGGGAAATTTTAATCCGGAAACACATCGTCAATGGTCGTATTTGGGTTGGCGTGATCGCCGTATCGATTTGCCTGGCATTCAGCGCATTCTATGAATTGATTGAGTGGTGGGTGGCGCTGGCAACCGGCGAAAATGCTGAAGCCTTTTTAGGCACACAGGGATATGAATGGGACACCCAGTCTGACATGGGCTTCGCCTTATTGGGGGCCTTGAGTGCCATCTTCCTGATGACTCGCTGGCATGACAGTCAGCTTGAGGGATTGCTGACAAAAGGGGCAGCGTAAGCCTGCCCGGTATTTCAGGTTGAGCCGGGCGCAATTGTGATGCTGCCAGCACGACAGAACATTATCTTCAGAAGGAGAAGTGACATGAAGATCAGGCAAGCTGAAGTGAAAGATGCAGCTTCCATCAGTGCTTTGATTCTGCCAGCACTGACTCAGCATGTGTTACCGACCATCGCACCCGAAGCGCGTGACATGCTGCAGGGGACAATGACGGCAGACTGTATCAAAACTTATCTTCAAACCGGTCATCGTTACCACGTTGCTGAATCGGCTCAGGGCGAACTGGTGGGCGTGATTGGGATGAGAGACAACGTCCATCTGCTGCATCTGTTTATCCATGATGCGCATCATGGAATGGGTATATCCCGTCAACTCTGGGAAACGGCTAAAGCTGAATGTCTGCGACATGGGAATCATGGAAAATTCACCGTCAATGCTGCCCTGAATGCCGAAAAAGTGTACCTCGCCTTTGGATTTCAACGTGTTGAAGGCATTCGAAACCGCTATGGGATGCTGGATATACCCATGGTGCTGGAATATGCGGTATAGAGGCAGGCATGGATGGCAGAGATAACACCTGAACGCGGGCTGGATTCACAGGGATTTGTCGGTCATCCGGTGTGCCTTTCTAAGGTCAGTGCAGATTTTTTACCCGTCCTGAATGAGACGATTGCCCGATTGTCGTCTGATTTTGCCTCGCAAATTCACTCTATTTATTTGTACGGCAGCGTGGGACGAGGTGAGGCGCAATGGGGTGTCTCCGATCTGGATTTAAGTCTCATCACGCATCAGCCGTTGTCGGGCGAGCACCGTGCGGCATTGAACACACTGGCCGACAGCATTTGCCCTCAGCATCCTTCAATTTCTAAACTCGAGTTCGATCTGGGTACTTACGATGAGGCGATGGTGCATAATGCCTTTGAATGGCAGTTTTGGCTGAAACATTTGTGCACATGCGTGTGGGGAGCGGACTTACGGCCGCAGATCGCTCCTTATCGGCCTTCATTGCAAATCGGGCTGGCAATGAATCAGGATCTTCAGCAGCGCTTGTGCCAAGCCCTTGAGCAGATCAAATCGGGTTCTTCATCTGCTGTCGGGAAATCAGTGGCGAAAAAAATTCTGCGCACGCACTACGCCCTGTATTGCGAACGTGATCAGAGCTTTTATCACGATCTGAATGCAATCGCAGCTGTCCTGCTGAGATACGATCCGGCATTCAAATCAGCCATTGCTCAGGCAGTGCGTCTTGCACGAGGGGAAGTCTCAGATTGTGCAGTGGTTCAGGAAATGATTCAGGGATACGGTCAGACGATTGCTGATCGGCTGCGCGTGCTACAAGCGGGTGGTGCAATTGTTACCCGACATCAATCTTCGCGATGACTCTCGGGTGCCAAGTGATTTGGGCGTTTTTTCAGCGTTCTTATCAGGAATGAATTGGAAATCAGAGAACATATGGAAATTTCATTGAATCAAATCTCAGGATCAGAGCGACCCGTTCTGGAGAATCTGTTTTCGTTCTACATGTACGAACTGTCGGCGTTTATTCCCCTGAAGCTCAATGCGCATGGGCACTATGTTGCGAATCCAAAGCACTTGGACCCATATTGGCAGGTGCCGGATCATACGCCATATTGGATTGTATGTGATGGCGAGCTGGCAGGTTTTGCTTTGGTCCGGAAATACCCTGATCATCCGGCTGTGTATGATATGGATCAGTTTTTTATTTTGCGGAAGTTTCATGGCAAGGGGATTGGAATGAGGGCTTTTCAGGCTCTGATATCGCGTCATCCGGGACAATGGCAAATACGGGTTCTTCAGGAAAATCACGCTGCACTGTCATTCTGGCGTAAGACGGTGACGCGTTTGGTTGGACAATCGTTTTCGTTGCGCCTTGAAACAGATGTTGATTTAGAGATGCATTTCTTTCGGTTTGAGCATTTTATCGAGGTGTGAAATCACTCAATGAGACAAAACAATTGAGTGAGTAGGAGTCCTGAATACGAGGCCCATTGACTGCTACAGTCTCCAGGGCTGATATTTTGACGTGTATTTTTATGAATTCGCAAATTGGAATGGATTTTTTTCAGGAGATTGAATGAACCCAACATTCAGTATGGAAACAGTCAACGCCGCTTACGTGGCATATTTTCGCTTCAATAACGCCAGAACTTTATCCACGGCAACACCCAGTCAACTCAATATCATTCAGGACGATGACCTGACGGCTTTTATCGATCCCACGCGGCGCTATGACAATCAAATCCTTATCACGCATGCAGATGCGGTGCTCGGTCTGGATGCGTTCCTGCCGCACTACCACGAATCAACACCGCCGGAGATTCATGTGGCGCCCTCGGCGGTGAATGAGGCGCTGTCGAAAACACTGATTGAAAAAGGGTATGTGCCTGCCTATGCGCATGAATTTTTAGCATTGGCGGCAGAGGCCTACCAGCCGGGTTCACAGGCGTCGGCAGTTCGGGTTGAAATGTGGGGGAATGATCAGGCAGATGAATTTCTGGCGCTGCTGAAAACATCGGGCCTGACGTGTGATGATGATATCTGGCAGGCCAAGCGCCATTTATATTGTTCTGAAACTTTCCGTTGTTATGTTGCCTATGTGGATGAAATCCCCTGTGCCTGGGCAACCACTTTCTTTGACGGCAAAACAGCAATTCTGGCGAACGCTTATACACAAGCGGCTTTCAGAAAGCAGGGATGTCAGACAGCGCTGCTGCATCAGCGGATTCAGGATGCGGTTGCGCAGGGCGCAAATCGATTGCTGACCGATGTGATGCCCGACAGTGCCAGCAGTAAAAACTGTAAAGCGGTGGGTTTCTCGACGCACACGATTCGGACAGTCTGGGAGAAAGCACTGTCCTGAGTAAACAGGCCGGAAAGACTTGAGATCAAGGTATTGTTTTTTATAGCAATACCTTGTGACCCTGCCTTGATTGTGGATACTGCAAAGATGTTCTGACCCGATAAAATGTCATGAAAATTCTCGCTATCCGCAGTATTCACTGGTACCAGAAATATTTATCGCCGCATAAAGGCTATCGGTGCGCACATGCCGCCTTTCATGGTGGACCCAGTTGCTCCCAGGCTGTGATTGAGATCATCGAAGCCAAATCTTATGCAGCCTTACCGGCTGCTGTACTTGGGCGATTCAAAGCCTGCCGGGCCGCATCTCAGCAGCTTCATCAGCAAAAACGAAAGCGACGCCGTCGGCAGGAACGCAATGATGAAGCTGAGTGTTGTTTTCTGATGATGCTGCCCTTCGATTTTCTGAATTAACAGCGCGACTGGGTTCACAGGCCAGATTCACGCTTCGATTTCTGTAAAATTCATCACAAAAAAATGCAACATCTATACTCAAGGTTATCAGGGAATGTGACTTTTTGAGTGTGTCGATCATGGCGTCAAAGCAACGGCTGACTGAACTGGATGCATTGCGCGGACTGGCCGCTTTGGCGGTCGTGCTCTATCACTATTTTTACCGATATGATGCGTTATACGGACATCCGGGGCTGGCGGTTGACTGGGCTTATGCGGGCCGGTTTGGTGTTCATCTGTTTTTTATCATCAGTGGTTTTGTCATTTTCTGGACGCTGAACCGGGTTGAGCGTCCGGTGGATTTCGTGATCTCGCGGGTGTCGCGTTTGTATCCCGTATACTGGTTTGCCGTGGCGCTGACTTATTGTGTGGTGTCTGTCATGGGGTTGCCGGGCAGGGAAGTTGACAGCGTTGCGGCGCTGGCCAATCTGCTGATGTTTCATCAGTGGTTTGGTATCCCCCATGTGGACGGGGTTTACTGGACGCTGACGGTTGAACTGATGTTCTATGTCTGGATGTTTGGCTTGTTTCTGTTCGGGTTACTGAAGCAGGCGGAACGGATCTTTATGGTCGTGATGGTGGCCGATGTTGTCGTGCGCCTCAGCGGCTCAGACATGCCACCTTTCCTGAATCAGTTGCTGATTCTGCCTTACCTGCCGATGTTTACCGCCGGGATCTGTTTTTACAACATCTGGCAGGGACTCCAAACGAACGCCGCTTACCGGACACTCCTGCTGTGCGCGGTGATTCTCGGAATTAATCACTCGGTAAGCCAGTTTGCGCTGATGCTGCTGATCATGCTGAGTTTCTGGCTGGCGGTGATTCGCGGCGCGCTGGGATTTCTGACCTGGCGTCCGCTGGTTTTTCTCGGCACGATTTCTTATTCGCTGTATCTGGTACACCAGAATCTGGGTTATGTCGTGATACAGCTGTTTTACGGGCAGGACTGGCCGGCAGTTGCCGGAATGATCACAGCGATGGTCCTCTCCCTGCTGATTGCTTCTCTGATGACTTACGGGATAGAACAGCCGGTGCTTCGCTGGGTCCGGCAACGGTATCCGCGACGCCCGTTTTCTCCGCAAACCTCTGAACGCTGAAACTTCAGCAACACGCCTGTGCCTTTCTTGTTTCTGCGCGCCGGTCGGCTCGCTTGTTCATATTCAGGGTGGCATATCCTCTTCATTGCATTTTGATGGTGTTGCTGTTGCCAGTGACATGGATTTGTTTGATCAATCCTTCAGTTTTTATGCACCGTGTTGTTGGAATCTGCCGGATGCTCTACACCTATCGTGGACATTGAAATTATTCACAAAGTGCATCAGCAGTCTGTGTAACAGGAGGTGACATGGAGCAATTTACGTTTGAACGGCTGGAGCAATGCGTTGGCGACGCCCTGATGATTGATGTGGGGGAACCGCAGCACTGTCAGGTTGTGATCTCGGGAGTACAAAGAACGGGGACGCATGGGAAACAGTGGGAGTCTTACGCGTTTTATCTGGATTGCAGTGCGCAGGAAAAGCCGATTGAGCAAGGCACTTATCGATTCAGCCATCCGCAACTGGGAGCGGCCAGTTTATTTGTTTCTCCCAATTCAGAAAAAGAACTGGAAGTGATTATCTCCCGAAAAGTCACGCAACCTTAACGCACTGAGGTCAGTATGGAACCTTTTATCGGTAATATTCAGATGTTTGCGGTGAACTTCGCCCCCAGAAATTATGCTTTTTGTGATGGGCAGGTGCTGCCAGTCAGCCAGAACGCAGCCTTGTTTGCATTACTTGGAAATCAGTTTGGCGGTAATGGTCAGACGGATTTCAAACTGCCAGATTTTCGCGGCAGAATGCCGGTACAGCCGGGTGTTGCTTTCTATTCCAAGCGGCCCATCACGCAGGCGCAAACGGGCGGTATGGAGCAAGTGACGCTGACGGAAGCTGAAATGCCAGCCCACACCCATGGTGTCGCCGTTTCATCTCAGCCTGGCGATTCATTCCGTCCTTATTTGCTCAGGCAGCAAAAAGCGACAGTCCTTGCTGCTGCCGCCGGAGACACACCAGTTTATGCTGCGCCGCAGAATCTTGAAGCGATGAATCCTGAAGCGGTGGGCCCGACAGGTCATGGGACAGGACATGAAAATATGCAGCCTTCAGCGGTCATCAGCTTTTGTATCGCCCTGACCGGTATTTTCCCGGAAAGAGATTAGGAGATCAGGAATGTCTGAACGTTATTTGTCTGAAATTACCCTCTTCGCAGGAAGTTATGCGCCGCGACGATGGGCTTACTGTGCGGGCACATTGTTACCGGTTTCATCCAATGAGGCGCTGTTTTCACTAATTGGGACCCAGTATGGCGGTGATGGCAGAACAACATTCAGTCTGCCGGATCTGAGAGGTCGTGTCCCTGTGGGACGGGGGGCCGGTCATGGACTGACACCCCGTATCCCCGGTCAAAGGATGGGGCAGGAATACGTGACCCTGACGCTCAATCAATTGCCGGAACATCAGCATTCCCTGATGACTGCAAATAACCCGGCGACATCTTCAGAGCCTGCATCTGGTCTGGTGGTGGGGAAGGCCAGTCAGTTCGTTGCTTCCCCTGTTGCAACGGATTGGGTCGCGTTACGGCAAGATGCCGTGAGTACAGCCGGGGGTGGAGAGCGTCATTTGAATGTCGCGCCCTCACTGGCATTGAACTTTATTATTTGCACCGCAGGTATTTACCCGCAAAGAAGCTGAGGAAAATCAGATGAGTGAAGCTTTTTACGGCGAAATTATGATGATGCCTTACACATTTGCCCCGCGATTCTGGGCATTTTGTAACGGAGAAACACTCAGCATTCAGCAAAATGAAGTGTTGTTTGCTGTGATTGGATATAGCTTTGGCAACGTCAACCCGAATACATTTCAACTCCCTGACCTGCGGGCCCGCACACCCATGGGGACGGGAAATGGGCCAGGGTTGTCGCCCAGCGTTCTGGCAGAAAAGTCCGGCGTAGATATGATCCCACTGGATATCACGGAAATTCCGTCACACAGCCATGCGATGCAAGCCGTGAATAGCAGTGCGGATACTGCAAGTGGCCTGAATGCAGGGGTAGGGATTTTGAATGCAAGTGGTGTTGCCGAGGCTCGGTATTACACAGGCGACCCGGATAATCAGTTAAATGCTCAGGCGATGGCCGTCTCTGGCGGATCGCAGCCCCATGAGAATATGCAGCCTTATCTGGGCGTGAATTTTTGTATTTGCATGGACGGTATTTTTCCGTCAAGGCCGTAATGGGTCTGGCACTGTTGGGTTGTCGGTGCCTGAACCGTAATTTCAATGATTCAGGCTGTTTATGAAGCGGATGTTCTCTGTCATTGCGCTGACCTTTGCTGCGTTGGCACAGGCCCACGTGTGGCCGGAATCTTTAACCCTTCGGGTGATGGATAAAAATGTTCAATTCCGTCTCCTTTCACAAGCGGTCGGGGCGCCGGTCTACATGCATCCATGGTTAGGGACCAAGGCCCTGCAAGTCGGAACGCGGGTATTAGTGAAGCATGAAAAATCGCTGAAGCTGCCCGATTTACGTCACTCTCTGATTGTCAGTTCGGCGGTTGTGTTCGAGTTGAAGGTGTATTACTGGTCTGTGGCGGAGACACAAAGTCCGCAGGCAACGCTTGCGCTGGTGCAGCAACTCCAAGGCTTCCCCGGGATTGTGATGGCAGAACCGGATTTGCTGCAAATTCGTCTGGGTACGCAAGGGGGGGGAACAGGGCGGTTACCCAGGACCTCCCCCCAACCTGTCCGTCAGCAACTGAACATTGACCAATGGCCCGCAACGCCGGGTGCTGCGGTGACTCTCGCTGTGATCGACAGTGCGTTTGGCCTGGCTGATCCGGCTTTGCAGCCCTTTTTCCCTGAACTGCATTACGATATTGATCAGCGTCGCCCTTTGCCGCTGGAACCCAGTGAAATTGCCGTGCATGGCTATGATTCGTTTCATGGTGATGCAACACTGGCGACGCTTTGGTCAAGGCATCCGGACACCCAAGGACTGGCCTTTGCGGCTGACGCCGTGTTGTTGCGCCGGGATACCAACTGGACGTCAGATATTCTGATGGCCTTGCAACTGGCCTATCTCAGCCAGGCCGACCTGATACTGGCCGCGTGGACTTTACCGCTGACCCAGCAGGCACTGTCTGATGCCCTGACGTTTTTGGCTGAACATGGCCGACAAGGGAAAGGAACGGTTCTGGTTGCTGCGGCAGGAAATTTCAGAGAGAACCTGAATCACAGCTTTTCACTGGCAGCTCAGCCGCAGGTTCTGACGGTCAATGCAGAAAGTCAGGGGACTGTATGGCCGGTGATGGGTGAACCGATCGCGACTCAGGTTCCTGTGCCTTATCTGACTTTTTCTGCGAAGACTGGCCGATACAGTCTGACATTTTCCAACACATCGGCGGCGGCCACTGCCGTCGCCGGTGTTCTGGCCGCGGTACTGGGTGAGCAGCCTGCGCTGACCGCAGCGGACTTACACCGGCTGGTGCGTCAATACAGTCAGCCTGTGTTTGATGCGCAAGGTCTGATGGCGCACTTTCAGCGATCAGCACAGCATTGATCCGGTCTCGATAACAAGGATGTGAACAAGATGGACAAACAGGATTTGAAATTACCGGGCGGGTTGCATGTTCGCCCATCCAATTCATCGGCGGCGGATCGGATCTTTCTCGAAAAGCTTCATCGAGAGCGCCGGGATGACTTGCGACTGATCGAGGGCGAGCAAGATTTTATCGAATCTTTAATCGACATGCAGTTTCAGGCGATGAATCAGGGCTATGGGGAACAATTCCCCAACGCGATGTACTTTATCATTGAATACCATCAGTCACCGGTTGGCCGTGCCGTGCTGGATTTTTCTCAGGATCAGGTTCACCTGATCGATATTGTGTTCACCCGACAGGCCAGAGGGCATGGGTTGGGAGAAGCGGTGATCCGTTCCTTTATGTATTCCGCAAACCAGTTGAAAGCGCCGATGACGCTATCGGTTCAGCAAATCAATTCGCAGGCCCGGCAGCTTTACCTCCGGCTGGGATTTCATGTCACCCAGATTGAACCGCCGTATGAGCGGATGATCTGGTATCCGCCCAGTGTCCAGCCGCTGGATGCCGGTCTGCCGATGTGATCCTGTTTGTCTCTGTGGAAGTGATCCATGAACGCGAATGACGAGAATACCTTGAATTATGTGATGAGCAGCTGTGCACGTTTTCCACTGCTGCTCAATGCAATGCGCTGCAGCCTGCTGGTGAGTGCGCATAATCTTGACTGTCTGTTTGTCATCCGGGGGGACGGAGAGTCGCTGGTTGTTGAACATGTTCGCCAGCCCAGATTACTGGGAATTGCACTGAGTGACGATCAGCAGCGTTTATCGCTGGCGTCGTATCAGCAAATCTGGGATTACCGCCGGGTTGATCCCGCTATGCTTGCAGGTGAGTCAACACAGCTCACTGCCGGAAAAGATGCTGTCTATTCGCCTTGTGGCTCGACCGTGACCGGGCATCTGAACACGCATGATATGGCCTGGGGCACGGATGGTCTGTACATGGTGAATACCCGTTTTAATTGCATTGCCAGACCGGCCCACGGAAAAAGTTTTGAGGTGGTCTGGATGCCTCCTTTTATTTCTGAACTGGTTCCAGAAGATCGGTGTCATTTGAATGGACTGGCCATGAAAGATGGACGCCCGGCATATGTGTCGTATTTCTCGCAAGAAAACAGCCCTTATCGCTGGCGCCAAGTGAGCAGTTTTAGCGGGGAAATTATGTCTGTAACCACACATCAGCCTGTGGTGACAGGCTTGTGTCTGCCGCATTCTCCTCGTATTCATGAAGGTTATCTGTACTTTTGTGAATCCGGGACCGGACGCTTGTGGCGATGCCGGGAAGATCGGCTTCCGGCTTCCCGGACGGATCTGGAGCTGGTGGCAGAACTGAATGGATTCACGCGGGGATTATCATTGATGGGGGAGGTCGCCTTCGTCGGCTTATCTGTGGTCCGTCGCCCGAAAGATGGCTCAGCACGGCATGCAGACATGCCCTTACATCAGCGACGGGAACCCTTGTCTTCGGGGGTGGTGGCGCTGGATCTGCGAAATGGTGAAGTGATTGCAAACCTGACGTTTTCCGGTGATTTAAATCAGATTTATGATGTCGAAGTGCTGAAAGGCAGCATGACACCATGGATTGTGGATGCAGAATCAGTGGAATTATCGGATCTTTTTATACTCTGAATGAAAGCAATAGCAGTTTATTGCATAGAAAATATTCTCATATGTCATGTTTTTGAGAGCATCTGCTTGCACATTGTCAAAGCTCTGTTTCAATTGCTACGAGTTGCATTGATTTTTTTATTTTTTGTTGTGTGAGGGTTTTGTCCGGTGTTGTGAAGTCGCCGGGTGAACCGCACTTTTTGCATCACAAACTTGCAGGCAGAGTATGACGAACGACCTGAGCTTGTCGCGTTTAGCCCGTGCGACGCATCAGCACTTCACACGGACGGATGAAGTGTTCCCATTCAGTCATTCCATTGATTCGGTAAAAAGCGATCCCACCCGCTGGGTGGCTTCTCTGGCGATCGGGTTGGCAGTCACCCCATTGATTTTGATGCCTGCCTATGCCGAAACCGATGTTTCCGGAATACCATGGCAGATTCAGACTTCATCCATTGAAACTTCAAATCCGATCCCCGATGACGCAAAGTCTGAGCCTGCGCATTCAGACGAACAGAAATTTGATCTGGGCAGCTTTCTGGCGCAAACCCATCACCTCAAAAGCGGCGTTCAGACTGCGAAACGGGTGGTTGGAGAACTCTCTCCCTTGTCAGCCGGGCCGGGAAGCCGAGCGGATGGCCACAGCGGTGAAGCCATGACGGCCGCCTGGGAATGCTATTACGGGTATTGTTACGATGGTCCGATTTCAAACGGTCAGTCCTGTTCAACGGATGCAGATTGTAACTCCGGCCCCACGAACAGCGCCCCGACCAATATCAGCCTGACGTCAACCAGCATCAATCAGTCTGCGACCGCATCCGGCGCCGATGTGGGCACCTTGTCGACGACAGATACAGACAGCGGGGACACACACAGTTATTCGCTGGTTTCGCAAGGAAGCAGTGCGAATGGCAGCTGTACCTCAGATGCAGCGAACAGCCAGTTCCAAATTAACAGTGCGACTTTGGAAACCGGGAGTGCTTTGTTGGCAGGGAACTACAACGTTTGTATACAGACCCACGATGGCACGACGACCTTTCAAAAAACCTTCCCGGTTACCGTGGCAGATGATGTCGCACCTCCCGCACCTTCCACACCGGATTTGTCCTCGGGATCAGACAGTGGTATCTCCGACAGCGATAACCTCACGAATCTCACCACGCTGACTTTTACCGGTACTGCGGAAGCTGGCAGTACAGTCAAGCTGTTCAGTAACCAGTCAGGGGGAACAGAGATCGGCTCAGCGACTGCCACGGGAGGGAACTGGAGCATCACCACCAGCGCTCTGGCATCGAATGTTACGCATGCATTCACGGCCACAGCGACGGATGGGAGCAATGACAGCCCGGCATCTGCCGCCCTCAATGTCACTATTGATCAGGCGGTGCCGACCGGGCACAGTGTTTTATTCGATCAAACGCATTACAACAGCACCGATGCTGGCAGTGCGTCGTTCACGTTCTCTGGTGCGGAGCTGGGCACAGATTTCGCCTATACCATCAGCTCCAGCGGTGGCGGATCGAACGTGACCGGATCGGGGGCGATCAGCAGCGGATCCCAGTCTGTTACGGGACTGAATCTGAGCGGCTTGTCCGACGGTTCGCTGACGTTATCTGCCACATTAACGGATAGCGCAGGGAATACAGCTTCAGCTGTGACGAATACTGCGACGCTGGATAGTCTTCTGCCGGGCATTTCAAGCTTTACAAGCAGTAAAGCTGCCTTGAAATCCGGAGAAACGGCGCTGATTTCAGTCACACTGAGCGAGGTCAGTTCTAATTTTATTGTGTCTGATGTTGTTGTTTCCGGTGGTTCTCTGTCTGATTTCACGGGCGTTGGACTGAATTATTCTGCGATCTTTACGCCCGATCCGGACACAGAAACCACAGCAACTCTGGATTTACCTGCCGGTATTTTTACCGATGCCGCAGGGAACGCCAATACAGCGGCCACGCAAGTGACGATTACTGTTGATACCGCGCGGCCAACCGTGGCGATTAGCAGCGATAAGCCAGCCCTGAAAGCCGGAGAAAGCGCGACGCTGACTTTCACACTGAGTGAAAGCAGTACTGACTTTACTGTGGCTGATGTCACAACCGCCGGAGGCACCCTGTCAAACTTTAGCGGCAGCGGCACGGCCTATACCGCGACTTACACACCTGCCGTAAATGCCACCAGCGGAACGATTGATGTGGCTGCCAATCAGTTTATGGACGCCGCAGGAAACGGGAATACCGCGGCAACGCAACTCAGTATTGCGGTAGATACGGTTCAGCCAACGGTGAATATTGCCAGCGATAAAACAGCTTTGAAGCAGGGCGAAATTGCGACGCTGACCTTTACGCTGAGCGAAAGCAGCAGCGATTTTGCCGCCGGAGATGTGATTGTCTCCGGTGGTGCGCTGACGAATTTCATCGGCAGTGGCACCAGCTACAGTGCGACCTTTACACCTGACGCGAACAGTACGACGGGCGCGACGGTGAATGTGGCTGCGGGTGTCTTTACCGACGCCGCAGGAAACGCGAACACAGCCGCTTCTCAGTTGGCAATCAGTGTGGATACGCAGTTGCCAACGGTAAATATCTCCAGCGATAAAACAGCTTTGAAGCAGGGCGAAACTGCGACGCTGAACTTTACGCTGAGCGAAAGCAGCAGCGATTTTGCCGCCGGAGATGTGATTGTCTCCGGTGGTGCGCTGACGAATTTCACCGGCAGTGGCACCAGCTACAGTGCGACCTTCACACCTGACGCGAACAGCACGGCTGGCGCGACGGTGAATGTGGCCGCGGGTGTCTTTACCGACGCCGCAGGAAACGCGAACACAGCCGCTTCTCAGTTGGCAATCAGTGTGGATACGCAGTTGCCAACGGTAAATATCTCCAGCGATAAAACAGCTTTGAAGCAGGGCGAAACTGCGATCCTGACCTTGACGCTGAGCGAAAGCAGCAGCGATTTCGCCGCCGGAGATGTGATTGTCTCCGGTGGTGCGCTGACGAATTTCACCGGCAGTGGCATCAGCTACAGTGCGACCTTTACACCTGACGCGAACAGTACGGCGGGCGCGACGGTGAATGTGGCCGCGGGTGTCTTTACCGACGCTGCAGGAAACACGAACACAGCGGCTTCTCAGTTGGCAATCAGTGTGGATACGCAGTTGCCGACGGTAAATATCTCCAGCGATAAAACAGCATTGAAGCAGGGCGAAATTGCGACCCTGACCTTTACGCTGAGCGAAAGCAGCAGCGATTTTGCCGCCGGAGATGTGATTGTCTCCGGTGGTGCGCTGGCGAATTTCACTGGCAGTGGCACCAGCTACAGTGCGACCTTCACACCTGACGCGAACAGTACGACGGGCGGCACCATCGACGTTGCGGCGAACAGGTTTACCGATGCCGCAGGGAATGGCAATACAGCCGCTGTCCAGCTTGCTCTCAGTGTGGATACTGTACTGCCAAGTGTGACCATCGGCTCGGACAAATCCGCGCTGAAACAGGGCGAAACCGCGAACATCACCTTTTCATTGACCGAAGACAGTACAGATTTTGAAGCGGCAGATGTCACGGTGAGTGGCGGGACCTTGTCGGGCTTTACCGGAAATGGGCGCAGCTTTAGTGCAACGCTGACGCCGGTGGCCGACGGGAATATCACGCTGGATATCGCCAGTGGCCGGTTTACCGATCCAAATGGCAACGGAAATCTGGCTGCGACTCAGTTGGTGGTGAGCTATGACGGCTCCGCGCCTTATATCACCCAGCTCAATCCGGCTGATGATGCGACGAACGTCAGCTACAACAGCAATCTGACCCTGACTTTCAGCGAGGACATTCAGACCGGCGATTCCTCTGGCACGCTGAGTCTGATCGATGCCACGGATGCAACCACGCTGGTGACATACGCGATGTCTGACGCCGAGGTGAGCATTTCCGGCAATCAGCTGGTGGTGGATCCGACGACCACTTTCACACCGACACATGCTTACTACGTCACCATGACGAACGCTGCGTTAACCGATATGGCGGGCAATGCCTTTGCCGGTATCAGCGGTGATTCGGTTTATAACTTCACCATTGCCAACGTCGCACCGGTTGCGACGGATGACACCGCTTCTGTCGCGGAAGATAATCTGATGGCAATCGATGTTCTGACGAACGACAGCGATGCAGACAGCGATCTCAACCCGGCCAGTGTCACCGTCGTGACAGCACCTTTGCATGGTGCCACCAGCATCAATACCGGGACAGGCACGATTACCTATACGCCGGATGCAAATTTCGCCGGGACAGACACCTTGACCTATCAGGTTCAGGATATCTACGGCGCGGTCTCTTCGCCGGCGACAGTCACCGTGACCGTGACACCTGTCGCTGATGTGCCGGTGGCAACGGCTGATGTCGGCAGCACAGATGAAGATACATTGGTGGTGCTGGATGTGCTGGCGAACGACAGCGATGTGGATACCGGGGATACGCTGAACGCAGCTTCGCTGACTGTGGTGACACAGCCCACCCATGGTGCCGCGACGGTTGAGAACGGCAAGATTCACTATCAGCCGGGGGCGAATTATGTAGGCACGGATACCCTGAGTTACACCGTACAGGACAGCACAGGGCTGGTGTCGAATACCGCTCAGGTGACGGTGAACGTGGCAGGGGTGAATGATGCCCCGATTACGGTGGCGGATGGTCTGGCAACGAATGAGGATGAAAGTGGTGTGATTGATGTGCTGACCAATGACAGTGATATCGACGGTTCACTCAATGTCAGTACGGTACAGGTGATCACGCAGCCCCAGCACGGGCAGACCAGCATTGATGCCAATGGACGGGTGACCTATACACCCAGTGCGAATTTCTTTGGCAGCGACAGCTTCACTTATGTGGTGCAGGACGACCTGGGGGCAACGTCTCAGCCAGCAACGGTGTCTGTCACAGTTGCCAGCGTCAACGATGCGCCTGTGGTCGCGGATGATACCGCGACGCTGCTGGAAGATACGCCTCATACGGTGAATGTGCTGGGGAATGATCAGGATATTGATGGCACGATTCAGGCCGGAACACTGACGATTGACACCCAACCTGGCGAGGGCAGCGTGACCGTTGAAAGCAATGGTGCGGTGGTCTATACCCCGGCAGCGAATTTCAGCGGTGAGGATCAGTTCACTTATCGGGTGAAAGATGATCTGGAGGCATGGTCGAATATCGCGACCGTGACCATGACGGTTCAGGCAGTGAATGATGCGCCGGTGGCCAATGCCGATCAGGCGACGACGCAGGAGGACACCCCGGTTGATATCGCGGTCAGCGGTAATGACAGCGATCTGGACGGGACGCTGGATCTGAATGCTATTCAGATTCAGACGCCGCCACAGATGGGCCAATTGCAGGATTTGGGGAACGGCAGTCTGCGCTATACCCCGGATGAGAATCAGTCCGGAAACGACAGCTTTACCTATACGATTGCGGATAACGAGGGCAGTGCCTCGAACGTTGCGACCGTGTCTGTGATTGTCGATACGGTCAATGATGCACCGACCATCATTGGCACGCCTTCGCTCAGTGTGGATCAGGATCAGACTTATGCATTCCAGCCCACGGCATCGGACATTGAAAATGACGGGCTGACCTTCAGTGTCACGAATCTGCCTGCCTGGGCCAGCTTTGATCCGCAGACGGGCCGTTTGTCCGGTGTGCCGGATAACGATGCCGTCGGCCAGTATCCCAACGTCTTGATCAGCGTCAGTGACGGGGATCAGTCTGCATCACTGCCAGCGTTCACCATTACGGTGAATAACGTGAATGATGCGCCTGTCCTGACGGGGCTGCCGCCCACGGAAGTCCTGGAAGACAGTCACTACGGCTTCTTGCCTCAGGTGACGGATATAGATGGAGATGCACTGACCTTCAGCATTCAGAATCTGCCGGTCTGGGCCACTTTCAACAGCCAGAACGGTCAGCTTTCCGGAACGCCGGACAACAGTCATGTCGGCACAAGCAGTGGCGTGATGATCAGCGTGACGGATGGCACGGAAAACGTGTCACTGCCTGCATTCAGCATTACCGTGGTCAATGTGAACGATGCGCCGGTGGGTGAAGACATGACGGTGACGCTGGCGGAGGATCAGAATCTCGCAATTCTGCCCACCATGACGGACGTCGACAGTGTTTCCCTGAGCCTGGTGCTTGGGGCGTCGCCTCAGCATGGCAGTCTGACGCAGCAAGGTAGCGGTTGGCTGTATACGCCGCAGGCCGATTACTTTGGCATGGATAGCTTCACTTATCAGGTCACCGATGGGGAGGGGCTGTCAGCGGTGTACACCGTGTCAATTACGGTGTCCCCGGAGAATGATTTGCCCGTGATTGTGTCGGACAGCTATCAGCTGACCGCCAGTGCCGATGGCCGGTATTACCTGGATGTGCTGAGCAATGACAGAGATGTCGACCAGAATCCGTTGCTCCTGCATTGGGTGACGACAGGAAAAGGCACCGCATCGATTCAGAACGGACAGGTGTTGCTGACCACGGATCAGCAGGGTGCGATCGCACTGAAATATGGGGCCAGCGATGGTGAAGGGGACATTCAGATCGGTCAGGTCAAAGTCATGATTGCATCGTCTCACAGTCAGCCGCCTGTAATTCAGCCCCCAGCCGATGTGTCCGTGATGGCGACCGGGCTCATGACCCGGGTCAATCTTGGGGTTGCCAAAGCTACCGACAGTCAGGGGAAAGCTTTACCGGTTGCTCTGGTGGATCAGACGCCATTCTTCCGTCCGGGCCAGCATACGGTGTACTGGCGAGCCGTGGATGCGGCAGGTCATGAATCTCAGGCCAGCCAGCAGGTGACGGTGTATCCATTGGTGTCGATTGATAAAGACAGCGTGACGACGGAAGGCGTGACGGAACAGGTCCGGGTTTACCTGAACGGGCCAGCCCCTGCGTACCCGGTCAGTCTGCCTTATACCGTGTCGGGGACCAGTGACGGCAGTGATCATACGCTGGTGGATGGCGAGGTGATCATCCAGCAGGGCACCGTGGGCGTGCTGACCTTTGACATTCTGAGCGATGGCCTTGCTGAAGCGCCGGAAACGTTGGAAATTGCCTTGTCACCGACCTTGAATCTGGGCAGTCAATCCAGCACTGTCCTGCAGATTGTCGAAGGGAATGTGGCGCCATCGGTCGATCTGAGTGTGGTGCAGGATGGGGAGTCCCGGCATCTGATTGAAAACTCAGGTGGTCAGGTCAATGTGACGGCCTCAGTCCGTGATGTTAATACCGGGGACAGTCACGGTTACCAATGGGAGGCCAGCGATCATGCGATGGCTGACCTGAGCCCGGATGACGAACGCTTCACCTTTGATCCCGCACAGCTGTCACCGGGAATGTATGCCCTCACGGTGACTGTCACGGACACGGGTGCACCGGCCATGTCGGTGAAACAGCGGGTTTATCTGGAAGTGTCGGCGGTGCTGACCCCGCTGGATGGCAGAGATACCGATGGTGACTTGTTGCCGGACGATCGGGAAGGTTACACCGACGGAGATACGGATGGCATTTCGGATTACCTCGATGCGATTGCTGACTGCAATGTGATTCAGGAACAAGCCATTGTCTCTGAGCGTTACCTGCTGGAAGGCGATCCGGGGGTGTGTCTGCGCAAGGGCGTGACCATTGCCGGTAATACGCTGGGCGGTGCGCAACTGCTGACCGGTGAAATTCCTGCGGATACAGAAGTGACCAATATTGGCGGGCTGTTCGATTTCATCGCACAGGGTTTGCCCGTGGCTGGTCAGCAGTATCAGGTGGTGTTGCCACAACGGTTGCCGATCCCGGCCAATGCCGTGTACAGAAAATACACCACAGATCAGGGATGGGTGGATTTCGTGACGGATGCCAATAACGGGATCGCTTCTGCACCCGGAGAAGCCGGTTATTGCCCGCCACCGGGAGACAGCCAGTGGCAGGCAGGCCTGCATGAAGGGGACTGGTGTGTGCAACTGACGATTGAAGATGGTGGCGTCAATGATGATGACGGTGAAGTGAATGGCAGTGTGATGGATCCGGGCGGTGTGGGTGTGCCCGCAGGGCCCAATCAGTTGCCCAACGCCGTGAACGATCATCAGTTGCTGAACCGAAACGGCGATATCTTGCTGGATGTGCTGGCAAATGATACCGATGCGGATCAGGATCCGCTCACGCTGATGGCGTCCTCTGTTGATTTTGGCGTAGTCGGGCTGATGTCGAATCAGGTGCATTTCACGGCACCGGATGGTTTCTTTGGGGATGCCACGATCAACTACAGCATTTCTGACGGACAGGGTGGTACAGCCAGTGCCCAGGCAAAAGTGACCGTGCTCGACAGCGATTATCCGGTGGCCGTCGACGATACTGCCACAACGAATGATCGGACCGAGGTGGTGATCGCCGTGCTGGGGAACGACTCCGATCCGGACGGGGATCAGCTGTCGGTGTTGTCGGCTGTCGCGAATCGGGGAACCGTGCGGGTGAACAGTGATCAGACGCTGACTTTCACCCCGGAAGCCGGGTTTGAAGGAGAAAGCATGATGACCTATCACATACAGGATGCAACCGGGCTGGAGGCCCGTGCGCAGGTCAGAGTGACCACCACACTGAGTGAGGACAATGTTGTGAAGAATCGGGGAGCGGGGAGCTTGTCTGTCCTGTGGCTGTGCGTGCTGGCAGGTCTGGCTGTTGTTCTGCGGCGCAGAAAGGGCCTTGCGTTCCTGGTTTTGGCACTGACGAGTGCGAATTCACAGGCCGCCTGGTTCATTGAAGCTGAACTGGGCAGAAGCAAAGCCAGCGAGCAGCATCCGCAGCCGGTGAATGCCACGGTGCTGTCTCAGGATGACAGTGATTACGGCTGGTCGTTTGGTGTGGGTTATGCCTTCGACAGTCAATGGCTGGTGACTGCCCGGTATCAGGATCAGGGCGAAGGCAAAGCCACATTGCTGCCGGATGGGACAACGTCGGCTGACTTTCATGACCAGGTGGTGAAAGTCACCCCGGTGCTGACTTCCGGTGTGGCAGTGGATGTGCGTTATCCGTTACTTAATGAACAAGGGATGCGCCTGCTCATTGGCGGTGGCGTGTACCGCTGGGAGGTTGATTATCACAGTGAATATCAGGGGGGGGCGATTCGGTCATCCGACTGGGGCGTCGATCCTTATCTGAGTGTCGGTGTGGATTATCCGCTCCATCCTCAGTGGCTGGTGGGCGGGAAATTCAACCGCTATTTTCTGGATGTGAATGATGTCAGCCAGTTTACGGTTTCACTGACCTACCAGTTCGGGCAATCAACGTTGAGATGAAAAATGCGGGCAGCAGCCCGCATGAAGGTTGTTCGCAATCACCACCGCCGAGGGCGGTGGTGTGGTTTTCTGGACTCAGGCAATCGGTGAGATGTACTTGCCTTTGATTTGCGTGGTGGTGAAGGTTTTCACCCGAATGTTGGGCGACCAGTGATTCATCGGCCAGCCGGCCTTTTGTTTCAGCGCTTTCAGAAAGTTGGCCGGTTTGGGCAGCTTGGCCCACACCTGCGGCAAGAAAACAGCCTGCGCGTGATGCTCGGTCAGAATCAGTCCCACCTGATGTGCTTCCAGATAAGTCAGTAACGCTTCTTCAGAGTCGACCTGCAGCAATTTCGGTTCAGACAGCACGGAAATCTCAATGGTCAGTGAGTCCAGCTGGTCTTCCGTCAGCGGCATGAAGCGACGATCCTGATAAGCACTGTCGCGCGCTTTGTTGTGCACTTCAATCACCAGAGGTTCGTTGGCTGTCACTGTGCCCAGACACCCCTGAAGTTCGCCATTGACTTCGAGCGTCACGAAACAGGCACCATTCGCCAGCAATTTGCGATTGTACAAATCCAGTTGCGGCGGCCGGGGTAAATCTTCCGAAAAATGACCGCTGATCGCCTCTCGGGCAATATCCAGCAGTTGGGTCATTTCTCCTTTATTCAGGGCCGGTTTCTGTGGTGGCTGATACGAGGTAACTGACATATCCAACGACTCTCTCCTTATCTCCGGCATCCATATCTCCGGAGTTTTTATATTCAACTTGTTTTAAATGATAGCCTCTTTGCTTCGCCAGTAATAACAAGGTGTTGATCCCGGTTGAACCGCAGGCTTGCTGGGGTGTTAATGAGGGATCGAACTTTTCAATCACACGCAGGGTCCGGTGATCGATATCCTGTGCATCTGCATAGGGGTGGTCATGGCTCAGATCGCTGCTGATGATCAGCAGCGTGTCATCCTGCCAGAGCGGGCCGATGATCTCGGCCAGACGCACCGGGGATATCCGGCTGGTCAGGATGGGCAACAGGGTAAAATCCGACAGGCAGCTTTGCAGGAAGGGAAGTTGTACTTCCAGACAATGCTCCAATTCATGTATACGATCTGATAGCCCAATATCATCCAATTGCGATAGCTTTTCAACACCTTGTAAGTCAATTTTGAGTTGACCTAACGGTGTGGCGAAAAAATGATCAGCGGGCAGTGCGCAGCCGTCGAAAGCGAAGTGGTGACTAGGCCCAATCAGGATGACCCGACGGTATCGGCTGCCGGTACGCTTGAGTTGTTTGTATGCTGAAGCCGCAACTTTTCCGGAAAACATGTAACCGGCATGCGGCACAATGAGTGCTCTGGGCGGATCGGATGTGTCGGGTGCAGCAGACAGCCAGGTGTTGAGCTGCTGGTGCAGTCCGAGCGGGGAAGCCTGATAAAACCGTCCGGCTACGGCGGGTTCACGAATGCTCATGAGTCTGTGGTCCTTATTGTTGTATACAACCTGTCGCTGAAACTTTCTTCATTCAGCGTCTGGTCATGACCATCTATAGTTAAGTATAGAAAGGAAAAAAGACGGTTCAGTGAACATGACCCGGACATTGCCCAAATCAATTCAGGCAGACAGAACGCCGGCGTCTCCACCGGAGGTCTGGCCGACCCAATACTGGCATTCATTGCCAGACGGTCGTGTGGTTTGTGATGTCTGTCCCCGGCATTGTCGCTTGCGGGACGGGAAGCGCGGTGCGTGCTTTGTCCGGCAAGCTGAGCATGGACAGATTATGCTGACCAGTTATGGCCGCTCCAGCGGCTTCTGTATCGATCCCATTGAAAAGAAACCGCTGAATCATTTCTACCCGGGCAGTTCAGTCCTGTCGTTTGGGACCGCCGGGTGTAATCTGGGCTGTAAATTCTGTCAGAACTGGAGCATCAGCAAGTCGCGGGAAATTGATACGCTGGGTGCCACTGCGATGCCGGAACAGATCGCCCGGGCCGCACAGCAGTATGGTTGCGATTCCATCGCCTTCACCTATAACGATCCGGTGATTTTCATGGAATACGCCATGGACTGTGCCGATGCCTGCCATGCCCATGGCATTCATAGTGTTGCTGTCAGTGCGGGCTATATCTGTGATGCGCCTCGGCAGGCTTTCTATCAGAAAATGGATGCCGCGAATATCGATCTGAAAGCCTTTTCGGAGCATTTTTATCACAAGATTTGCAGCGGACATCTGGCACCTGTACTGGATACATTGTTGTATCTCCGGCACGAAACCCGGGTGTGGTTCGAAATCACCACCCTGCTGATCCCCGGCGAAAATGACAGTGCTGCCGAAATCGAAGCAATGAGTCAGTGGATCATGGCGAATCTCGGCCCGGACATCCCTTTGCATTTCAGCGCCTTTCACCCGGATTTTAAAATGATGGATAAGCCGAAAACACCCCCGGCAACGGTGCAGCGTGCGAGACAGATCGCCCTGAATCAGGGACTGAATTATGTGTATGTCGGAAATATTTTTGATGCGGCAGGCGACAGCACTTATTGTCCGGGATGCGGTGCGACTGTGATTGAACGGAACTGGTATGCGCTGGGGAACGATGCACTCACGGAGCAGGGGCGATGCCGCCACTGCGGGTATTTGCTGGCGGGTCGCTTTACGACACCCGGTCAACGCTTTGGTCGCCGGCGGATTCCAATCCGGATTCAGGCCTGAAAGACGACAAAACCGACAGCTGGGGCAATCGGGTTTTACTCCGGCTGCACTTTGCATTATCTTACCGTTCTTCCGACACCCGAACAGAGACAGCACTGTATGACGATTGAAGCCCTGAGCCAGATTCAGAATCTGGTGATCACGCAGCCAAACTGCCCTTATTGTGTGCGAGCAAAAGCGATTCTGGATGATCGCGACACAGACTACACCACACTGGTACTGGGTCAGGATCTGGAAAAAACAGAGATGATTGCTTTCATTGAGCAGGTGGCCAACACGACCGTTCGTACCGTGCCGCAAATCATTCTGGACGGTAAATACATCGGTGGTCACGATGATCTGGTGGCGTTTCTCGAACGCCAGGTCGAAGCCGATGCGCTCGGTGATTTCGAATTGTAATGATGAAGGCTCCCTTGTGGAGCCTTTTCTTTATTATCTATATAGTCAGTAAGGAGGCGGTGGGATGAGTTTTCATGTGAAAGTGAGCTGGCAGGGCAGTCAGCAACCTGGTGAGGCGTTCAGCCGGGATCATCAGATTCATTTCGGCAGCGGACAAAGCATACAGGCCTCGTCGGCACCGGATTTTCAAGGAAATGCAGCGCATGTGAATCCGGAAGAAAGCCTGATGGCTGCGTTGTCTTCCTGCCATATGCTGACCTTTCTGGCGATAGCCCACCTCAAGCGGCTTCCGGTGGCCAGTTACGACGATCAGGTGTCGGCAGAACTGGGGCAGAACGAGGCCGGTAAAACCAAAGTGGCTGCGATCAATCTCAATCCGGTGATCACGTTTGCAGCGGGAGTGACGGTCTCGGAGGAAGCGCTGGCGAAGATGCACCAGAAAGCCCATGAGAATTGTTTTATCGCCAACAGCCTGAATACCGTGGTGCGTTTACATGACAGGGAGTTCAATCATTGAGTCAGTCAAATCAAAGTTTTCCACTGATTGGATTGTTTACCGGGAAAGTGGTGCAAAACTACGGCATTACGACCGCAATGGCCAAGCAGCCGGTCTCGGGACGGGTCTTTTTATCTGAAACGGGGTTGGTCGGCGACGAGTGCGCAGAGCCGAAATTTCATGGCGGCACGGAAAGAGCCTTGCACCAGTATCCGCAGGAACACTATGCATTCTGGCAGCAGCAGTATCCTGAGCGCACGTGGCCGTCGCCGGGCATGGGCGAGAATCTGAGCACACGGGGTATGCTGGAAGAGAATGTCCGCATTGGCGACCAGTACCAGTGGGGAGAAGCCATCATTGAAATCAGCCAGCCGCGTTCCCCGTGCTTTAAAGTGAATCACCGCTGGGATGTTCCGGGGTTTTCTGAGGTGATGCAAACCACAGGCAAGTGCGGTTGGTTATATCGTGTGATTCAGACGGGTGAGGTGAGTGCAGCGGCGCCTTTGGTGTTGATCCGACCCGGTGAGGCACGATTCAACGTGAAACAGGTACTGGACTGGTATTTCAACGATCCGATGAACCCGGAAAAGCTGCGTGAGCTACAGGCGTGTCAGGCTTTGTCCAAAAGCTGGAAAAGTACGATTGAGAAACGCCTGACAACAGGCGAGCTGGAAAACTGGCAGTTTCGGCTGAACGGTAAACCGAGCGTTTGAGTGTGGTATTCTGTGTTTTCAAATGAAACGGGCCACGCAGGTGGCCCGTTTTTAAAGTGTGAAACCGGAGCGGGGTCTGTCAGGTCAGTGCGTAAAGAATTAACCCGGCAATCACCACACAGGCGGAAGCGAACACACCGTATTCAATCCGTTTTTCCGCGACACTTTCCACTTCATCTTCCCGAACGGTCAGCAGACTGAAGATACAGCCACCGGCCAGACCCACAGCTAACACACCCAGGCTGAACAGCAGGGCCGAAACAAAATCCATGAACGCCATATCAATCCTCTTATTGGACGTATACCCAAATGATTCGCGTGCGTTTCCTGTTATTTTGAGTTCCCGGAAGCAACCGGGACCCGTGCACGTCGGAATTTCCCGGCGAATGATACACGTTCTGGTCTGTCCTGTAATCCCGGAGGTGTAATCAAAGATAACAGAGCGCCATGACCATCAATGGGTGTCAGCCAGCGTTCGCAATCTGATAGTGCACCTGCAGGTGGCCCTGATTCAGTTGAGTTGAAATGTCGATGTCCGACGGTATTTCCCGGGTATTGTGGATGTGTGTACCATCGCAGGGCCGGGCATTGAGGCAGCCAAACCCGACAAACCGGGTGCCGTCTGGCCGGGTTTCAATCTGAACCGGCAGCGCCGCTTCGATCAGTCGTCTCAGGTGCTGTGATACCGTCATGCCATCCAGATCGACCACATGGGTGCCCGGCGCAAACTCGACCTGACACTCATTCGGCCAGTAATGTGCCCGAACCGGGTGCCAGCCATTCTGCTGACCAATATTGCCAATCAGATGGCCGATACTGTGCAGCAGGCTGTGAATTTTTCGGGGTTCTTTATCCAGTGCCAGTGTCACCGGGCCCGTCGGCAGCGCATGCGGAATCACATGGTGAACCACACCGTCAACCAGACGGGTGTGCAGGACGGGTGCCACTTCGCCGCAGTATGTCTGGATCCGTCCGGTATCGCCCGGCTGACCACCGCCCTGAGGATGGAACAGCGTCTGGTCCAGCACGGCAATCCAATGCTCGCCATCCTGAAAACAGGCAATTAACTCGGCATCACCGTGTAATTTATCAGAGCTGAGATAAATGGCTTGCGTGGTCATCGTGGGATTCCGTGTTCCTTGGACAGATTCTGAAGTCAAATATTGTAATCATCCCGGACACCTATGATAATCGGTCATCAATTCAAATAACTTTTGCGCATCGCGCACGAATGTGAGACGGCATGAGCAGCAATAAACATATTGGTTTAATGCAGGATATGGCGATTTTTGTCTCCGTGGTGAAAACCGGCAGCTTCTCGGAATCAGCCCGATTGCTGGGGGTCTCGCCGTCGGCGATCAGCCGGTCGATTAAGCAACTGGAAAAGCAACTGGGCGTCTGCCTGTTGCAGCGAACCACCCGGAAATTACGCTTAAGCGAGACGGGCAGAACGGTTTACGAGCGCTGTCTTCAGCTGGATGACACCGCACGGGAAGTGCTGGCGCTGTGCGAAAGTCAGGACAGCTCTGCCCGGGGCGTGGTGAAAGTGGCGGCACCCAAGGCGGTCGCGCACTCCCTGATCCATCCTTACATTGCTGAGTTTCTTCACTTGTATCCGGAGATTGATGTGCATCTGGTGCTGGATGATCAGGCGCTGGATCTGATTGAACAGGAAATCGATATTCTGTTTCGGATCACCCGTCAGCCGCCGCAAGGATTGATTGGCCGGAGCCTGACGCCAATCGTGCATGTGCTCTGTGCTTCGCCAGCGTATCTGGATCAGAAAGGGGTGCCGCAGCATCCGAAAGAACTGTCCCGGCACAGCTGTATTTCTCTGGGCGAGAATGAAGCCGATTCAAAATGGCGGTTTCGCCGGGGCGAGAGCAAAGTGACGGTGCCCGTGACCGGTAGATACCGGGCGAATCATTCCAGAGTCCGGCTGGAAGCCGCAGAGCAGGGGATTGGCATTGCCAGTTTGCCCATCTTTGTTGCCGAGGGAGCTATCGCACAGGGCAGCCTTGTTCAGGTGCTGCCGGATTGGGAATTTGAAACCTTTTATACCGGAGACTTGTGGATGCTGTATCCGGCCACCCGTCACATCCCGGCGAAAGTCAGCCTGTTTGCGGATTACATTTTCGGAAAACTGGGGAAGTCATGCGCTGAACCGGGGAAATAGACAGCCATTGCGAGCATGGCTGTCTGTGACTCAGAACCGGGTGTCGACGAATCGGCTGACAGTGTCGTTGTCATCTGCAACGCAGACATAACGCCACTTGTCGAACGTCAGGCACGGGTGGGAGGTTGAAAACACCAGCATGTCGCCTACTTTCAGATCCGTCCCCGCAGGCACATTGACAAACGTATGCTGATCCATGATCTGCGTTGCCTCAACCCCCTGAATCTCAAGCGGCTGGCCGTTGCGAAACGCGCGCTCAGGAATCGGCAGGCCCGCATCGAAAGCAACGTCCCGTTTGCCCATACCAATCACCGCTTTACAGGGCTCTGGCATCGACAGTACATAAGCCCAGACTTCCAGCGCAGACGCTAAATCACCGCCCAGTTCACAGGCATAGCCCTGATTCGTTCGGGCGCGGGACATCACCTGATGCTGCGCATCCTGATAGATGCCCGTGTCGTGAATCAGGTAACAGCCGGGACGGATGATGGCATTCAGATGCGGATAAGCAGAAAACTCTTCCGCAACAATGTCGTACCAGGCCGAGCCTGCGCCCGTGACGATCGGATGGGGCACGGCAATCAGTTTTTTCTCGGCCAGTTGTTCAACCAGCATCACGGCATCGCGCAGGAACAGGCGAATCTGATCTTCTGCGTCTGCACCATGGATGACGCCTTCATAGACTTCGATGCCATGGAGCGTCAGTCCCTGTGCAGCCTGAATCACCCCCGCCAGCGTCTCAACTTCGGCGTGGTTGCGGCAACCGCAGCGCCCGCCCGGCACCCCGTACTCAATCAGCACATTCAGCGTCAGGGACGCCTGCGTAAAGTAGTCATTGAGCTGGGCTGCATTTTCGCAGGAATCCACACAACAGTAGAAAGACACGTCATGCTGCCGCATCAGCCGGGCGATCAGGGCCATGTTGGCTTTTCCGACCAGCTGATTCGCCATCAGAATATGCTTGGCACCGGCAAGGGCTGCGGTTTCAGCCTGTGCTGGTGTGGCCACGGTGATCCCCCAGGCCCCTGCGTCGAGCTGCTGTGAAAACAGCGCAGGGGTCATGGTGGTTTTGCCGTGCGGAGACAGTCTGACCTGATGATGATTGGCGAACTGCTGCATCCAGTTCAGGTTATTGCGGATGGCGGTCTCGCGAATCACGGCAGCAGGCAGACAGATTTCTTCTTCGATCAGGCTGTATCGCCCCTCACTTTTTTCATCCACCCAGACCCCTTTGGTGCCTGCAGGAAAGTTTTTGTGATCGAATTCTTGGTATTTATTAACATGCTTTTTGTTTGCTTGAGGCATTGGTTACTCTCCTAACATAGCCTTTATGCCTTGCCGTATCTGGCTTTTGGCGATCTGATAGTATTCTCGATGTTAGAAACTATCAAACATTGCAAGTTGATTTGTGCGTTTTCTCACTGTTTGATTTCGTGCCGATCACTAAGATTCACTCCATAGAGGAAAGGCAGCCGTGACCATCGAAGTGGACATCGTTTCCAGAATTACCGAGTGCTTCCCCCAGTTAAGAGAAGCAGAAAAAAAAGTCGCCCGCCTGGTTGTGGACGATTTAAGTAACGCAGCCACGGCCAGCATCACAGCGCTGGCAGAAGAAGCCGGTGTGAGTGAAGCCACCATTACCCGCTTTGCCAAAGCCGTGGGATGCCGGAATGTCCGTGACCTGAAAATGAAGCTGGCGCAATCGCTGGCTGTGGGGCAGCGCTTCATTCATGAAAGCCCGAACGAATCGGGTATTCAGGGGGTGTATGAGTCGATTAAGAACGTTATCAACATCAACCGGAAAATCGTGAATGAAGCCGATGTCGCGAAAGCCGTCGATATCTTACTGAATGCCCGGCAGGTCCTGTCGGTGGGCATGGGGGGCGGTTCGACCATCATGTCGCAGGAACTTCAGTTCCGCCTGTTCCGGATTGGTTTTGCGGTCAGTGCGTACAACGATGGGCTGCTGGCGCGTATGGTCGCTTCCACGGCAGACAGCAAAGATGTCATGGTGGCCCTGTCGGTCACAGGTTACACCGCCGAGGTGGTGGAACCGGCGTCCATTGCCAAACAGTACGGCCTGAAAGTGATTGCGATGACAGCGCCAGATTCCCCGCTGGCACAGGTCAGCGATGTGGTGTTGCCGCTGGTGACGGATGAAACCGATTTTATCTTTAAGCCGTCTGCATCACGGTACGCCATGATGGCGTTGATTGATGTGCTGTCGACGGAATTGGCGCTGAGTCAGAAACGTCGTTCCCGCGACCGGCTGCGCCGCCTGAAACTGGCGCTCGACAACCACCGGGGCGGGGGGGACCGTCAGCCGCTCGGAGATTAACCCGCCGATCTGTCAGTAGGCTCGGCGGTATCACGAATGCAAAAAGAAGGAAAACGCATGCAGTTTGAGACCGTATTCCGCCAGGTCAGTTTGATTGATGGGACAGGCGCCGCCGCCGTCAAAGCGGATGTTGCCGTGCTCAATGGCCGGATTGCCGCCATTGGACATCTGGCGGATGCAAAAGCCGCGCAGATCATTGACGGTCAGCATCTGGTGCTGGCGCCGGGGTTTATTGATGTGCATACCCATGATGATACCAATGTGATTCGTTTTCCTGAGTGCCTGCCAAAAATCAGTCAGGGCGTGACGACAGTGATTGTCGGCAATTGCGGCATCAGTGCATCACCGGCTGTGCTGGCGGGCGAGCCGCCGGATCCGATGAACCTGCTCGGCAAACAGTGGGATTTCAAATACCCGACCTTTGCGACCTATGCCGATGCGGTGCGTGATGTACAACCGGCCGTGAATGTGGCGGCGCTGGTGGGTCACACCACACTGCGCAATAACGTGATGGACGATTTGTACCGACCGGCCACATCGCAGGAAATTGCGACGATGAAAGCGCAGCTCAGCCAAGCCATGGCTGAAGGGGCGTTAGGGCTGAGTTCGGGGTTGGCTTATGCCTCGGCAAAACAGGCACCGACCGAAGAAGTCATGGCGCTTGCAGAAGAGCTGGCGGCTTTCAACGGCATTTATACCACCCATATGCGCACGGAGTTTGAACAGATTCTCGATGCCAT
Source organism: Photobacterium sp. 1_MG-2023 (assembly GCF_030547945.1). Classification (NCBI taxonomy): domain Bacteria; kingdom Pseudomonadati; phylum Pseudomonadota; class Gammaproteobacteria; order Vibrionales; family Vibrionaceae; genus Photobacterium; species Photobacterium sp. 1_MG-2023. The sequence goes on along the minus strand of NZ_JAUORR010000002.1, from coordinate 41,032 downwards.
GGACGAAGCCTTCCGCACCGGAAAACACGCGAAGGTGCCCGTGGTGATTTCTCATCTCAAATGTGCCGGTGCCGGGAACTGGGGCAGAACCGTTGAAGTACTGGACAAGATGGAATTCGCCGCTGGGCATCAGGATGTTGCTTGCGATTGCTATCCGTATTCTGCCAGCTCCTCCACGCTGGATCTGAACCAGGTCACTGAGGAAATCGATATCTTTATTACCTGGTCGGAAGCGCATCCGGAACAGGCTGGAAAAATGCTCAAAGACATTGCCAAAGCGATGTCGCTGCCGCTGATGGATGCTGCCAGAGCGCTGCAACCCGCAGGGGCGGTGTATCACTGCATGGATGAAGCGGATGTTGAGCGCGTCCTCAAATACCGTCTGACCATGGTGGGCTCCGACGGGCTGCCGAACGATCCGCATCCGCATCCGCGTTTGTGGGGCGCATTTCCCCGCGTACTGGGTTATTACAGCCGCGAGCGCAAACTCTTTTCGCTGGAACAGGCAGTCCACAAAATGACGGGGATGTCTGCCAAGCGCTTTGGTCTGAAAGACCGGGGTGTGATTGCCGAAGGCGCGCATGCCGATCTGGTGCTGTTTGATCCGAAAACGATTCGCGATGCAGCCACTTTTCAGTATCCGGTCTGTGCCGCAGAGGGCATCGTGCTGGTCATGGTGAATGGCCAGATCAGTTATCAAGCGGGCCGAGTCAGCCCGGAGCGCCATGGCCGTTTTCTGGCCCGGCATCAGTCCTGACTCAATGATTCGTAGTCACTCAAATTGGAGAAAGTAATTATGTCGATTATTCGTTATGGCGTGGAAGGCGGAACCGGGACTGGTGGTCAGCACCTGCCGTTTGCACGGGCAACACAGGCGGGCGGGTTTCTGTATGTCTCGGGTCAGACGCCGATGACCGACGGGGAAGTTGTGGAAGGCGGCATTGTGGATCAGTCCCGTCTGGCAATTCAGAACTGTGTCGACATCATGACAGAAGCCGGTTACGGACTCGAAGATGTCGTACACGTCAAAGTTGTGCTGACCGATGCGCGCTATTTTCAGTCATTCAACAAAGTGTTCAAAGAATTCTTTGGTGAGCATCCGCCAGCGCGAATCTGCATGGTGTGTGATTTGGTCGTCGATGTGAAAGTTGAAGTTGATGTCACTTGTTACCGGGAAGACCGCCGCTGAGTGAACACGCGGAACATCGAACACTGATCCCTGACAATCGCAAGAAATGAAAGCAAAGCGCTGCGCTGATGGACAGCCGGAGCGATAGAAAAAGGGCTGGCAATGAACCAGCCCATAAAAAGCAAATGGCTGACTTTCAATGAAAAAGCAGCCATACACGGGATAACCAAGGTTGTTTATCCCCAAGCAAATAAAAGCAATAACGGATTATAAGAGGTATGCAATGAACAGTACATTCTTTCTCACCGGATTCGGTGCTTATGTGGTGTTTATGATCTGGTTGGGCTGGTATGTGTCCCGCGCTCAGAAATCAGGTGAAGATTTTCTGCTCGGTGGCCGAGGCCTGCCTTTGTTCCTAGTTCTGGGGACCACAGTTGCCACCATGGTCGGCACCGGTTCCAGTATGGGCGCGGTTGGCTTTGGCTATAACAATGGCTGGGCGGGCGCGTTGTACGGGGTTGGCGGTGCGCTGGGAATCTTGCTGCTGGCCTGGTGGTTTGCACCGGTTCGCCGACTCAATTTCATGACCATGAGTGAAGAGCTGGCCTATTATGTCGGCGCGAATAAGGTGGTCAAAAATGTTGTGGGTCTCCTGATCTTTGTGGCCTGTATCGGCTGGCTGGGCGCACACATTCTCGGGGGCGGCCTTTATCTTGCCTGGATTGCTGATATTGATCTGAACACCGCGAAAATCATTATCGCGGCGGCCTTTACCATTTACGTGGTGATCGGGGGTTACACCGCTGTGGTCTGGACCGATACGATTCAGGCGGTTGTGCTCTTCTTTGGTTTTATTCTCATGGCCGTGCTGTCTGTCAATCACATTGGCGGTCTGGAAAATCTGTATGCAGCGATGGATCCGGCCTCGGTCAGTCTGTTTGGCATCGAGAAGCTGGGTGCTTTGCCTGCACTGTCACTGGCCACGGTGGTCGGTGTCGGGATTCTGGCAACGCCGTCTTTCCGTCAGCGCATATACTCCGGTAAGGATGTTAAAACGATTCGTCGTTCGTTCGTGATGTCCGGTGTACTCTACCTGTTCTTCTCCATTATTCCGGCCGTGATTGGTATGTCTGCCCATGCAATCAACCCGGATCTCAACAACGCAAACTTTGCTTTCCCTTATGTCGCAGCCACAGTCTTACCGGTTGGGGTTGGTATGATTGTGCTGATTGCCGGTTTGTCTGCCACCATGTCGAGCGCCAGTTCAGACGCCATTGCCGGGGTTTCAATTCTGCTGCGGGATGTGTTCGTCCTGTTCACCGGCAAGGTGCCGTCTAAAGACAATATGGTGATTTATTCCCGGCTGTCTCTGGTGATTGTGATTGGTATGGCGTTGCTGTTCGCTCTGACGTCGAACGATATCATCGGTTATATCACCAAGATGATTTCAACGGTGATGTCAGGCATGTTCGTCTGCGGCATGCTGGGACGCTTCTGGAAGCGGTATACCTGGCAGGGCGCGCTGGCAACACTGGCGGGCGCATCGGCGGCATCTTTCTCCGTGATTCTGAATGCAGACTGGACTGCATACTGGGGCAACCCATGTATTCCTTCCGTCCTCACGGCCTTGGTTGCGGGTGTGGTGGTCAGCCTGATGACCCCGGCCAATCAGGTGACGCCGGAACAGGCCAAAGCAGTTCTGGATGCGGAACGTGCGGCGATGGAAAACACTGTTCAGAAGGACATCAACCCTGAAACGGCTTGTGCGAAATAAATCGCTAAAACGAATGAAAATGCAGGCCTTTATGATGAAACAAGGCCTGCATCATGAATTACGCTTTAATGAGAAGTCGATCACCTTTGTGAATTGCCGGAAATCAACGGGCGACATAAGGGGGAATAACGGCCTGAATGTCAAAAGTCTGAATGAAGGGTACTTGTGTGAAAATCGCATTTTTTGGTGAATGTATGGTTGAACTGAGCGGACAGCCATTACGACGCACCTTTGGTGGAGATACCTTAAATACGGCGTTGTATTTGGCACGACTCGGCCGGAGGCGTCGTCTGGATATCAGTTATGCCACGGCGCTCGGTAAGGATAATATCAGTCAGGATATGCTTTCTGCGTGGCAGGAAGAATATATTGATACCCGGTTAGTGCGCCGTCTGGATGATAAACTGCCCGGATTGTATCTGGTGGAAACCGAACCCAATGGTGAACGCCATTTTCATTACTGGCGGAATGACAGTGCTGCGAAATTCTATTTTGCAGCAGCCGTGACGCCCTTAGAGCGGGCGATTGAAAACAATGAATTTGACGTGCTTTATATCAGCGGAATCAGCCTGGCAATTCTGGCCGAAGATGCCAAGGCAATTCTGGTCACCCTGCTGGAAACCCATAAAGCCAAAGGCGGCAAAGTTGTATTTGATAACAACTTCCGTCCGCAACTGTGGACGGCCAAACAGGCGCAGTATTGGTATCAGCAGGTTTTGCCTTTCGTCGATATCGCGCTGATCACCGAAGATGATGATCACAAAGTCTGGGGAGAGGGTGATGTGACTGAACGTTGTCGCGAACTGGGCTGTGGTGAAGTGGTCATCAAGCGTGGGAGCCTGCCATGTCTGGTGGCTACAGGGCTGCAAACCAGACCAGAAACATATCAGGTGGCTGCCAATCCGGTTCAGACCGTGATTGATACCTGCGCCGCCGGAGATTCATTTGCAGCCGGATATCTGGCTGGCCGGTTGAGCGGTGAATCTGCAACAGTATCGGCAGAACTGGGCCATCAGCTGGCCGCCATAGTAATTCAGCATCCGGGCGCCATTATTCCGCCGGAAGCAATGACAGAGATGATGTAAGGAGTTCGACGTTCATGTCTCAATCCCTGATTGAAAAAGTAAAGCAATTCAAAGTGATTCCTGTAATTCAGATTAACCATGTGGATCAGGCGGTGCCGCTGGCAAAAACTCTGGTTGAGAATGGTCTGCCGGTGGCTGAAGTGACCTTCCGCACCGAGGCTGCGGCTGAAGCCATTCGCCTGATGCGTGAAGCGTATCCGACGCTGTGCATTGGTGCGGGCACCGTGCTGAATGCGGCGCAGGTCGACAGCGCGCAGGCCGCAGGGGCAGAGTTTATCGTCGCACCGGGTCTGAATCCGAATACCGTCCGTTACTGTCAGGAAAAGGGCATCCTGGTGGTTCCGGGGGTGAATAATCCGAGCCAGATTGAACAGGCGCTGGAACTGGGCCTGACTTTCCTGAAATTCTTTCCGGCTGAAGCGTCGGGTGGCATCAATATGGTGAAGTCACTGCTGGCGCCTTATGTGGACGTCAACCTGATGCCAACGGGCGGCATCAGCAAAGCAAACATTCGTGACTATCTGGCGGTTGATCGTGTGTTGTGCTGCGGTGGTACCTGGATGGTATCTCCGGCACTGATTGATCAGGGGAACTGGGAGGAGATCGGCCGTCTGGTCCGCGAAGCGGTTGAACTGGTTCGCGACTAAAGCCGGGACATGTGTTTCTTGACACAAGGCCGCTTCTTATCGAGTTATCGAGAAGCGGCTTTTTGATGACCACGGCAAAGCCATCACCAAAAGCAACGGTGATGGTCAGGCTTGGAAATGACACCGCGTTACTTTGCCATTCGGGTTGAAGCTCAGTTCAAGCTGATCGAGTGCTGACTGCTGAAACTGCGCCAGACAGCCTTGTTGGGTGACAGTAGTTTCAGATCTTGCTCCCGCACTGATCACCACATCAAGCCCTCGGATTTCCGTCAGCAGCCTTGGCGACAGCCCAGACGGATACTGGCTGAGTAAGACAATATTCCGGATGCCTCTGACCTGAAGCCGATCCACACTGTTTCTCAGTAAAATCAGGTCCTGTTCGTGCAGCTGCTCGTTCCCGGGGTAGGGATTGATCAGCGACAAAAATGCCACGCGCGTTCCGCCATACCACCGCACCAGGGCATCAGCCCGGCCTTTATAGCCATTGTAGGAATACACCTCATGGCCGCTTTGCTTCAGGCCGAAATTGATGTTACTGGCCAGAACCGGAAAGCTGGCCTGAGGCAGCACACTCACTGAATCATGGTACGCCTGGACTTCCGGCGTAATCGCGGTGACATAAGAAAAGGGCTGCCTTTCGACCTGAGGATTCTGGGCTGAATAAAAGGTGATCCCCTCATGGCTGGGCAGGGCGATCTGAGCAAGATGAGGTTGACCTGAAGTCACCGGGAGCAGGGTCAGAAAACGGATGCTCAGATCGGCTCCCTGACGATTTTCAGGCGTACAGGCCGTCAGCAGAGTTGTCAGCAGGGCAGCAGTGTAAGTCAGAGAACGACGCATAACGAAAGAGAAGTGTGATCTGGGTCGCTATTTTCTGCTTTTTGTCGCGGAATGACAAGTCTTGGTCATCATTCTTCGCATAAACATCTGGAAAATCGCGACATGATTGATAAAAATTTTCCCGTCGTGTCGCCAGGTCTTCGCGCTAACTCCCTCATCCACCGATAAAAACTGGCCTGCGCGGCACCTTGCTATGCGCAAAAAACGAGAAGAATGACCGGTTTTGGACGTAAAACAATCACTCAGTTCAAATTGATGAATTTTGCAGTTGACTCGATCTCACCTTTGCGTAGAATGCATCCCGTACCGCAGCGGAGGCAAACGACGAAGCGGTCATGGTGAAAGCCAGAACAACAACTCAAGCGGTTGATTGTTGAAGGCGCGTTGGCAGAGTGGCTATGCAGCGGATTGCAAATCCGTGGACCTCGGTTCGACTCCGGGACGCGCCTCCATTTGCGACACTAGCTCAGTTGGTAGAGCGCAACCTTGCCAAGGTTGAGGTCACGAGTTCGAACCTCGTGTGTCGCTCCAATTTTAAAGTGATTCGATGACACACGAGGCACCTCGTGCCTGAATCCAGTCGAGTCGCTCCAAATTTTGAATGTATCGATTCAATTGTCGATACAAAGGTGGTGTCTGACCCATCGCAATCCAGAATTGCGTGCCCTGGTGGTGGAATTGGTAGACACAAGGGATTTAAAATCCCTCGACGTTCGCGTTGTGCCGGTTCAAGTCCGGCCCGGGGCACCATCAAAATCAACGGCTTACAGGCTACCGCTTGTAAGCCGTTTTTCTTTTCCTAATGTTTTCCGAATATCTTTTCCTAATATAAATCAGCCTTTCTGCTTAGACTCATTAGCTTTACTAATGGTTTTAACGACTTTAATCCTGCGATCATAGGTGGCGACTTGGCGTTCGGTTTTGTGCCCAGAGAAAGCCTGTTTCTCTTTTGAGCTGCCGTCATAATCGCTAATGCCTTTGGCTTTTAGATCATGAAAGGTGAAGTCTAATGCTAAGCCGGTTGCTTCTCTTGCCAAGGCTCTCGCTTTGCGCCAGCGGGTATTGAATCCGTCGCGAGTGAAGCGGCCACCGTTCTTTTGGTGAATCACAAAAATGCTGTAGCCTGACCAGGACAGACATGTGAATGGCTTTTTAAAGTGGTTGTTTTGGTATTTTCTGCTTACCATGATGTTGAAACCGGGGATACGAAAGAGGTTTCAACCGGAATCGGTGAGCCGGAGTTCAAGATTGTTTTTAAATACGCAAATTATGAAGAGACTAAGGCAACCGTCATGGCCAGAGCAAAGCAAGTGCGTTTGGGGAGTGATGTGCTGGATATTACAATGCCAGCGCGCAGTTCACTGATGAATCTGGTTGCGGAAGGCCATTTGACGTTGAAAGGGGTCGGCGATGTGGAAGACGGCATCTGGCGAAATAAAATGGTGGAATTGTCACTTAGTGAGTCAGGATTGCAGTTGCGAATTTCTTGTAAACCGAGAAGTAGTCTCGATTACAAACCCCTCATTGGTTAGGGGGACACTGCCGCAGTTTTTCCAAAGCAATGTTGTTGGATATGAGGATGCTGGCTCACTACATTGAAATTTGATCTAGTTCTCTATGCCGCCGTGAGATAAACATGGCATGATTATTCAAGAACTATAAAAATACAGTAAATTTGAGAGTGTTTAAAAATCAAATAACTTTTCAAAGTTACGTTTTTCTAGAATATCTTCAATTTTTCTTCTGGTGCTGTTTGCTTTCTTATGCTCGTTTAAAGGAGGGGTTTCTTTATCTTTTTTGGGCGTGCTTTTTTTACTTTTTTTCATATATCCCTGCCTTGGGTTTTCAGATTCGGAGGTACAGCATAGGTTAAGGTTTTTAACGTAGGAACTATATTATTTTTGATGTGGCGATGAAGATGACTCTATGGTTAATAGGCTATTACGCTTGTTTTTACCCCGTTGTGAGTTTAAATTACAAAGCTTTTTATACCAATATCGCTGGCGACTTGTTCTTCTAGACAATAAAACTCCTTGATTGTTGAGTGTAATAAAACGACTTCAGTTAGAGAAAATAGGTGCCATATGACTTATGACACCTAAGCCACTTACAGAGCAGTTACATTTGTTGCTTGAGGACCTTTTTGACCGTCTTCAAGAATAAAGCTCACTTTCTGGCCTTCAACAAGTGTTTTGAATCCTTCAGATACGATAGATTTGAAATGAACAAATACATCTGAACCACCATTATCTTGAGAGATGAAGCCAAAACCTTTTGCTTCGTTAAACCACTTTACTGAACCCGTTGTTTTGTTGGACATAGATACCTCTGATAAATAAAATAATTAGACTTAGAGCAAATGCTACTGATAAACAATGAGAAGAAGCTATCGCAGGAGCTAGACGAAGGTATCGAAAGGAAACTGGGAACAGGCTTGCACTTCATTTTTAGGAATAGCTCTTTTGCTAGAGCTGAACCCACTATACAGGTTGTCTGGTAAATGAACAGTACTATTTTTGTTTTCTGTTTAATCTTAGGTTGATTTTAAGTTAAATGATTGTTTTTGCTGTTTTATTTGGTTTTGTTTGTTTTTGGGGTTAGGTCAGACTTTTGATAGTTATCAATTGATGCTTTAGAATCGGTTGATGTGCTGGCTTACTTTATCGAAAAGGCTAACTATGTTCACCTTGTTGTATGGAAAGATAAAAATAAACAGAAAATTCCTATCTATTTAGAGTGAACGGTGTATAGTGTGCCTTATTACTCAAATATGAACTATTAATGAGATGTTTAGTTCAAGTAAATTGTAATTTATATTTCGATTTTTTTTCGTCATATTACTTCTAAATGAGCTTGTTATTTTCATTCATGTCATATGAGTTAGTCGTGCCCCTTTTAAATTCTGAGAGCTACATAAAGGAAGAAAATGAAAAAAAGACGAGAAACCCCTCAAAAAAAAGCAAGGAAAAGTGGTTATGAAGCTAAATTTGAGATGATGGTTAAAGAATACCAAAGTGAAAAAGAATTACTGGATTCCATGAAAGAAGGCACTGCTGATTATAATAAACAGAAGAAACATTGTGATTCTCTTTTTGCAAAAGCCGAAAAATTCTTCAAGCAGCATCAATAAATCAGAAGTTCATTGACCAATAATGAGTTTTAACAGCAGAGCTAGTTAGGTCTGACAAGTTAACGTTGCAACTTGTTCTTTAGAGTTCCATGGACGGATACACTTGTAAATAATAAATATTATCATTTCTTCAAATCTCTCTCGCATATCAAGCCCCCTATCACGAAAGTTAGTGTACTTTTCGCCATAAATTGGCCGCGGTACCCAAGAATTACTTTGGTATCATTACTTAATCAATGTGTTTCTTCACAATATTTGGCTGGTGGTACGTGTAACTTATTGAATTATATGCCTTAAAATATGGTCTATATTCTGAATTTTCTCCTAGCTCTATGATTAAAAGGAACTTTCTACCGGATATAAAATCCCTCGACGTTCGCGTTGTGCCGGTTCAATTCCGGCCCGGTATTACATAGCCTTAAAAAACTTAAATAAGATAAACTCCTATATCCAGCAAAAATAGTCCCAGAAATATTCTGGGACTATTTCAGTAAATCAGGGAATAACTTACTCAGAAATGAGTTCGTTTCTCAAAGACACTGGAACAAACGGATAGTAAAAGTCATCCGATAAAGACAACCGATTGAGTTCTTCTTCCGGCAGTGATTTCACAATGCTTTGCGCTTTGCCTTCAATTGAAGCATTCAGCAAAATCCAATCTTTCAGGCTGTTCAGAGCACCGGTTTATCCGGCCTGCTTCACGAGAGCCCAAGAGTATTTTTCTCTCTTTTCTAATGTGAAGCGGTCCATAGCCCTTTTGGACAGTTCAAAAAGAACCGCTCGTTTCTGCTCAGAACTGAGCGAATCAAACCAGGTATCCTGAATCGCATCGACTGGTCGATTTTTCATTTTCAGGCAACGCTCTGTTTGCTGATTGACTTCCTGATAAGCTTCTTCAAGCGTATAGCCTGCATTCGCAACAAGAGGCAGCAGCAAAGAACTAGCGGCTAGCTTTTTCAACGCACGACCAAAATTGTCTTTCTTTTCCATTCCTTTCAAATGCCCTGCTCACAGGGCTTGTTTAAGGTGTCTGTCTCGGTATTTCCTAAGTAAGAAAACAGAATTAAATCGAAAACCAACAAGATGGGTTAAACCTTAACCATTGTGGCTGGTTAGTGATCAATGCCAGATGCTGTTAAGTTAAAAATATTCGATTAATTGTAATTTATTTATTTGCAGCTTGGTGATTTTTAATCAAATGATTACAAATGTGTTACCATATGTAATCCTGTGCTATGCATCGCATAGCTATTGAACTGTGTTGATATTAGTGTCAGTGCATGTACCCTGTGCATCAGTTTTTGAAGCATATAAAACGGGTTAAACATGGAATTAATAAATAAAAACTTCATTGTGACTGATTCTGACGTTAAAAAATTTCAAAAAGAAGGATTTCTTCTTCTGAAAGGCATTTATTCCCAAGAGTTTGTTGAAACGATTAAAGCGAAGATTGACAGTGACATCACTGCACCTAGCGATAAATATCAGGCAGGCTTTAGTAGAATTGCATTTGATCTGTTTGAAGGAGATGAAACCATTTCTTCACTGATGACGGAAAAGAAATTTCGCGAAATAATGAATAAACTGTCAGGCAAAGAGTTGCTGTATACACAAGGTCTTGGCTTCGAACTAAAGAAGAATGATAGTAAAGGCTTCCCTTGGCACATTGGTACTCAAAGTTTTGGATATCAAAGAGCTGAAGATTTTGGATGTACTATCTGGACTCCTCTTGTTTCAATTGATAATACTAAGCAGCAAGGAGGCATGGCTTATGTTCCTAAGTCAAAAATCTCAGGTGAGTTTTTGTACGATGATGTTGATCCGGTTGTGTTTGAAATGACACAAAAAAAGATCGAAGCTAATGAAGAAATATCTCTTGAAGAGTTTGTTCACCTTCGTGATGGTCCTCTGAACGATGAGGCAATGAAGAAAATACTGGATTTCTACGCAGTTCAAGATGACTTTGAATTAGGGGATGCATTAATTTTTGATAAGCATGTTATTCACAGAAGCGTATTTTTGAAAGATGGAGAAATTGAAGCACGTGCAGCTTTCGTAATGCGTTTCGTTTGCTCAGAATCTAAATATGATAAAAAGCGTGCATTAAACTTAGAAATTCCAAGAAAGCATTTTAATTATAAAGGTCCTACACGTTTTCATTTAGATGTATGTGATGAAGAAAATGATCTTATCAAAAATAGTAAGCTATTTAAGGATGATATTAAAACAAGAACACTAAGCATTAACTGAAGAAGGTGCCAGCCCTAAGTTGTGGGCTGGCAAATAATATGAATTACAAAATTTATTTTCCAATTGCCTGCCTTGCTTTTCTTCAAGGAGGGCTTTCACTACTTTCTTTATATCTGTCAGAATTTGGAGTTGAGCAAAATGAAATCTCAATGATGTTACCATTTTTAGGAGTTGGTGGCTTAATTGGTGGTATTTTAGGCGGAGTTCTAAGCGATAAAATAAATTCGAAAACGGTACTTACAGTGATGTCTATGTCCTGGGTGTTTGTACCTTTTCTTATTGTAAGTCATAGTATTGCTGTCCAAACATTAGCTATTTTCTTAATCGGATTATCTTTAGCTGGGTGCCGATCTGTTATTCTGTATATTATTACATCTCATCAAGATAAAGATATTGTTAATCGTTCTTTGTCCATCCGTCGATTGATAATTAATCTATGCGTTGCTGTTGGTAGTGGTTCTATTGGATTCATTCTAAGTAAATCCAATGAATATTACTCTTATTACTTTTTTTTCTTTGGTATCGCTGTTTTTTTATCAATTGTTTCTTACAAGGTGGATTTAGGTCATCAAGGTAGGAAGTTAGATGAAGGATTTACATCAAAAATCGACGTTGACGTTTATAAAAGTAAAAGACTATATTTTCTTTCTGCATTTTCAATCATACTTTCTCTTGTTTGCTTCAGCTTCATACCAACATTTTACACGCTTTACATTGTCAATGAAAAGGACTTTCCGATCGAGGTTGCTGGCTATGTATTCACATTTAGCGGCCTGCTTATTGTTTTTCTTCAATTAAAAATCAGTGAGTTAACTAAGAGTGTTGATTTACACTACCGAGTGATTTCTGGTGTTATTCTTCTTTCTGTTGGTACTTATATCGTTCAGTATGTTGATAATTACTATGGATTATTTTTCTCAGTATTTGTCTGGACGCTGGGTGAAATTTTATTGTTTGTTCCTGCTGTCCAGTTCATTATTGAATATTCTGTAAGCACAAAAGGTAAAACAATTTCCGTTTATCAATCTTTATTTTCTGTTTCAGATTTTTTATCTCCTATCTTAGGTGGCGCAATTATAGCCATTGGGTTTTCCTATGTTTGGGATCTATCTCTTATCCTTGGTATGACTTCTGCAATCATTATTTTATTTTTAAAACAAATCAATAGAGGCAAAAATGAAAATTTTCAGCATCAATACAGCAAAAAGGCATAATGCACTTTCAGATAATTACTACAAATCAAAAGATATTATTGTTTGTTTAAAACAGAATGAATATGAGATGCTAGACAAACATGTTATTGAATGTGCTTTTGAAATTGTTCTGTTTAATGCAATCGATGATTTACCTGAAATTTTAGAAGAGAAGAATATTATTTGCAACGATGATTGTATTTTTTCTGCATCTGAAGACTTCATGTATATCGCTGCTAAAATTCGTGAACGCTTTAAACTTTCTGGAATGAAAGTAGATGAAACGTCGTACTTTCGCGATAAGTGTAAGATGAAGGAAAGGGCATTATCGTTTGGTGTTAACGTTCCAAGGTATTTTAATTACGAGAAAGGTACTGACTTTGCAACCATTGCGTCCAAAGTAGGTACTCCATTTGTGTTGAAGCCTAAGGATGCCGCTGGTGCTTTTGGGGTGTATGTTATACGAGACATCAATGATTTTGAAATCGTACAGCGAAATACAAACTTAGATATCGGCTACGAATATGAAGAGTTTATTGATGGTAAGCTCTATCATGTTGATTTATTGTTGAAAGGTGGAGAAGTTAAATTCCAGGCTGCTTGTGAATATTCCTTCCCGAATTTGGATTTTCAATTTGGGAAGCCTTGTCTTTCATTAATACTTGAAGAAAATTCGAGGTTGCATGCGCAACTGACTCAATTTGCAATTTACTCAGTAAAATCACTCGGTCTGGTTAATGGTCCATCCCATGTTGAGATTTTTGTGAAAGACACAGGGGAGTTAGTTTTTCTTGAAGCTGCTTGTCGTACGCCAGGAGCTATTATGGTTCCTATTTATCAAGCTCAATATGATTTGAATATGATTGAAGCTGCGATTGATATTGAAAGTGGTCATGATATTGAACAATATAGGAAAAACGAGTTTTTTTGTATGGGGGGGATTTTCCCGGCTATAAAAGGACGTATTGAAAAAATAAATGATGTTGATTTACAGTCGCCCCATATGCTTAAAGTCGATTGCAATGTTGGTGATATATATGATGGTGTATCGAGTGTTAAAAATTTATCAGGGTCAATTATTGTTAAAGGCGAATCATTTAGTGATGTCCAGTCTGACTTTGAGGTGCTTAAGAAGTTTAATTTAGTGGAGTAATATAAACTTTAAGTCATCTTAAAGTTATAAATGAACTGACCCTATAAAGTTGGACTCTTTTCTAAGCGGCTTTTTAAGGCCTGATTTCTATGTGCCACCGGACTCAGGCCTTTTAGTTTTATATTAATGCGTTCGTTATTGTAATAATCGAAGTAGTCTCTGAACGCTGCAATCAGTTACTCAGCACTCTCAAATTTCTCTCTTCATCTCAACCATGCGTGTTGCACTTATTATCTGAAATCGGGCCTGAATTCAGGGTTTCCCCAAAAAATCGAAATAGATCATCATTAATACCTATCATCGCGTTTGTTTATTGAAGAGTGATCAGGACAGACGTGTGAATGGTTTATTTAATGAGTCTGCCCCGGCATTTCCTTGTGGCTACGAGAAAATTCTACTTCTTACAGCTGATTTTTATCGGAGCAAAACCATGGCAACGTCTTCATAGTTCCCCCAAAGGTAATATGCAAACAACAGGATTGTTAATTACTTGTTAGCGCGTGACTGTGTTCACCGAATTCAACACTGTGATACACGGGACGGGAAAGAAAGTGTTTTACTGGCTATGTTAATTAGGAATAAGAAATAACAATAATGCATAAAATAACAGGCCAGGAGACCACAATGCAGCCTTCAACGACACAACATCAAATGTCCCCCGCTCTGACTGCGTTACTGGATGCGGACTACCGTTTTACCTATCAGGAATTACTGACTCACGTTGAATTAGCCGACAAACCCCTGTCGCTGGCGACGATTCGATTTATGCTGGAAAAAGTCGAATTCAGCAGCGACGAAGTCAGGCAGTTGGTGCAGTTTGATCAGGAAACCTACTCAAGACGTCGCTTGTTTGGGAATGAGCATTGTGAAGTGTTGATCCTGAGCTGGCTGAACGGACAGCGGAGTAAAATACATGATCACATTGGCAGTGCTTGCGGTGTGAAAGTTCTGCAAGGGCAGGCGACAGAAACCCTGTTTGAGCCAGCGGCGAATGGCCACATCTACGCGACCCAATCCACGCACTATCCGAACGGTGAGGTGACGGTAAGTCACGACAGCGATATTCATCAAATCTCCAATCTGCAAGGCGGGGATGAGCCTTTGGTGACCCTGCATATCTATTCTCCGCCGTTGAAACAGTTCTATCTCTATCAACTCGAAAGCGGCACAGCAAAGCTGTTGGATCTTCAGCACGACTCCTGGTTCTATGAAATCTGAAGAAGTTCGGTAGAGGATGCTCTTCGCAGTTATCAAGTGAGTTGAATGCAGACGTTGATTAATTCGTGAAGAAAAACGGCAGCCTTTAGGATTGCCGTTTTTTTTGGGTGATGAAAACGATCATGAGGGCGGCGAAGCATATCAGTAAAGTCAGGTTTAAAGGTGCCTGTTCAATAGCTATATATTAGACGAGTTCCCCCAAGTATCTCTCTCAACTATATTCGATTTAAAATGTTGACTTGCAATCATTGACAAGTTGAACACAGTCATCTAATAACTTATTTCCAAATGCTGTCATCTTTCGTGAAGATTCAATTACTTCAACGGTTTGAAAAAATTTATTCTGAAAAGAGGTATGATTATTCGCTTCATTATAATGACTTTTGATATCAGTTACTCTAATCACATCATTTTGTAATAGTTGATTGAAAGCAAAAATTGTTCTGGATAATACATACATTGCATGATAGACACCGCTTAATGGCCGGCGATCTAAACGAAATGGTGTATAATATAAGCCGTCATCATCTGTTATTAAAGGCGCTTGGTACCAAAGGTGATATAACAAGTTATGTGCAGATTCATGAACAATATGCTCCAACATTCTTGTCCAGTGCTCACTCTCAGAATCAAATGTTCTCACAATAAATGTACCAAGAGCATTCAGGTAAGAACCAGCATTCACACCATTAGACTCAACAACGATTATCTTATCAATGATTTCACTCATTTCTTGATATAAATCTGGCGTGTTTTCTTGGATCTTGTTCAGGGTGAATTCACATGCGGCGACAGTATTCTCATACTCCAGTAAATTTGGGCTCTTTATAAACAGGCTTTCATTTCTATATTTATCTTCATAAGATTCCTGATGAGCAACGCTCATCAAATTTTTGAAGTAACAGTTAACATTTTCTCCAAAAGGATCCTTCAAGGAAACGATATCAATATTATGATTGATTCTTTTGTTTTCAAGATGTGAGAACAACACACTTAATACTTCATGACATTGGGGAACATTTTGATTATATACGTGATGAATTAATTCCTCATGTATGATAAAAAATTCTACCGTCGAATAATGTTGTATCATTTTTAAATGCGAGTCCGAGTGAATATCCAATTTTTTGTCATAATGAACTATTTCGATAATATGTTCAAAGCTTTCAAACAATTCACAGATGTTTTTTAATTTCAGTTCACTTGCTTGTGTGAAGTTAGGTATTGCCCAGTTTAAAGATGCAATGCCATATTTTATCCTTTAAATGCACTCGGGTAGGATTTGATATAAATTTGGTCTAACTCTTCATTTGATTTGAGGAGCATTATTCTTGTATGTTTTGATAGAAAGAATGTTAATGAACTGAATGATACGATCGCTCCCATCATGAATAATAATGGATTCATGATCTCCTGACCGTAATTTTGTATCAGATATCCAAAGGACTGACTACCAATAGGAATTGTAATTACACACAGGAAGAAAATCGCACTTTCTAATCTGGCTCTGAAATGATTGGGAACTGCAAATGATCTTACGCTATTTGTTGCAATGTTAATCAACGACAAACCAAAACCTGAAAACAGCATCGATAATAATTTCAAATAAAATGAATCCAGAATTGAGAAAAAGATAATGCCAACTCCGATGAGCATGTTTCCAAATACAGCGGGTTTCAGTCTCGTATGGGTATTAAAATCAACTTTAGAGAGAATCAGTCCACCGAGTCCCATACCCATTGCGAACGAAATTTCAAAGTAAGCAAGTGGTTTAATATCATGATAGTGACTTGCTACATATAAAGGTAAAATAACAACCATCATTGGTGTTAATATAAAGTTTGTAATCATTGCGATATAGCAAGTAATTTTCTCATTATTAATTTTAAACAATATTCGAAAACCAACGCTGGAACGTTGCAAAAAACTTTGACGATTTGTGGTAGCTAATTCTTCTCCTCTGATTTTTACAAAAAAAAGTAGTATCAGAGAAATCGCATAAAAAATAGACACAACAAGAATAGACATCTGTGACCCAAACAGGGCAACCCCTCCTCCGCCAAGGATCGCCCCTGCAATGGATTGTATAGAATTCAAAGAGGTTGCTATACCGATATATTTCGTGTAATTCTCTTTGTCTGTTAAAAATGGAATAGTACTATTGATGCTACTCGTTACAATTGAGTTTGCAGTTGCAAGAATTGATGCAGCGATTGCGAGATAAACATAAGACACTTCTGAGTGATAGAAGAAAAAATAATAGGCATTAATTGCAATGACAGATAGAATAGAGCTAATAATTAATATTTTCTTCTTCCTGTTTCTATCGAGTAGGTCTCCCGACAATGGTAAGGTCACTAAATTAATCAGCCACATCAGCGCAATAATACTTCCCAATATGATGCTATTATTTTCACCTTCCATTGTCGCAATAGACCAGACGGAAATAATACTAAAACTTCTAAAGGCGAGCAGGCTGAGTGCGCTGGATATCAAAAAATTAAGTATGTTCAAACTAATATCTCAACAAATCGCAAACCAATTAAAAACTATATAGTGAAAACTAAGTTTAAAAATAATGATCACTAATATGAAATCTTAATTTTTGAATCGGTTTATTATGGGTGCAAGAAAAATATATTGATTCATATAAATTACAACTGAACCAAGACGGCTCAATTGTAGTGAGTGAATTCACAGTGAAAATGCCGCACAAAGTGCGGCAAATACGTGTTAGTTACTCACGTTTTTTAAACATGGTGTGCTTTTCTTTTTGAGTGAGAAAACTTTCTTTTCGTCTAATTTTTTCATAACTTTTCCCTTTGTTGAGCCCCGAGTCATTTCGAGTAACAAATAATTAACACTGACGCCTGTGAAAATCAATGCATATGCGGTGTTTCTATGAGCATCGCTCGCAAAAAAAGTTCAACATTTGACCGGTTTTGTTAGGCACACCTCACTTTAAAAAACACAGAATAAAATACGCCTTCATTCGTCTTGAACACTCATCATAAGGGGAGGTTTATCATATAGGCGCTCATGGAGAAAGGGTGACGAATCGGACGATCTTCAGCCATAAAATGGAAGATGAAGATGATAAACATCGTCCATGTTAGGAATTGAATTCATCTACATCCTCATCCAGTCGCATTTATTTTTATTGAGCTGCTTGACGTCGGTTTTCCTGCGGGGATCGATCATTCTCCAGGCACCAAGTGTCGCAGTGAATCCTGGAAAATTTGAATCGTATCGGCAGTGCATCTAAAGTGAAGCTGTTTTCTGAACCGTGGAGTCGGCATGGCAAAGCTAAAAAAGAAGAGAGACGATATCGTCATTTGTAACTTTAAGATCTGGCACAAACCTGTGGGTTGGGTATTTTTCCTGGCGTCTGTTGTATTGATTGTGCTGTTTCCTTATTTTCCGGTTCAGTACGTGACCGCTTTACTGAGCCTTTGGTCCGTCTTACGCAAAAAAGAAATGGTCTGGCGGAAAAGTGAGCGTCAGTGGTCTTTTCGAGTGCGCAATTATTTATTTTGGCGTCAGACCAGCCATCCGATGTCAGAGCGTGATGCTGTGATTCTGTATTACGAAAAGCCGGTTGAAGAAGAAATAGATGGCACGATCATGACGCGTTATGGCTGTTTTGAACTCGAGTTCGAACCGGTATCCAGTCGCTTTGATCCGAATGGTCAGTCTGAATATCAACCTGAAACTCAATATCGATTAAAAAAATTCGACCAAGATGCCAAAGCGCCTGAATTAACGGAGATGATGAAGCAAATCATTGAGGTTTACCGTGCTAGTCATCTGGATGTCAAAATCGCATTCGGATTGGCAGATCTGGATGAGGAAAGATATACGGCTATCTTAACTGCGCTTGGCTTTGATCCAACACGCGCCTCTTTTGAAGATGGCTTGGCTGCTGCAGATAAGCGCCCAGAGTACTATGAAGTGAAGCGATACAGGCTGACGGCCAGTCAAATGAGAGATGAAATGAATCGGCAGAATAGCGCCGCTGATGGATGACAGACGAGATGAAAATGACAAAAAACACAGATGATCGTGTCATCTGTAACTTAAAGGTTTGGCATAAGCCATTTGGCTGGTTTTATACGATTGGGGTCGCCATCTTCCTGCCTGTTACATCGCTTCATCCCTTACAGGCTGCATTTGGGGTGCTGGGGCTGTGGTCTGTGTTGCGAAAAAGGGAGGTTCTCTGGTGTGTCAACGAGGCGCAATGGGTCTACCGAACCCGAAACTTTTGGAAGCGGCGTGAAGTTCAATATGACATGACTGCGGATGATACGCTGACACTGATTTGGTGCACGCCGTCATCCGGTTCGTCGTACTTCTATCTGAGATTTATACCGAAATCGGCTCAGTTTACTCAGCGTCATCCTATCATGGAGAATTTTACTGTAGAGATATTCCCGAAAACGATAGATGAAGTTGAATTAACGGCCACGATCAAAAAAATCCGTCGTATTTATGCTTCCTGCAATATCGATGTGAACATCGGCGTCGCGCTCGATGAGTTGAACGATAAAACAAGCAAAGCCATTCATGATGAACTTGGCATCGAATTTTTTCCTACCCAATCGGATGAGAAGGTTGTGTTATACAGTGATATTGTCCGGCGTGAAAAGTCATGACAAATGTAGCAGTGATCTGCAGGCTTCACTGAACTGAATCACGGCATGTCTGACGGGGGAGTGAGGTTCAGGAGGGAACATCATTCCCCCGGCCTTTTCCCGAGAGAATGATGTTCTTGGACAGATCATTTACGTCGGCTTTAATGTTGTTCTCACAACCACTTTGTTTTCCAGGGTTTTGTGAACCGGACACAGATCCGCGATTTCCGTCAAACGCTGTCTTTCTTCGAATGTCAGATCCCCCTTCAGAATCAGTTCACGAGAAATAACATCAATTTTGGGGTGTGTTTCATCGCACTCCAGGCAATCTTCACCATGTTCCCGGGTATGGGATAGAAGAATCTGCACATCATCTAAGTTCAGGTTTTTCCGTTTGGCATACATCCGCAGCGTCATAGACGTGCATGCCCCTAAGGCGGCGAGTAAGTGCTCATACGGGTCAGGGCCTAAATTATCACCATTGACCGTCAACGGTTCATCAGCAAGCCATTGATGGTGATCGGTTTCTATCCGACGCGTGAACTGGTGGTTTTTTTCTGTCACCCGAACATCACCTTTCTGCAGGCCGGACGCTGTATTGTCGATCATCGTCGCGTCGGCGATGGGCTTGATATATCGTGTCGACCAAATCGCAATGTTTTGAGCCACAAAGGTTGCATCCGCTTTATTGGTCAGCAGATGGTCAGCGTGATCTAAACTGATGAAGCTTTTGGGATGTTTGGCTTGCTTGTCGATTTTTTCAGCCTGCGCAATCGACACCGTTTTGTCTAAAGGGGAATGAAAAATCAGTAATGGGACACGCAGCGATTCAATATCCTGCGCGGCCTGATGAATATCATCCAGAAATTGCTTCTGAATAGAAAACTCCCGACCCGCCAGATTCACCTTTGCGACGCCTTGGCTTTGAATTTCATCGAGCGATGCAGAGAACTGCTTGGCGACATGAGCCGCATCTGCCGGCGCGCCGATTGTGGCAACCGCCTGAACGCTTTGAATGCGTTGTGCGGCAGAGATAACCGCCCGGCCACCCAGACTGTGGCCGATCAGCAACGAAGGCGCTAAATAATTGTCTTCCAGATAGCTGGCCGCCGCGATTAAGTCCTCAACATTCGATGAGTAATTGGTATTTGCAAAATCACCCTCACTGCCTCCCAGGCCGGTGAAGTCAAAACGAAGTACTGCAAATCCAGCATCCGTCAGCGAACGGGTAATTCTGGCGGCTGCGACAATGTCTTTCCCACAGGTAAAGCAGTGCGCAAAAATAGCATAACCTCTCGTAATATGGTCGGGTGCTTCTAACAGCGCCGCCAACTCAAGCCCGTGGCTCGTAAAGGTCAATTTGCTTTTTTTCGTTGCCATTTTATACCCCTTTGCATGTGCTTCGTCATCGTGTCAGACACTGAATCCGCTGGACGATTGAGAATGAAGTTCAAATGATGATAGGTCCTCATCGATGACATTGAGCGGATCCAGTGGAAATCCATAGACAGACCCTGCAATTTTTCTTTTATGACACGCATGACGCAGCACCGGGATCATGCCATCGTCAGAATTATTTTGCCCTTCAGGCTCGAACCATGGTGTTCAATCGTTTCTAAAGCCTGTTGAAACTGCGCCAGTGGGACAGTGTGGTCGACATCTAACCGAATTTGTGAGACAGAAAATGCGCAAGCATCTGCTCAAACTGTGCGTTGCGGGTGGCTTTGCCTGCCTGATCTTCCCAGTCGCGCAGGAAGAATTGGCTGAACCGGATCGCATGCTGCTGATATTCAAAAAACTGTCTCTCATCGTGGGTCAGTGACAGGGTGCCGTAGGTCAGGTACTGCCCTATGCCATGAATCTAGAGTCAATCGCTGGGGTTGATATTCGCCGCCTCTATCCGGACCCGGGCGAGATGTGTTTCTCGTGGCGTTAACGGAAGATGTTCCAGAACCAGAACCGCTCCGGGATCCCCAAAGCGCAGCTGATTGATTTGGGTGTTGTGCGTCATTGACGTTATTTTCCGTCGTCCGCTGAAAACCATGAAGCGCTTAATGAAATTCGTTTGACTCATCCAAATCGGGGGCTGTCGGTGAGTGAGCCTTCAGTGTCGTGATGATGATTTTTCGATCATTGGGCTCAAATTGATCGAAGATCTCATCCCCCGAGATTTGCTGTGCCTGCCGGGCGAATTGTGCTGCTTGTTCAGTATGACCAAGTTTCAGACAGGCTTTGGCTGAGGTCAGGAAGGGAAGGGGTTGTTGCTGCTCACGACACCAGTTTAAAGCCAGCCCGGAGACAGCAATAGCATCTTCATAGTTATGATTTTCCAGCAATACTGAGCCGTAACCACTTTTGATCCAGAAATTCAGATCATCATCGGGTAAGTGATCATCGGCGTATACTGAAGCTTGCTGCCACATGTGTAAGGCTTCAGACAAACTTCCGTCCAATTCAAGAAAAAGTGCTTTATTTGCGAGTGCAAAGGCATGGTCAGCATGTGGATTATTGTCTGTCATCATCATTCACTGTGTGTTTGGGTGTATTTCCAATATGGGAAAATATCCCATGGGGAAGCGAGGTACGTGTTCAGAAGAAGAAGCGTTAATTTTCTGCTAAAGGTTGATTCAGCGATATTATCATCTCAAGTCGTGGATTTGTCCTTTTAAATTCACTGTGAGGATGTGCTGGACGAAAATGTGCAACGGTTGCAAAAAGACCTTTTTTATAGGGTTATATGGTTGTTTCTGATCACAAAACCTTGCTCAATCGCGTTTTTTGCGCGGTTTCAGTCAGTCGCCAAAAATTGCTGATAAAGTCACCGCGATTTGAACCTGGTTCCATTTTATTGCTTCTAGTTTCAGTGCAACTTTGACAGCTAATATTCCTGTCAACTATAGGTCATAGCGTTTCCAATAACCGATGGCTATTTATGAAAAAGTTACTGTTTCTGTCGGCGCTGATGCCTGTCACTACATTCGCGCAACCTGCTGAAATTCCAGCCCCCCGTGCCCCTTTGTCTGCCGCACTGATTCAGGAAGTCCAAAGTGCCAATACCTACACTTATGTCCGGTGCTGGTATCGTCCGGCTCAGTCGCATGATGATCCGGCAACCACCTGGGAGTGGGCGCTGGATCAAAATGGGGAGTACTACACATTGAATGGTTACTGGTGGTCCGGCTGGTCATTCAAAAATATGTTCTATACCAGTACGCCTCAGTCCGACATTCAGCAGCGCTGTGCAGATACGCTGGGTGTGACACATGAGACGGCAGATATGCTGTTTTATGCCGCGGATAACCGCTGGTCGTATAACCACACTGTGTGGAGCAACGATCAGGGCGCGGTGAGTGGTCTGAATAAAGTGGTGGCGTTTGGCGATAGTCTGTCAGACACCGGGAATTTGTTTAATGCGTCGCAGTGGGTGTTTCCAAACCGGAATTCCTGGTTCCTGGGCCACTTTTCGAACGGCTTTGTCTGGACGGAGTATTTGTCGGAAAGCCTGAACCTGCCTTTATACAACTGGGCCGTTGGCGGTGCGGCTGGTTCGAACCAGTATGTTGCCCTGACTGGGGTGACCGAGCAGGTGACATCGTATCTTGAATACATGCAACTGGCGAAAAACTACAACCCGGCGAATACTTTGTTCACGCTGGAATTTGGTTTGAATGACTTCATGAACTATGACCGCAGTGTTGCAGATGCGTCGGCGGATTTCAGCGAGGCCATGAAGCGCTTAATTGCGTCTGGCGCCCATCACATTTTGCTGATGACTTTGCCGGATGCCACCCGTGCGCCACAGTTCAAGTATGCGTCACAGGCTGAGATCGACAAGGTTCAGGCAAAGATTCTGGCGTTTAACGCGTTTATTCTGGCGGAAGCGAAGCGGTATCAGGAGCAAGGTGTCAATGTTGTCCTGTTTGATGCGCACAAACTGTTTGATCAGATCACCTCTGATCCGCAGTCCCATGGTTTTGCCAATGCCAAAGATGCCTGTCTGGATATCAATCGCAACTCGGCAGCCGATTACCTTTACAGCCACAGTTTTACAGATGAGTGCGCGTTGTATGGTTCAGATCAGTATGTTTTCTGGGGCGTGACCCACCCGACAACGGCAACCCACAAATATATTGCGAATGCGATGTATCTTCCGGTGATTTCAAACTTTGAGATTCAGCCTTAAAGCAGATGCCCACTCAGGCCGGGTGCGCCAGCCTGAGTGGGCCAACAGGTATCGGAACGCTAGACCACTAAGGTCGGGCAGGGCGCCCGGCCAGCCACACGCTGAGAGACGCTGCCCAGAATCATGCCTTCGACATCGGAGTGGGTACCTTGCGCACCCATCACAATCAGATCGACGTTTTTATCTTTGGCAAAAGTGATAATGGTTTTGGAGGGGCGACCGCCTTTCACAAACCCGCGGAGTTTCTCAGCACCACGTTCTTTGGCATAGGCTTTGGCCTGTTCAACCACATTCCGGGCGTATTCAGTCAGTGCCTGATCCGGAATCTGCATGTTCTCCGGGCGAATCATCGACAGGGAGGCTTCAAACAAACTGTGATGCTTGAACACACAGAGCAGGTAAATTTCTGCGTGAGTCAGCTTTTGTAGCGCAATGGCTCTCTCAAGCGCTTTCAGCGCCGTTGTGGAGCCATCTACAGCAACAAGGATCCGTTTGAACATCAAAGCCTCCTGTCAGGTTAATCGGCGAACGCAATATCTCTCAGGAACAGGGCAATTTCCGGGAACACCACCAGTAATGCTGCCGATAATAGCAAGATGGCAATGAATGGCCCGGTCCCCCGAATGACTTCCCAGTAGGGTTTCTTGAAGATCGCGATGGCGGTGAAGATATCGCAGCCAAAGGGCGGTGTTGCCGAACCAATTGCGACCTGCAGCGTAATGATAATCCCCACATGGACCGGATCCAGATTGGTTGCTTCAATTGCCGGGGCAAAAATTGGCGTTAATACCAGAATAACGACAATGGGATCGACAAACATGCAGGCGATAAAGAACGCGACCGAAATTGAAGCGAGCACGCCAAGCGGCCCCATTTCATCAATACCGACTGCTTCCAGAATGGTTTGCGGGATTTGCGCGAAAGAGATGATCCACGAGAAACCATTCCCGACACCGACAAGAATAAAGACCACGGCAGTGATCAGGCCGGTTGATTTGGCGATGGTGTAAATATCTTTGCTGCCCAGCGAACGGAAGACGATGAATTCCAGAATGATGGCATAGAGCACACACACTGCCGCCGCTTCGGTCGGGCTGAAAATACCCCCGTAAATTCCGCCAACGATGATCACCGGGAACATCAGCGGCCAGATGGCTTCCTTAGAGGCCTGAAGGCGTTCAGACCAACTGGCTTTCGGTTCTGTGGGCACCTTGTTGATGGTTGCGTATACCAGACAATACAGCGAGAAGAAGGTCAGAATCATCAGGCCTGGGCCGACACCCGCAATGAAAAGCTCTGCGATTGAGGTTTCAGAGATCACGCCGTAAATGATCATCCCAATACTGGGCGGGATCAGAAAGGCAATATCACTGGCATTGATAATCAGGGCCAGTGAGAAGGAGTCACTGTATCCGGCCCGGAGCAGCTTCGGGCGCAGTGCAGAACCGACGGCGACCACAGTGGCCTGAGTGGAACCAGACACGGCACCAAACAGGGTGCAGGACGTCGCGGTACTGATGGCCAGACCACCGCGGATGTGGCCGATGAATGTCATGACCATCTGGATGAGGCGGTCGGCCGAATGGCCACGGGTCATGATATCTGCGGCGAGAATAAACATCGGGACCGCAATCAAAGAGGCCGGGCGAATCCCGCCCAGCACTTGCTGGATGAAGGTATCCATTTGTCCCATGCCGCCAAACATCATGTAGAAACCAGTCAGGGCGGCGGTTATCAGAGGGATCATCATTGGGAAGCCAATCAAGAGCAGCACAATCATGATCAGCATCAGGGTCATTGCCATGGAGAATACCTTTTATACTTCACTTTCTGTGTCGGCGTAGCCGTCCAGCACGCCTGTTGATAAATAAATATCTTTGCTGGTGAGGTTCTTGTAAGCGGTCAGCAGGTATTGCAAACCGGTGACGGCAAAGCCCAGCGGAACCCAAACGTAAATCCACCAGATCTCAAAGCCTAAAGCCGGGAGAATGCGCCCGCGTTCATAAACTGAAACGATGTACAGGTAAGCAAAGTAGGTGAGCAGAAACATGATGGCGGCAGTGATAAAGCACACCAGGATCATGACAATTTTCCGGCCCTGAAAGGGCAGCATGTCATACACAGCGGACATGCGGATATGCCGGCCATGACGCGCCGCATAGCCGATACCGGCAAAGGTAATCAGAATGATCAGAATCCGGTTGATTTCACCGGAGAAGAAAAGCCCTTGGCCAAACCCGAAACGGGCAACGACATTCACACAAGTGTTCAGTGCCATCAGGAGCACACCGGTTGCGAGCATGACGGCTTCAGCTTTACTGATGAGTGTATCGACTTTGCCGAGTACGCCGGGTAATTCCGAGTGATAATCCAAAGATTCGGAATCGGACATCGTGTTTTCCTCAGTCAACGGGCACCGTCTGACGCAACGGTGCCCGGTACAACGAATTATTGTTGTGCAGATTTCAGATCAGCTTTGAACTGATCCAGCAGTGCCTGACCATCTTTTCCGGTCATTTCAATGAAGGTTTTTTCGACCTGAGGGGCCCGGGCTTTGAACTTGTCTATTTGCGCCTGAGTCAGTCGGGTGACGGTGACATCGTCACTTGCAGCTTCAATTTTTTCCAGGGATTTCTCCGCTAACCCGGTAATGTGCTTCATGGTTTCCTGGAAGGCATACTCAGACGCCTGACGCACCATGGCCTGATCGTCTTTCGACAGTTTGTCGAAGAATTTCTTATTGGCCATTGAAGCTGTGGTGAACCAGCCATGGCGGGTGAAAATCAGGTTTGGTGAAACCTCGTACAAGCCGCCGGACTCGATCCAGAAGATTGGGTTTTCCTGCCCCTGAATCATATTGGTCTGCAGTGCGCCGTACACTTCACCCCAAGGTAACGGGGTCGGGGTTGCGCCAAAGGCTTCGTAGGTGGATGACAGCAGCGGGTTGGTCATGACCCGGATCTTCTTGCCCTTCAGTTCTTCCGGGGTCGTGATGGGTTCGTCGACCGTCATCACCATTTCGCCTTCCGGGTACATCTTCAGCAATTCCAGTCCCTGCTCTTCATAAAGCGCCGGGAAGTTTTCATTCACGGCTTTGCTGGTTTTAAAGAAGCTGATGACAGATTTCATGTCCGTTGGCATCAGATATGGGATAAAGAAAATTTGTGCTTCAGGAATGAGTGAACCGGTAAAGCCGGGCGACTGGTTCACAAACTGGAGAATGCCAGCCTGCGTCTGTTCCATAATATCGTCTGACTCACCCAGTTCACCAAAGCGGTAAATTTTCAGGGTATGGTCGGAATGCTCTTCAATATAATCTTTGAATTTATGTGCATACACGTCCTGAACATCGCCTTCATATTCTTCGTGCGCGTATCGCCAGGTATCGGCATTGGCAAGCGCGGAAAATCCGACAGAAGCAGCAATACATGACATTGCGGCAATATGTTTAATATGACGGTGAAATGACATCACGTCCCTCCTTGATGGGATGCTTAATTCGACCTTTCTCTGACGAAAATAACCACACTCATATTAATGGTTTTTCCAGAAAATAAGAGGGTACATCGACATTGAAGGCTGAAAAATAAAGTGGTTATCCTTTTATACACTGACAATAGTATTGTTTTTATTAAAGAATTTCGTGACCGAAATGTCTCTTGGTGTGAGATTCGTCACAAATAATAAGGTGGGGTGAAATGAATGTGTGATGTGGTCTGTTTATGGTTGACATGAATATTTCTGTGATTTTATTTTTAATTGAACGTTTAATTAAGTTTGATTTGTTTTTCTTTGTGAAAATAAAATCACTCGTTTTTGTTTGGGTTTTCACTCAATAATATCTCATGCGCATTCTGTTTTTGTGATTTTATTTTCTCTGCAGATTAAATCGTTACAAATAACGGTCTCTGTTTCACAGAGCCGTTTATGGCGGTATTCCTGTTTGTTAAAAATAACAATCTTTGATGGTTTTTTATTTATCGGGAAGGAAACCAACGAGAAGTTTCGGGGGTTACCCGGTAATGCATCATCCAGAGGTGCGTAACCCCAAGTCTGCCCGTTCAGAGCAGACTCAGTGAGTCAGCAGATGACTGCAGAACACAGTGGTACATCTTGCGTGCTCATCCTTTCGGCGAGATGGCATTCAGTAAAGGCTTGGTTTCAGCGTTGGCCGTGATGATCAGATACTCATATTTCCCTGCTTGAGCCGAGATTCGCCTGTAACTTTGCTTGCATAGATTTTCCTTCACTTCAGGGATATCAATAGGTTGGTTTGTGTGAGCTTGAGTAAGGGCTCCATGAACCCTCTGTTCAGCCGATACAACGGCCTGGACTGAATGAAAATTTTTTATCACCAAACGGTCTAATGCCGGGGTGGCTCTGACCAGCGATTTCGGTCAGAGTGGTGCCCTGTTGATCAGGATGAATATCACAAAAGGTGAAAGAGATGTCGAACGCATACGTACCCCCGAAAGTCTGGACAATGGATGCAGAAAACGGCGGCGAGTGGGCCAGTATCAACCGCCCGGAAGCCGGTGCACGTTTTGACCGGGAACTGCCGATCGGGGAGCATCCATTGCAGCTCTATTCCATGGGGACGCCCAATGGCCAGAAAATCACCATCATGCTGGAAGAGTTGCTGGCGCTGGGAGAATCGGGTGCTGAATACGATGCCCATTTGATCAGAATTGGTGATGGCGATCAGTTTTCATCTGGTTTTGTGGCGGTGAATCCAAACTCTAAGATTCCGGCGCTGGTGGATCGCTCGGGCAGTACGCCGGTGAATGTCTTTGAGTCGGGTTCGATTCTGCTGTATCTGGCGGAGAAGTTCGGTCAGCTACTGCCTCAGGATCATGCAGCCCGCACGCAAGTGCTGAACTGGCTGTTCTGGCTGCAAGGTTCCGCCCCTTATCTGGGCGGTGGTTTTGGCCACTTCTATGCCTATGCACCGGAAAAGTTCGAATATCCTATTAATCGCTTTACCATGGAAGCGAAACGTCAGCTCGATTTGCTCGACAAACAACTGGCAGAAAATACCTATATTGCGGGTGAAACCTTCAGTATTGCGGATATCGCCATTTGGCCGTGGTACGGCAATCTGGTTCTGGGACTGGCTTATAATGCCGCTGAGTTTCTGGATGCCGGCAGTTATCAGCACCTGCAACGCTGGGCAAAAATGATTTATGAGCGCCCGGCCGTCCAGCGGGGCCGCATCGTGAACAAAACTTCTGGTGAAGCCTGGGAAGCGATTGAAGAGCGCCACAGTGCGGCAGATATTGACGCAGCACTCAAGCAGCGGCCGTAATACAGCGGATGAATACAAAAAATGGCAGCCGAGGCTGCCATTTGTTGTTGCTGTCTTTTTTCAGGGATCACTTGTCTGTTTTTGAAGGAGTTCTGTATGTCAGGAGCGGGCTGAATCACAACTTCGATCGTTTTAAAAATGGCAGTTTTATCTGCCACTGTCTTTGTCAACAATAGAGTTGTGTTTTAAAACGATAATGATTTTAAGCGTTTTAAATTTTCGGCATCAGCAGAAATAATGATGTATTTATATTTTCCTTCTTTCAGGGAGACAACAGCATAAGGTTTTTTATTAGTCATCATAAAAACTTTTTCGCCGTTTTTACTTCTGAAGCTTCCCACATTGTATCCAAATAAACTGATACCATTGGCTCTATAACGAATGGAAATGTTTGAATTGTAATTTTCCTGGCTTTCAATGGACCCAATGTTTTCGAGCAGCGTTTGGTATTTCCAGATTTTACCGCCGACATAAAGTTGATTATCTTGAATCTCAACTTTAGATGTCAGAATTTGCAGCATTGAAATAGCATAAAATGCCAGTATCAAGATGGCCACAGAGATTGTGATCCAGTTTAATCCGGGTGTCAGGCTTAAAATTGCTCCCCCAATAAAAATAACACTGAGAATGAAAATTGTAGATATATTGGCATCAATAGGGTAGGTCATTGTAATACCTCATATTGCTTTTGTATAATCCGATTCATAGCTGCCATGACTTGATCATATTCACCCTCTGGGATGGTGATTAAACCAAGGTTGAGGGCCGCATCAATTGCTGCTCTTGATTCAGATTTCTTCATTTGTCAGCCCAGACTGCTTGAGGAAGATGAGACTTTCTCAGCTCAATTTTGAGTCTGGGAGTAAGATGACCATTTTCAGTCGCGGATAAGATACTTCTCGGCTTGCCGAAAATTCTTTCTGAATCAGGTTCTGAATTTAAAGCAGAGACTGGAATAGACGGGATCGCCAAAGTTCCTATAACACCATAGGTTGTAAACTTATTTGCTTTTTTCATAAATATTCTTGGGTCACTTTTATTAGGTTATAAGTATTTAATACACGAACAATATTGTCGGGGTATATTTCGATGAGTCGTTCTCTCATGTCTGGCTCATTATGGATTATTTCGCAAGCCTGACATGGATGTGTGATTTTATCTAAGCGTTCATGACGATCTCCTATTAGTTTTTTCAGAATGTTGTAAGGACCATCAATTTTGATCCAGAGTTTTAAAAATCATGTTCCTGTTCTCGTTTGTAACTGCCGATGTCCTGAATGTGTGATAACTTCATTTCGTGAATATGAGAGACAGTTAATCCGCAACAGGCTGTAATTTATTTATCGGGCGTTGCAACCATGACATCAAATAAATTATCGCAACCTTTTTCGAGTCCAATGACCTGAGTGACAAGCGCGCGTACTTCGCTTGTCTCATGAAAATTCATCCATGAGTTCACTCTGAGTTCAAATAAATTGTTTCCCTGCAATTGTTTAATTTTCGGGTTGGTGTGAAAAGACTCAAAGCAATCCGATGTTTGAGTATCGGTTTCCAGTGTCACTAAGGTGAAAATAGATTGACTCACGAGCGCTGTGACCGCATTCATAATGGTGTTTTCTGAAACCCACTGCTGGTGATCAAGGCCAGTACTCAGATTGATCTCATTTACACCGGCCTGATTCAGTTTTTGTGCATACTCCATGGCTTTCTCTGGTCGTTTCGCCCAGTAGCCGTTGGTCACACAGTGAGTTGCTAGCCCAAGTTGAGTGCACTTGGCAATTAATGACAAGAGCTTGTCCTTCAGCATGAAGCATTCGCCGCCAGTAAAAACGACGAGACGAATAGAAGGATGCTCCTGAATCGCATCATCAATAAACTGACTCATCTCAGCGTAACTTAATGATTTTGTGATGGAAGGACTGCATTCGAAACAGCAATCAGCACAAGCAGCTGTGCACTGGTATGTCGTGATAATTGATAGCGTGCTGGGCGATATCTCGATTTTAAATAATTGCTCAGACACCGTTTTACCTCAAATAAGAATTAAAATCATAATCAAACGCACTCATAATATATTTGTTTCATATAATGATGTAGATCGATATGTTTAGTTTGTGATCTGTACAGACAAGAAAAATTTAGTCTATATGCCTGTATATATTGAGGATTTATTGGGTGTTGTTCTGATTTGTAAGTATTTTATGGCTGATGTGTCCTTTGTCTATGGGGCGTGGTGAGTGTGTGACTTTCAAAGGATACGTGTTGATTGAAAACTGATTCTGCCCGAATCATAAGTCCGGATAGCGCAGGTTGTGACTCAGAGGTTGGAGAGTGGAAGATAAGGCGGTGAGAGACCGGAACAATCAGTTTGTCTGAATTGCTCCGGTCAGGCGCTTGGATTAAATCCAGTCTTCCATCTGCGGCTTGTGACCTCGCAGGCGGCTGATGTCTGTCATGGGCGGGATGCCAAACAGGCGGCTGTATTCCCGGTTGAAGTGGGACGGGCTTTCATAGCCGACCCGATAGCTGGCGGCGGAAGCATCAAGGCCGTCTTGCAGCATGATCCGGCGGGCTTCATTGAGGCGAAGCTGTTTCTGAAACTGCAACGGCGTCATGGATGTTACCGCTTTGAAGGCGTTGAACAGGGAAGACTGGCTCATGTGCACCATATCGGCCAGCTCCTGCACCCGGATGGGTTCCCGGTATCGCTGCTGAATCATTTCAACAACTTTGCTGATGCGGTTGGCCTGCGTGTCCCGAAGCAGGAACTGGCGAAGCTGTACGCCTGCCGGGCTTTTGAGCAGCCGATACATGAGCTCCCGTTTGAGCAGTGGCAGCATAATCGCAATGTCTTCCGGATGGTCGAGCAGGCTCAGAAAGCGTTTGAACACCAACAGCATGTCTTCATCAGAAGCCACGGTTCTGATGCAGTAGGGACATTTGATGATGGCCTCAGGCTGCTCTTTCATTGCAATCAGCAAATCGGTCAGTTCTTTGAGATCCAGCGCAATGCTGATGCCAATGTAAGGCTGTTCTTCAGAGGCTCGCAGAATTTCGCCGACCACTGGCATCATCACAGGCACCAGCAAAAAATCCCCGGCGTTCAGCATCAGTTCACGTGCGCCAGCCGTAATGCGTTTCTCACCCTGCACCAGTAAGCACAACATCGGACTGTAAATCGTCGGGGAGCAGGCACTGTTTTCGGTGCTGTGCATCAGCTTCAATTCCGGCAGGACTGTGTCGGTCAGTCCCGGCCCATCAATATGCCGATTCACCAGATGGATTAATTCTTCTTGGATCGCTGTCATGCCGTCGCTCACTTTGTTTATCCCTCATGCGACAATAGAGTATAAGGCAAGCTTTCGGTCAGCGTTTTATGGAAAGATACCGTTCGGAGGAATAGGCAAGGATTGTGTAGAAACAGGCAAGGTGCTTGTCGGAAGGGGGAGTTGGTCATCATTTCTTGTGTGTGAACCTGAGCGTGAAAGCGCCTTGATTCAATGGGAGAATTTCTTGTTTTGTAGAAATAGGCAATCATCTCCGAGCTTTCGACAATATCAATATGCTGAATGGAACATAGAATGACAAGGTGAAATCCGAACCCGGTGCAGTGGTTCGGTCACGATATTGCATTTTTCGATTTCAGCCCAGCAACGTCAGAGAGGATTGCCTGATGATGACTTTAAACCGATTTGGAGACCGCCTTCGGGGTGGTATTTCGGCGAAGCGGGGACAGACACGGTCTGACACAGCCACCGAGTCCACCGAAGTGGCAACAGTTCAGGAATCTGTTCAGAAAACGGTTCAAGAGGCGATCGGATGAATGACTGGCAGGAACCCCTGATGGGCATCATGCTGTGCAGTGTGGTCAGCCTGACCACGGCGGTTCAGTGTGCCCTGTCTCCTGAGCGGCTGTTCCAAGTGACTCAGGTGGTGCAAACGCAGGAAGAGGACGTCTGGACCCAGCTCTTTGATACGACAGCCTTAGCACGGCTGTCGGAATCTGACAGCCCGGAGCAGACGGGACAGCCCTTGTCGGAGCAGACGGGACAGCCCTTGTGGCCACGGACGGAATCCAGAGCGGATTGCCCGGAGGAAATGATCGGGCAACAGGTGCCATGTCTGAGTGATTTCCAGGAAGCCACGGGCGTCCAAAACATGATCTTCTGACCCGGCAGAGAACAGGCCGCACACGGCTTCGCCATGAGGCGGTGTGTGGCCAGATTTCTATTTACTGTCGGACATAGCCGCAAATCTTTCCATCACAAATGCCACAAAAAGCCGGACCCGCATGGGCAGATGATCCCGATCGCGATAGAGCATGAACAGCGTTCTGGGTTGACTTTGCCAGTCGGGCAGGACACGGCTGAGCTCACCCTGTTTAATCATGGGCACGGCAAAATAATCCGGGATGTAACCAATCCCCAGGCCCGACTGAATGGCATGGGTCAGCATCCGGATTTCATCGACTTCCAGCCGTAACCCTTTGGCGGGCTGGTGGTCATATTCCAGACCGCTTTTCGGATGGACCAATTGCCAGGTTGACATCGGGTGGCAGACAATCGACGGATGTTCGCTCAGCATCTCTGGATGCGTGATGGCCTGAACCGGATCATCCGGGTGTCCGCAGACAATAAAATGGATGTCTTTCAGCGGGCGTGCAATCCAGTTTTCCACCACAGGGCTGCCAACCCGGAACACAACATCCATTGCCTGTGCTTCAATATCGATCAGGGTATTGGAAAATTGCAGGTCGAGCTGGATATCCGGATATTGCTGCAGGAAGTCAAAAAAGATGGTCCGTAAAAACTGGGAGCCTGCATTGATGGGTGCACTGATCCGGATTTTCCCTTGGGGTTCATGCTTATCCCGGTGCAAGTCTTCCCCGATGTCGCTTAATTCATCGAACAGCGCGCCGGAGCGCTCAAAATACTGCTGGCCGGTATGGGTGAGCGACACACGGTGGGCGTCGCGGTTCAGTAGCCGCAATTGAAGATCCGTTTCCAGCTGGCGGATGCGTCGGCTGAGCGTGGACAGTGGCATGCCTAACTGCTCTGCAGCGGTTTTAAAGCTGCCCATCCGGGCAACGGTACAAAAGCAGCGCAGATCGTCCAGGGAATAGTTAGATTTCATTTTTGGTATCTACCGTTCTGAAATTGCTTGTTTATTCAGATATTGAAACCAATAGACTAGCGGTTATCTTCTGACAAGTCATCTGGAGTTCTGATGGATTCATCTTCACCACTGAAAGCTGTGGCTCTGCTCATTTTATGTACCTTCTTTTGGGGCAGTTGCTTTCCGATTGGCAAACATGCTCTGAATGAAGTACATGCACTTACACTGGTCTTCTGGCGTTTTACCATCGCAGCGGCCTGTCTGGCGCTCTATATTCTGATCATGGGGGCGGAGCGGTTTGTGTTAACTGTCAGGCAATGGATTTGGGTTGTTGCGGTCAGCGCAGTGGGGGTCGGCGGCCTGAACCTCGGACTCTTTACCGGGCTGGAATATACGGCGGCAACCAATGGTTCGCTGATCATGGCGCTCAGCCCGCTGACGACTGCACTCATTGCCTGTGTCGCGATGCGTACTTTGCCGACCAGGCTGCAATGCCTCAGTTTGGTGGTCAGTTTATCGGGCGTGCTGGTGGTGATCACCAACGGGCACTTGGACGCGTTGCTCAACATGCAATTCAATCAGGGCGATAAAATGATTTTCTGCGGCATGTTTGCCTGGAGTTTTTACACTTACTGCAGTCAGGGCATTAGCCGCTGGATGCCGGTTATCCCATACACGTTTGTCGGCATGCTCAGTGGTGCGACTGTGATTGGGCTGATGTGTCTGGCCACGCCGGAAGTCCACCCGTTTGCAGAGCTGTTCAGTAGTTCTGCCATCGGCATGACTGAAGTGGTTTATATTGGTGTCTTTGGCACGGTGGCAGGATATCTGTTGTGGCTGAATGGTGTCCGGGAACTGGGGTCGCAGACAGCCGCT
This sequence comes from Photobacterium sp. 1_MG-2023, assembly GCF_030547945.1. NCBI lineage: Bacteria > Pseudomonadati > Pseudomonadota > Gammaproteobacteria > Vibrionales > Vibrionaceae > Photobacterium > Photobacterium sp. 1_MG-2023. The sequence continues at coordinate 6,503 of NZ_JAUORR010000002.1, read as the reverse complement.
CTTTTCTTTAATTTCGTACCGGTTTTTGCGGTGCTGACGGCCTTCCTGATGGGGCAATCGGTCACCCTGCTTCAGCTTGCCGGTATCGTGATTGTGATTCTGGGGCTGCTGTTGCCAAGATTGCCGGTCTTCAGAAAAGCGACGCAGGCGGTATAAAAAAACCGGGAGTGCCACGACTCCCGGTCATGATTACAGCGCTGCCAGCAACTCATAGGAGCGCAGCTTTTTCTCCTGATCAAAGATCAGGGCATTGGCCATAATCTCATCGGCCTGCGTCCTTTCTGTCAGCTCCGCCAATCGGGTTCTGACAGTGTCCTGATCACCATGAATGGATTCCCGCAGCTGTTTCTCGATCTGGTACTTTTCATGGGGTAGCCATACCGATTCCATGCTCCAGACCGGTGGCGGGATTTTACCCTGAACGCCGCGGATCATATTGAGAAACTTCTGCTTTTCCGTGGTGCCCAGATATTGCGCTTCCTCATTGGTTTCAGCCACAATGATGTTCACACCGATCATCACATAGGGTTTTGCCAACTGCTCAGAAGGCTGGAAATGTTCACGATAGATTTGAATAGCGCGCATCATGGCATCCGGCGCGAAGTGGGATGCGAAAGCGAACGGCAAACCTTTGATCCCGGCCAGCCGGGCACTGTAGGTACTTGAGCCCAGCAGCCAGATAGGAACCGCTGAATTGTTGCCCGGATAGGCTTTGACGGGCTGATGCGGAGAAACTGGCCCCATGAAGAATGCCAGTTCTTCCAACAGCTCATCAAAATTCGGATCCATGCGTTCCGGATCCCGTCGCAGCGCATGCATGGTCGGGTAGTCGGTGCCCGGCGCACGGCCCAGTCCCAGATCAATCCGCCCCGGATACAGCGCTTCCAGCGTGCCGAATTGCTCGGCAATCACCAGCGGCGCATGGTTGGGCAGCATGATCCCGCCAGATCCCAGACGAATCGAGGACGTTTGTGCCCCGATATGGCTGATCAACACTGATGTCGCAGCACTGGCGATATCCGGCATATTGTGGTGTTCCGCCAGCCAGAATCGCTTGTAACCCCATTGTTCGGCATGTTGCGCTAACGAGAGGGAGCGCGCATAAGTAGTCGAGAAATCGGCGCCTTCAACAACAGGCGCTAAATCTAAGATTGAGCGTGGCGGTAGTGTCATGGACCCTTCTTTCAGATGATTGATGCCAGAGTGTCAGACTATGCCTGTTTATTTGAATCGGGTAAACGGTCAGAAAAATGCTTGGTTGGTGCAATGAAACCAGTTTCCAGGCTGATGACTGTCTGGTGAGCAAGACAAAGTCTATTGATAGATAACTAATTGTTTTTAAGGCTATTGAACCTGAGGCGAAATATTTTTATAGTGCGGCCAGATTGAAACGGATGTGCTAATGAAATCGATATATCAGGAAGAATTATGAAACGAACAGTCAAGTTATCTCATTCAACCGTTTCGTATCAAATCTATATTCCCGACGACACGAGAGAAGACACTTTGCCGCCTCTGGTTTTCTTACACGGTACAAACAGCGACGGCGAGTCCAGTTTTGGGCGCATTCACCCTGAGTTCAGTCTGAACCGAAAAGTCATCATTCCGGATTATGCTGGCTGTGGAGATTCGACGCTTCCTTGTGATGGGATTTCGATTGAAACGTTAGTCGATCAAGTGGTCGCAATATTAGAAAGCTGTGAAGTCGATAAAGTTGATCTGGTTGGACATTCCCTTGGTGCAGTCGTCGCGGCGGCGCTTGCGGGCAGCTATCCGGCATATGTGAACCGACTGATTCTGAGTGCGCCATGGTGTGACTCTGGTGATCCGAGACATCAATTGATGTTTCGGACATGGAAGGCGTTAGAAGAATCGGATACTCAGTTGTCTACATCCTTTGGACTGAGTCATGTTCTGAGTCCTGGTTTTCTCTCAGGCATGGGAGAAGAAATGATTGAGAAAATCTGCAAGCGTGAAAGCCCACCCAATACCCCCATCAGAATCGAGTTAGGACTGAATGTTGATATTCGTCATTATCTGGAAAAGATTCATGCGAGAACGCTGGTGATTGGAATGGCATACGATACGCTGATTCCTTTACATATGGTACAGGTCGTTGCGAGCAGAATAAAAGACTGTGAGTATTGTGAAGTCGGTAGTGGTCATGCCGTTCAGCTTGAAAATCCATCCGATTGGTCGCGTGAAATTTCAGGTTTTTTCAACAGACACATCACCGCTTAATTCAGCATGAATGGTCGCTTCTGCATCTTTGGGAGATGCAGAAACTTGGGTTCAACGACAGGTTAAGCGGAGCATTACGACTTTGGCTGATCATGATTCGAACGCTCAAATGCCATTTCTTCATGGATACGGTCTTCAAACTGCATAAAGAGTTTGAGGTAGTTATTGTCGAATCGCTCGCCTTCTCTGGATTCTCCCAGCCAGGCTTCATACAGACTGGATGACAGTTCGTCATCAACCCGCTTGTAGGCGGTTTTCTGCTGCTGGGCCAGGCGGGGTGGATAACCCAGTTCCCGCAGGGCTGCGGCACCGATTTCCAGTGCTGAATGATAGGTTTCAGATTCAATCACATCAGCACCTGCCTGACGAAGCCGGTAACTGTGGCCCCGGTCATAGGCCCGGGCAAGTACTTTTACTTGCGGATAGCTTTGTTTGATGTGTCTGACCAGCATGATGCTGCTTTCCGGGTTATCCATGGCAACCACGACCATGGCGGCTTGTTCAATCCCTGCGGTATGGAGCAGATCGGGGCGGGTTGCATCGCCGAAATAAGCCTTGGTATTAATTTTTCGCATGGTATCAATGATGGTCGATTGATGATCCATTCAATCAAACTGATCAGTAATAATGCCGATAAAACGCCCGGAGCTGGCCTTCACGAAGTCCATCCATTTCACTGTATTGCGCCTGCAGATCGACGGCACTGTCTGCAAACCCCAGATAGGACAGTGTGACGGCAGACTGATGTCTGAAATTGCTGCTGGCGTACTGGTTCCAGACGGTGTTCGCCGACAGGTTCATTTTCACGTCATGCCGGAAATAGCTGATGAGGCCAATATCGACACCGATTGCACCCCAGGCGATGTCTGTATTGAATGACAGTTCAGTATCAGTAGTGGCGTAAGCCAACATGGCGTGATTGATGGGATAACTCAGCCCCAAGCCACCAGAGAAAAAGAATCGTTTGTTCTCCCGCTCAGTAAAATCCGTGCCGCGATCCCACTGAATCGAAAACTTGCCGGACAGCCCGCCAAACAGCGGATCATAAGGCAGATAGCTCTGGATGCCGTACAGGGTGAAGTTGTCGAGATTGAAACTGTTTTGATCCGCACTGACCGAAATTTTCATCAGTTCCAGTGAGGATTCGCTGAATGCATTGCGGTTATCATCCGTCAGCGTATGTGAAGCTGGCAGCCAGGTTGCGGTGAGATGCGGTTCGCCCGTGCTAGACCATCGGGTGCCGAGGTGCCATTGTGCATCTTTGTTCCGGTTGATGGGATTTTTGAATTCACTCAAATCAACAGCGTACGATGCAAATTCTGTGTCATAGGCTGTCAGCTTTGCGGTGTTTTCGGCAAAGATCTCCGGGGAGATGTCTTCATTTTCCAGCAAATACTGGTTCATGGCCTGCGCGAACTCCCAGGTCAGGAATTGCTCGCCAGCAGGAATCTGGGGGGCGTTGAAGCGGGTTTCCAGATGACCGGCACTAAGCTGCGTGAGCAGCGACTGTTTGGTTTCATCTTGTTGAGATGCACCATAGGCCCGTAATTTCCAGCCCGTTGAAGGGGTAATGCTGGTGTGCTGAATCATGTGATGCTGCTGGGCGAGTTGGATCATATCTAACGGACTCAGCCAGTCCCGGCGGTGTTCCATCAAATCCGGATGGGCAATCGCCAGTATATTCAGCGTAATGGAGGCGCAATTTTGGTTGTGGAAAAAATAATCAATTTGGGTGTCTTTTAATTCCCATAAGTGTAATTGGATCAGCTGTTTGTTTTTCTCTGATATTGCCAGCTGATATTCAAAAACGTTTCTGCCTTCGATATTTTTATAAAAACTCAGGCTTTCCCGGTAGGGCGAGACAATAAAGTAGCCTTCTTTGCCGACGACCAGAGAATCGAACATGATTTTGGGTAAGTTGAATCCATCGACTTCGGTAAAAAAAGAAACAGCATGGCCGGGATCGTTTTCATTATCGCTGAGTTTGAGAAATGTGTGGCCCATGAAACTGCTCGGGCTCATCAGATTTTCTGAAGCATAGGTCAGGCTGATATTTTTTGCGGAAACAGCGTCTAAAAATACCTGCAGATCCGGGCAGCGGGAAAAGTCAGGCGGCGAAACGTGTGTATTGTGTTCAGACAGCCATTGGGCTCTGGCCGGAAATCGGCAGACGTAATCCTGAGTATGTTCAGGGTTGGTCAGTTGCGCTAAATTGGCTTCAATCTCAGCCTGAATGTTTGTTGGATCCGACGAGAAATAAAAATCGTCGTCTTGAATGTTCAGTGAATGGTCACTCACATGGAGCAGTGCGGAAAACTGGGCAATGGCAGCCGTGTTACCACTGATTATACCGGAGGACACCGCTGAACCGGCCAGTGTCGGCTGGATGCCGGAGAACCAAAAAAAAGAAGCCCCCAAGAGGCTTCTCAACATCAGTTGTGTATCAAACTGCATGGATACTAAAACTTAGTTACAGTTGATTTGCAGGGTGTCCTGGTAACGCCACATTTTTTCAGAAGCGAAGTCGGTCGTTGAACCGAAAGCACCGCCAGACAGAATGTTGACGAAGAAAGTTGGTTCTACTTCTTTGTTCAGTGCGATTTGTTGTTCACACTTAGCAGAAGTGACTTTCAGAGTTTTGTTTTTGTTTTCTTTTTTCACAGTGATGATGCCCGGTGCAGTTTGCTCGATGCCATCAACTTCTACGGTGAATTTCTGATCAGAAGAAGAAACAACGTTAATACGCTGGTTTTCATCGGTCAGAATGGTAGAACAACCTACAGCAGTCAGTGCTGCACTCGCAACAATCAGAGTTTTCAATACTTGCATGATATATCCAATTAATAAAAGCGATAAAAAGCGCGCTGATTATACATTTAATTTTATATTTGACAATGTTATGACAAGGTTTGATGGTTGTTTTTTATAAAAACCAGTCAACATTTTTAGTAAAAATTAGATTTGCATATTATAAAAATACAATGTTCATAAATGATTTTTATTGGCGGCTTCTACATTTTCATGTGTGCTTCTCTGTATCTGACAAGGATATTCCTGATAGGAATCCTTGGGCAAAAGGACCGATTTATGATTCGATCTTAGTTTCATTATCGATGTAGATCTGTCGCATTCTGCCATGGGATATTCAGGACTGGTATTTGTCATCGTTGCTTCGGCGGCGCTCTGGTACTGGTTGAGTGAAAAATGATGTATGTCAGTTGGCCTTCAAGGGGTAAAGCACAATGAAAAAAATAGCATTCATGATCCTGCTCGGACTCTCAGCAACAAATGCACAAGCCGAGGTCAAAGAGACGATCATTGATATGACCAAGGGGCTGGTAAAGTTGACCAAGGAAGTCTCAAGTGGTGTCACGGAAGGGTTCAAAGAAGGCAGAAGTTCGACAGAAAGTTCGGATGGCTCGGTTGTTGTAACGAATGAAGAAGAGACACTGGCGTATATCGACATTGATTTGATGAGCGTGTCTCCCAAAACCGATTCCAATCAAACGGTTGTTGAACTCAGTTTTAAGAATCGCCACCAAAAGCCGGTGAAAATTACCGGCCTGAGCGGGGAAGGCGTTTTGCTGACCATTGATAAAGAAGGTTTTTCCCACACGCTGGCAAGCTGGCAGCAGATTGAATTTATCGTGCCGAATGAAGCTGCGAGAAAATATGCTTTCACTTTCTTTGGTGATGCTTCAGAAGTGAAGCAAGTGAGAGTCTGGCGAAAAACCTACGACGTTGCAGGTTAATTATCTTTGGTATGGCATCTGTCTTTCGTTCCGAAGACAGATTGCTGTTTTTCACCTTCCACCTTCCATATTCCATAATATTCCATATTCGGACAGTCACATTAAGGGATAACAGGTGCTTGTGATTCAATTGGGACAGTCAGGTTAACCTCTTAGTTGGACAGTCGCACTAGAGTAATGCGTACTGGGACAGTCATATTAAACAACAGGAGGTTTTAGACTCCGTGAGGCCCAACGGAAACACTGTTTGAAGCTTATGGGAAGCGTAATTGAATTGATTTTTAAATCAATCATCAGGCTGCTTTTATCCCGCTTGATTTAAAGGCGAGTGAGACTATTGTTGCGTGGAGCAAGGCATGATTTGTTGGGGATTCTGGCTGATCTGAGCTGCTTTACGGAATGAGTAATCCCGTTTTCCGCTGTCGTTTCAAGGGTGGCAAGGCCGATTGAATGGCAGCAAGGGAGCCAATGAGTGTACCTTTCTCGATTTGTGTACAGATTTTCAACCAT